>JBOIDW010000196.1:0-1850 GCA_050740655.1 Gammaproteobacteria bacterium | reverse complement strand
CTCCGGGAGAGGGTTGGGGTGAGGGGATAGAATAAGGGTAACTCATTAGTTTTATACCCCCTCATCCTAACCTTCTCCCGGAGGGAGAAGGGACTTCTGATTTTGTCGTAGTGGTTTTGTTCAACATTTTGGCGGTAAGTATCTAACGGATAATTACGCGACCTTCACATCGAGAATGTGCGAGCATGGCGCCTTTAGATATTGCGCCCCCGGTGCTACGGTCCCTGTTGGAAATACCGGCCGTCGCGCGACCGAGGGAGCACAACGCTGAACGTGCTGCCTAGTCCTGGGGTGCTGTTGACGGTGATGTCGCCGCCGTGGGCTCGCACGAACGCCAGCGCCAGGCTTAGACCCAACCCGTTCCCCTGCTTTGAGCGGCTTCGGTCGCAGCGGTAGAAGCGCTCAAAGATGCGGGCCGATTCATTGGGCGATATTCCGATACCCGTATCCTCGATCGCTAAGGTGACCCGCTCGCCTTCCGCGACCAGCGTGATCGCCACGCGCCCTCCAGCCGGCATGTACTTCAAGCCATTATCCAGGAGATTAGCCACCACCCGTTGCAGCCGTTGCCGATCGCCGTGCAAGCGACAATGATCGGGCAAATCGGCAGTGATTGTTATTCGCTTATCCTCGGCGATGGGCTGGAATAACTCCAAGGCGTCGTGAACGAGATCGACCAAGTCGATGTCCGTCAGTTTAAGCTTGGCGGCACCGGATTCCGCCTCGGCGATATCCAGCGTGGTGTTGATGATTTCCAGCAGTCGGTCGCATTCCTCGGTAGTCGCCACCGCCATGGCCTCGGCCTCCGCCTTTGATCCATCGCTGGTCAAACTAGTCTCGGCAGAGGCGCGGATCCGGCCTAGCGGACTCCTGAGGTCGTGGGCCAGGTTGTCGGTCATCTCGCGCATGCCGATAACCAGCGCCTGAATGCGGTCCACCATGGTGTTGAACGTCCGGGCCAAGGTGTCGAGCTCATCGCCTTGAGATCGCACCTCCACGCGCCGGTCCAGCGCGCCGTCCGCGATCTCGGTCGCCGTCCGCGTGACCTCCTGAACGCCGCGCAACGCCCGGCGCGCCATGAACCAGCCGATGGGGCCGCCGAGCAGGGTGATGGCCGCTAGCGCGATGAGAAACCCCCTCAGCAAAGCCGCGATGAGTTCCTCATCTTCTTCCAGAGACTCGCCGATCTCAAGGACCAGACCGGGCGCGATGGCTCCATAGATGACGCGCACTTTGTCCGCGCGCCGCGGCAGCGCGAGGGTTGCCAATATCGGCCCATCGCCGCTGTCGACTTTTGCCAGGACTTCCAGCGGGTTGCCCAATCCCGTCCAAGACGACAGGTCCGTCGCCATGAGCTCGCGACCATCGGGCGCCCATAGACGTATGAAGTCGTGGCTCGCCTCTTCGCCTTGTGCTTCCTTCGCCATCTCAGCCTTCACTCGCTCGAGTCCACCTAACTGCATAAAAGAGACAAACTCTTCGATGTCCTCTCCCAAATCCTCGTCGGTTCGTTCCTGCACGACAGATACCACCGATGCATAGACCAGCGTAAAGGCGAGAATAGAGGAGACGGCGAAGATACCGGCGTACCAGATCGTCAAGCGCAGCGCGAGCGTATGACGCAGGCTACGGAGTGTCTTTAAAAACATAGCCCATCCCGCGCACGGTATGAATCAGGGGGGTGTCGAAGCCCTTGTCGATCTTGTCGCGCAACCTGCATATTCGAGACTCCACGACGTTGGTCTGCGGATCGAAGTTATAGTCCCAGACATGCTCCATGATCATCGTCTTGGAAACCACCCGCCTGGCGTTACGTGCGAGATATTCGAGCAAGAGGAACTCCCGGGGTT
>JBOIDW010000195.1:0-5937 GCA_050740655.1 Gammaproteobacteria bacterium | reverse complement strand
AGTCGGGGCCTTGCTGACCCGCGGCCAGGCGACGATCCCGCTCGCACAGATCGAGCTCCGGGCCGGGCTCATGGAGGACTACGCCGCGCTCCTACCCAAGCTGTCTCTGGAGGAACGCCGCCGCATCCGCGGCCAGCAGGAGGTCATTGTCGCGTTCGAGTCGGAACGGGCCCTGGAGACGCTGGCCGGGCTCCTCCCCGATGCGACCGACCGCGCGCGGCTATTGACCCTTCTCGAGCGCCTGGCCACCGATCCCCGCGTATGGAAGGACCGGCCGGCCCCGGATCAGCTCGCGATGCTGGAGCGCATCCGGACGGTCCTCGGTGCCGGGGAAGCAAGGGCTCCGCCGGCTCAGACCGGAGCGGCCCAGGGTACCGAAAAGGCCCGGCGCGGGTATGACGCGCTTGGGAAACTCAGGACTGGATCAGAGACCCCCTGATGCCGCGCCGCGTGTACAGTGGTTATGTACCCCCGCCTCCAAACGCTTCGGTACGATCCGCACCGCGCAATACTTGAATTTCGTGATCTTGCCGTAAGGGTTGGCGATAGGGACCACGTTGTTGGCGTTGGCGCCGTCGGTCCGCTTGACATCCGGTGATCTCTGTCTATATTGCCATCACTTTACTAAGTAATTTGACGACATGGTAGGCAGATGACGTTCCCCAGGGTCGTCTCCCGGCCGGAGCAGAGCTTTTTCCTGCTGGGCCCCCGCGGCACCGGGAAGAGTACCTGGCTGCGCGCCACCTTCCCGGATGCCCACCGCTTCGACCTCCTTGCCGAGGAGACCTATCAGCGTCTCCTGGCGAGCCCGGCACTGTTCGCGGCCGAGTTACGGGGTATCGAGCCCGGCCGCTGGGTGATCGTCGATGAGGTGCAGAGGCTGCCGGGGCTCCTGAACGAGGTCCACCGCTTCATGGAAGAGCGACGCCTGCGTTTCGTGCTGTGCGGATCGAGTGCCCGCAAGTTAAAAGAGCGCGGCGTGAATCTCCTGGCGGGGCGTGCCTTGCGGCGGGCGATGCACCCTTTTGTGCCCGAGGAGCTCGGCGCGCATTTCGATCTCGACCAGGCGCTTCGCTATGGGCTATTGCCTGTCGTGTGGGCTTCGGAGGCCAAGGAAGAAACGCTTGCCGCCTATGCGCAGCTCTATCTCAAAGAGGAGATCCAGGGTGAGGCCCTGGTGAGAAACCTGCCGGGGTTCGCCCGTTTCCTGCCGCTCGCCGCGCTCTTCCACGGCCAGGTCCTCAACGCGACCAGCATCGCCCGCGAGGCGGGGGTCGCGCGCACCACCGTGACCGGCTATCTCGACATCCTGGAAGATACGCTCCTGTGCTTCCGTCTCCCGGCGTTCGAAGCGAAGCTCAGGGTCCGAGAGCGCAAACTGCCGAAATGGTATTGGTGCGATCCGGGGATGGTGCGCGCCATGAAGCGGCACTCGGGCGGCGTTTCCCCGGACGAGCGGGGCGCCCTGTTCGAAGGTTTGGTGGCGCAGTCGATCCGAGCCTATCGGGATTACCGGAATATCTGTGACGAGGTGTTCTACTGGGCACCAACCGGATCGGGGACCGAGGTCGATTTCCTGCTTCGTCGCGGTGCGGAACTGGTGGCCGTCGAGGTCAAGTCCAGAACTACGTTCTCGGAGAGCTGGTGCCGGGGTCTCCGCGCGGTAGCAAGTATGAAAGGGCTCAAGCGCCGCCTGCTCGTGTACGCGCAGGGACCCGTGCTGCGTACGGAGGACGGTATCGATGTGCTGCCCTTCGAGCGCTTCGCGCGCCTATTGGCCGAGGGTGCTTTGTGGTAATCCGGTTATCGGCCAAAAGATCAAGAGCAGAACGTAGGATGTGCCGCCTAATGCGGCACCGCGTGAACGCCGGTCGTGTACCCCGCCTCCAAACGCTTCGGTACGATCCGCACCGTGCAATACTTGAATTCCGGGATCTTGCCGTAGGGGTCCAGGGCCTCGCTGGTGAGGAGATTGGCGGCCGCCTCGATGAAGGTGAAGGGCATCATCACCGTGCCGGGCTGCACGCCGTTCACCGGACGTGCCGGGACCTCGATGCGGCCGCGCCGCGACTCGACGACGAGCAGCTCGCCGTCCTTGGCACCGATCCGCGCGAGGTCGTCGGCATGGATATAGATCGAGGGCCGGGGCTCGATGGCATCGAGCACCGCGGCGCGCCGGGTCATGCTGCCGGTATGCCAGTGCTCCAACTGGCGGCCGGTGATGAATACGAACGGATAATCGTGATCGGGAACCTCGGCCGCCTTGTAATAGCGCGCCGGGACGAAACGTGCCTTGCCCGATGGCGTGGGGAAGTGGTCCTGGAACAATATGGGCTCGCCCGGATCGCCCTCTTGCTCGCAGGGATAGGTCACCGAGTCCTCACGCTCCAGGCGCTCCCAGGTCATCCCGGCCATGCTGGGTACTGCCTTGCGGATCTCGGCGAACACATCGGCCGGCCCGGAATAATTCCAGTCCAGCCCCAACCGGCGCGCCAGCTCCTGGAGGATCCACAGGTCCTGGCGCGCGTCGCCCGGAGGATCGATGGCCTGCCGGCCCATCTGTACGCGCCGATCGGTATTGGTAAACGTGCCGGTCTTCTCGGGGAAGGCCGAGGCCGGGAGGATGACATCGGCAAAGCCCGCGGTCTCGGTGAAGAAGATGTCCTGCACCACAAGTTGCTCGAGTCTGGCCAGGGCCGCGCGGGCATGACTCAAGTTGGGATCGGACATGGCCGGGTTCTCGCCCATGACGTACATACCACGGACCTTGTTCTCCAGGATGGCGTGCATGATCTCGACCACCGTGAGCCCCGGTTTGGGGTCTAGCGTCGTTCCCCAGAGTCGTTCGAACTTGGCGCGCACCGCCGGGTCCGCGACCGGCTGGTAATCCGGATAGACCATCGGGATGAGGCCGACGTCCGAGGCCCCCTGCACGTTGTTCTGGCCGCGCAGGGGATGGAGGCCGGTGCCACGCCGCCCGATCTGGCCGGTCATGAGCGCCAGGGCGATCAGACAGCGGGCGTTGTCCGTGCCGTGGGTATGCTGGGAGATCCCCATGCCCCAGAAGATGATGGCCTTGTCGGCCGTGGCGTAGAGCCGCGCCACCTCTTTGATGGTCCGGGCCGATATGCCGCAGATGGCCGAGACCTTCTCTGGGCTGTAGTCCTGGATGCGTTCGCGCAGGAGCTCGAAGCCCTCGGTATGCGCCTCGATATAGCGCCGGTTATGTAGGTTCTCGGCCACGATGGTGTACATCATGGCATTCAACAGCGGCACGTCCGTCCCGGGCCGGAGCTGCAAAAAATGCGTCGAATGCAAGGCCACGTCCGAGCCGAAGGGCTCGATGACGATGAGCTTTTTGCCGGCGCGCGCGGCATTCTTCATGAAGGTGGCCGCGACCGGATGATTGGCATTGGGCCGTGCGCCGACGATCATGATGACGTCCGCCTCCACGCCATCGGCGACTTGGTTCGAGACCGCCCCCGAGCCGATGCCTTCCAGCAAGGCCGCGACCGAGGAGGCGTGGCAGAGACGCGTGCAGTGGTCGACGTTGTTGGTGCCGAAACCGGTGCGCACCAGTTTCTGGAATAGATAGGCCTCCTCGTTGCTGCCCTTGGCGCAGCCGAATCCCGACAAGGCCTGCGGGCCGTGCTCGGCGCGGATGCGGCGCAGGCCCTGGGCGGCGCGATCCAGGGCCTCGTCCCAGCTCGCCTCGCGGAAATACTGAAAGGTGTCCTCGGGGTGGATGATCTGGGCGGTCTTGGGGATGCCCTCGCGGCGCACCAGCGGTTTGGTCAGGCGCTCCTTGTGGTGCACGTAATCGAAGCCGAAGCGGCCTTTGACGCACAAGCGGCTGTGGTTGGCCGGGCCGTCGCGGCCGTCGACGTAGAGGATCTTGTTGTCCTTGACATTGAAGGTGAGCAGACAGCCGACCCCGCAGTAGGGGCAGTTCGAGGCGACCTTCTTGTCCGATCGTACCTCCAGCCCGACGTTGTTCGCCGGCATCAAGGCGCCGGTGGGGCAGGCCTGTACGCATTCCCCGCAGGCGACACAGGTGCTCACCCCCATCGGATCGTCGAGGTCGAAGACGATCTGCGCATGCGCGCCGCGAAAGGCGAAGCCGATCACGTCGTTGACCTGCTCCTCGCGGCAGGCGCGTACGCAGCGCGTGCATTGGATGCAGGCGTCGAGATTGACGGCGATCGCCGGATGCGAGAGGTCCTCGGCAGGCTGGGTGCGGCCGGGAAATCGCGGCCGACCCAACCGCAGGTGCTCGGCCCAGTGATCCAGCTCCGAGCGCGGGGTATAGGGTGAACGGCCCTGGCCCGGCATGTCCGACAGGAGCAGCTCCAGGACCATCTTCTGTGACTGCAGGGCGCGCTCGCTTTCGCTCTGCACCTCCATGCCGGCGCTCGGCGCGCGGCAGCAGGCGGGCGCCAACACCCGCTCACCCTTGATCTCGACGACGCAGGCGCGGCAGTTGCCGTCGGGCCGGTACCCCTCTTTGTAGCAGAGGTAGGGGATATCGATGCCTAAGCGTTTCGCCGATTGCAGGATGGTCTCGCCCGGCAGGGCCTCGACCGAGCGGCCGTTCAAGGTATATCGCACGAGCGCCTCGGGCATCGGGATGGGCTTGGGATGAGCGGCCATCAGGAGGAGATCTCCTCGGGGAAGTATTTCATCACACACAGCAAGGGATTGGGTGCGGCCTGGCCTAATCCACAGATCGAGGCATCGGCCATGGTCTGGGCCAGCTCCTTCAGCAAGGGCTGATTCCAGCCGGCGCGCTCCATGAGCTTGACGGCCTTGGCGGTGCCGACCCGGCACGGCGTGCATTGGCCGCAGGACTCATCGGCGAAGAAGCGCATCGCGTTCAGCGCCGCCTTCTTGGCGCTGTCATGCTGGGACAGCACGATGATGGCCGCCGAGCCTATGAATGAACCATAAGGGGTCAGGGTATCGAAGTCGAGCGGAACGTCGCCCAGCGACGCCGGCAATACCCCCCCGGAAGCGCCGCCCGGAAAATACCCGTAGAGCTCGTGTCCCGGCAGCATCCCGCCGCAATATTCATCGATCAGCTCGCGCATCGTGATCCCCGCCGGTGCGAGGTGCACGCCGGGTTTTCGCACCCGCCCGCTCACCGAGTAGGAGCGCAGGCCTGTGCGGCCATGGCGGCCGTGCGAGGTAAACCAGTCGGCGCCTTGCTCCAGTACCTCGCGTACCCAGTGCAGGGTCTCCAGATTGTGCTCCAGCGTCGGGCGGCCGAACAGCCCGACCTGGGCCAGGTATGGCGGGCGCAGCCGCGGCATGCCGCGCTTGCCCTCGATGGATTCGATCATCGCCGACTCCTCGCCGCAGATATAGGCGCCGGCACCGCGGCGCAGATGGATGGGCGGGATGATGCAGGGGGTATCTCGGCGCAGCTTTTCCAGCTCGCGGATCAGCAGCGCGCGGCACCCGGCGTACTCGTCACGTAGATATACGTACACCTCCTCGGCTTCGATGGCCCAGGCGGCGATCAGCGCGCCCTCCAGAAAGCGGTGCGGGTCGCGCTCCAGGTAATAGCGATCCTTGAATGTGCCGGGCTCGCCTTCGTCGATGTTGACCGCGATGAGCCGCGGCTTAGGCTGTTGCCGTAGGATGCGCCACTTGCGCCCGGCCGGGAATCCGGCCCCGCCCAGTCCGCGCAGATTGGAGTCTTCCAGTGCCTCGATGACGGATTCGACCTCGCGTTCGCCGTTCACGCATTCGGCCAACAACCGGTAGCCGCCGCCGTTGATATAGCGGGCGAAATCGATGGCGTCTTCCGGTACGGCGGCGCAGGTGTTGCCCTCGCCGATGGCCTTCTCGACGCCGTAGGGCGAGGCCCAATCGATGGGGTTGGTGCCGACGACGGCCACCGGTGCGGCATGACAGCGGCCCACACAGGGCGCGCGC
>JBOIDW010000194.1:0-10075 GCA_050740655.1 Gammaproteobacteria bacterium | reverse complement strand
AGGTGGTAGGCCATCTTGACGTAGATCGGGTATGGCGGGAGCGCCTCTTCGCGCGCCCAGCTTTCGTCGATGACCTGCACCAGTTCGGTCGTAATGTCCACACACCAGCGGTCGTTCCAGCGATCGTCGAACCACCGGGCGAGCTTGCTGGCCGCGTCGTGGTCGAGGACGTCCATATTGAGCTCGCCTTGATGCGAGAGCCCGGAGAGCGTGAGGTTGCTGCTGCCGAGATAGCCGACGATGGGGTTGATCGGATCGGCGCGGAAAAGAAGATAGAGCTTGGCGTGAAGCGGATGGCGGAGGAAGAGTTTGACCACAAGCTTCCCTGCCTTCAGTTGCGCGGCCAGACGACGCAGACCGGCCTCGTCGGCGTTGGTCGGAACCCCAAACGTCAACTGGCTGCGGAACTCCTCGGCCAACCTCTTCTTCAGGCGCAATGCCGTCTGGTTGTCGAGCTGGTCATTGCCCTGAGTTAGACTGAAAGCGGCGCGCAGCTCGTCCTGCGGTAGGCGCTGCATGCCCACGAGCAGGCGGCATTGCTTGTCCGGCCCTCCCGCCCATTGTTCCACAAGGTCGTCAATCGCCTTCCATCCGCGGAGATTGAAGTAGCCGACGCAGAAATCCGAGCGGTTGGCGACCTCCAGGGTGGCCCGAAGCGCAGGGAGCAGGTCGAGCTCGATGTTATCGAAGATGCGGGGCATCGCATTCCTCGCGCAATGTCGCGATTACTGAGCCCGGAGGCGATATACGAAGGCGAATGGGACAGGCTTCGGAATGCATGATATTCCTTCCCCGCGCGCCTATCGATGGGTACGGTGCACAGTAAGAAGTTCAATGCGGTTCCGCAAGGCCGTGGCTTACGGGCGGGACGAAGCGGCTGCGGACGCCGGGGGGTCTACCGGGGGCGGGGTCCCGATGCGGCCGCGAGGGCTCAAGCGCGGTCGGGAACGCATAGAGCGCTGCACCCGCGCGCGCGAGCGGGCAAAGGCCAGGCCGACGAGAGACCGGCGTGATCGAGGACGGGAATTCGAGGCGCTCGCCAACTCATGCTCGATGCGAACCCAAGGGTAGGTGGGGTTCGCTGGGGAGGGGCGAGAGCCCGTATGCTGGTCGAGCACCATCCGCGGCGACATCAGGCTCCTGCCGGGGGGCCATCCCGGGCGGGCCGCATGCCGAGGGCACGAGGTAACGGCCTCGGCCCGGTCGCAGACTTCACGGAGCGTCAATGCCACCTGCGCGTCCCGCGGCAGCGCGCGGTGACAGCAGATGAAAATCAGGCACAGGCGGTCGTCCTCCACGTCCCTCGTCGCGGCTGGCCGCGTCGCTGGTTTCTGTACCTGAAGGTGCCCTGGCTCAGGTCAATGTCAGCCTCGAAGCGAACCGCGCCACAGTGGCAGCTTCCCAAGTAGGTCTTCTTCATTTCATGCAGCTCCGACTGCATATTGCAGCCGGAAGACCGGCAAGACCCATCCGCTACTTCATGCACCGCCTGCTCAGAGCTCGACCATGGTCTTGAACCCGCCCCAGAACATGCGTTTGCCGTCGAAGGGCATCGCCTTCGGGTCCATCATCTTGGCGAGGCGCGGGTCCTTCATCACCTTGGCGTTGACGCGATCGCGATGCTTGCGAGACTTGTACACGATCCACGAGAAGAACACGACTTCGCCGGGCTTGAGCTTGACGCTCTGCGGAAACGACGTGTGCTTTCCCGGCTTCACGTCGTCGGCGATGCACTCGACGTACTCGAGGGCACCATGCTCGCGCCAGACCTTGCCTGCCTTGCTCGCGACGCGGCGATAGGCCTGCACGTTCTTCTTTGGGACCGGTACTACAAAACCATCGACGTAACGAGCCATGTCAATTCTCCTTTTTAACCTTGATTGATTGCGCTGGGATCCATGTAAGTGATCTCCCAGATATGAGCGTCCAGGTCCTGAAACCCATGTCCATACATGAAACCATGGTCTTGGGGTTTGTTGTAAGTATTCCCGCCCGCGGCGACGGCCTTGCGGACCATGTCGTCTACCTGTTCCCGGCTGTCAGACGACAGACACACCAGCACTTCGGTGCTTTTCCTCGCATCACAGATCTCCTTGGGTGTAAAAGTCTTGAACTTCTCATGGGTCAACAGCATGACGAAGATGTCCTCGCCCACGATCATACAGGTGGCCGTCTCGTCGGTAAACTGCGGATTGAACGCGAAGCCGAGCTTGGTAAAGAACTCCACGGACTTGTTGAGACTCTTCACCGGCAGATTCACAAAAATTTTTGTGCTCATATTTTCTCCTTTGATCTCTCCGTGGCCGTCGCTTACGCCGCGGTGAGGGCCTTCAGGCTGGCAAGTCCGGCCTCAAACTCGTTGCCGATCATCGTGTCCATGTTTAAAAAGAGATGCATGACCTTCGCAAGATAGGGCTGTGGACCGTAGATGGCCCAGGTGACGGTCGTGGAGTCTCCCTGGGGCTCCAGTATGATCTCGGCGGTGTTGTAGGCCTCGAACGGCTCGATGAAGTGCATCGCGAACACCACCTTGTGCGGGGGAGATGATTCCGTGATCTCCATGCGCCCCTTGCCGATTTCCTTGTTGCCGTCCCACTCATACACCGCGCCCTTACCGCTTGGAGCACCGCTGTGGGTTCTTTTCATCGCGGGGTCTTTTTTTTCCCAGGGCGACCAGACGGCATGCTGGTGCAGGTCGTTGACCAGCGAAAAGATCTTCTCCGGCGGTGCCATTATGCTCAACGAGCGCTCGACGCGAAACGTGTCAGGCTTGGTCGCTGCAAAGAGGAGTATCGCGACGATCAGAATGACGACTACGACGGTAATGGTCTTGAACATGGATCACTCCTGAACGGTGTTGAAAAAACCTGGCTGCGTGCCGCGACTGTGACGTCACGATCCCTTACGCTGCCGGGACTGGGCTGCATCTCGGGGAACCCCGCCGCGGCCTTTTGCACGTCTTCCGGGAAGTCCGAGAACTCCTGCACTCGGCGAACCTCGATCACTTCGTTGTCCGACGCAGGACAGCGCTTGGCCCATTCGACTGCTTCTTCTTTCGACTGCACCTGGATCAGCCAGTAGCCGCCGAGCACCTCCTTCGTCTCGATGAAGGGCCCGTCGGTCACCTTGGGTTTTCCACCGGAGAACGAGACGCGCGCGCCCATCGAGAGCGGGTGGAGGCCATCGAGTGAGAGCAGCACACCGGCCTTCTGCAGGGCTTTGTTATACTTCATCATCGCCTCAACGGCCTTGGCGTCCGGCATGGTGCCCGGCGCTGCGTTCTCGTATCCCTTCGGGATCATCAGCATCATGAATCGCATGGTCTATCTCCTATTGGTTTCGGGTTCAGAACCGGGTTTACGGTCGAGTGCTTACCCGTAGGTCGGCTTCTGGGGCCAACCGGACGGCGAATCCTCGAAGTCCTCCTGGCGACCGTACGGGGTCCTGTCGAGCAGACTGTAGGCGTCGGTAAGCCCTTCGCAGCCCCGGGCGTAGGTCGAATAGCTGTGGAAGACGTCGTCGTTGACGCGAAAGAATACGCTCAATCCGTGTGACTCTCCGGACATGAAATAGGGCTCGTGCGTCCGCTGCTCAAGCTCGGCCTTGTCACGGTAGTTGTACTCGAGAGGGGTGACGGATTCGTCGTGGGTCACGTGGAAGTCGTAGTTGAAGGGGCTGCCGTAAGACGAAACCCACGGCAGGGTCCAGCCCCTGAGTATCTTGTAGGCCTCGAGCTTGGGCAGCGGCGCCCGAGAGATGAGCACAAAAGACGTGTCGCGGGCATGCAGCATCGACAGATCGCCCAGCGCATCCGCAAAGCCCGTGCAGCCCGGACAGCCTTTATCCCAGGCCGGGTCGAACATGAAGTGGTAGACGATGAGTTGACGGCGAGCTTCGAACAGATCGAGCAGCCGCGCCTTGCCGTCCGGGCCTTCAAAGACATAGTCCTGGTCGAGGCGAACCATCGGCAGCCGGCGACGTTCCACATTGATCGCGTCCAGATGACGAGTGTGCCCTTTCTCCTTCGCTAGAAGTTGCTTGCGCGCAGCGAGCCATTGGTCCCGCGACACGATTTTTGGGTGTGGAACACGCGTTTCAGTCATGATTTTCTCCTTAAGCTCGATCAACCGAGGGCCTATTCGCTATTTCCTCGCTTTCGTAATGGACTTTCGCGTCGTGGCCTTGCGGGTTTGCTTCGCAGCCGACCTCCACAAGCCCATCATGCGTCCCTCGGGATCCGTGAATAGGCAGAGCGAGCCCATGCCGGGCACCTGCCACCCGACTCTTGCGCGTTTTCTGCTACTCAACCGGGTCAGGACGAACCCGGCGAGCCCGCCCGCGGAGCTGCCGCCGGCAGCGATCAGCGCAATGGATGTCATGCATGCCGGACACATCGGACTCTTACCTGTAGCGCCTTTCCTGCTTGAGCTCTTCCTCGATCGGCCGCACCTCGATACTCCCCAGGCGTGCCGACGGCCATTTCGACGCCACTTGGATGGCCTCGTTCAGGTCCCTGGCCTCGATCAGAAAGAACCCGCCTAGCTGCTCCTTTGTCTCGGCGAAAGGGCCGTCGGTCACCGCCAGCTTGCCGCTTCGAACCCGCACAGTTGTGGCAGTCTCAACGCTTTGAAGTGCGTGCGTGACGATCAAGTGACCGTTCCTCCGCAGGGCCTCAACGTAGGCCAGGGTCTCGCCCCTGAGGACGTCCCACTCGCTCCGCGACAGGGCATTGAGCTTATTTTCCTCCTCGTAAGCCAGGCACAGGTATTTCATTGCATGCTCCGGATCGGTACTAGGGTTCCGCCTGCCATATTGCGGTGTAGAACGCCACCAAGCCAGCGGGGATGGGTGCTCTCGGTTGGCGTCTTCATGACCGTCTCCTCAGGGCTCATGTTCACATGTTCAGAAATCGTGTAAAGACGCCTAATAGTCGTTTGGCGAGACCTCAAATCGACATGCCGAGCTAAGCAAGCTTGCGTCCGGCCGGCTCCCGGACCGGACGCACCTCATCCCAAGCTCTTGACCGCCCCGTTATCGAGTGCGGCGTCTGCGCAGCATCTCGGCCGAAAATACGGCCCCCAGCGCCGCCAACAGGTGCTTGATGCCGTGACCGCTTAGCACGCCGCAGCGATCATACAGCGGGGCATCCAGGTATTCGGCGAGCTTGGCCAGGCCGTAGCTGGCGATGAGGAGCCAGTAGAAATGCCCGCCGGTATGCCGGCCAGGGTAAAGGACCAAGATCAGCGGCAAGCCCAGCATCGGATAAAACTGCACTAGGGCATAGAGGCGCAGATCGCCGCGACCCAGGGTCTCCGTCCAACCCCACCATAGGACGCTCACCAGACCCAGCAAGACCAGCGGCCAGAGTAGGAGGCGGGTCGCGCGCGCGTCGATGCGCTCCCCTACGAGGATCGCCGTGAGGCTCATGAAGGCGACGGTCATCGGCAGCCGGTCCCAGAGCAGTCCGGCGTTATCCGGCGCGAGGTGGTACCAGGTGGAACCCAGGCCCGTGGCGAGCACGCCGGCGAAGAATGCCGTCCAGGCCGCTGTCTCGGCCAAGGCGCGGCTGAATACCACGTACAGCCCATAGGCACCGGCCAGGATAAAACCGAGGTTGGTCAGCACGTCACCGGGGTGCGGGATCCCCAGCCACAGGCGCTGATCGGCCAGTGCGTGATAGCCGGGGTCCTGGGCGATCGGCCCGTACCAGAGCGCGGCTGGAATCATCAGGGCCGCCGGCGCCAGCACCATGGCGAGGCGCAGATCGAGGATCGACCTGGACACCATCGCTAGCCGGTCCAACCGAACCCGGAGGCGACGCAATTGATCGACAGGAGCAACGCGACCAGTCCCTCGCGGCGTGCGCGGGGGTCGGCGGCGGCGCTCCGAAACTCGCGTAGCAAACGCACCTGCTCGCAGCCGACCTGCCGGAGGATGGCGTGTCTACGCGCGAGGCGGCGCCGGTGGCGCGGAAACCCCGCGCAGAGCTCGCCATTGCCCCTCAGCTTGAGGACCATGGCGACGCTTAGCCGATGCTCCGCCTCGATCATACCGAACAGCTCCTCGCGCAGCGGCCTATCGGGTACCAGGGTGGCATAGTCCCGGGCGATCTCCAGATCCACTTGTGACAAGGTCTTCTCGACCTCGTCGAGTATGAGCCGAAACAGCCGCGACTCCTCGCCCAACCGTTGCAGCAGCCCCAGCCCGGCCTCGGCGCCGTCGTCCAGGAATTGCCGGATACCGCTGCCGATCCCATACCAGCCGGGCACCAGATGGCGGTTTTGCGTCCAGGCGAAGACCCAGGGGATGGCGCGTAGATCGCTCAGGGACTTGGCGCCGAAACGACGCGCCGGGCGCGATCCGATATTGAGCAGGGTCAGCTCCTCGACCGGGCTTGCGGCCTGATAATAGGCGACGAGACCCGGATGTTCGGCCAGTCGGCGATAGGCCCCGTAACACAGGCCCGACAAGCGTTCCATGGCCCGATCCAGTTCCGGGTTCGGCATCAGCTCGGGCTCCAGTGCTGACTTCAAGCTATGCTCGATGACGCTCGCGGCCAGCAGCTCCATCTGATATTGCGCGGTACCGCGGTTGGCGTATTTGAAGGAGACCACCTCGCCTTGCTCGGTGATGCGCATCTGCCCGTGCACCGAGCCGGCCGGCTGTGCGGCCAGTGCACGGCCGGTCGGCGCCCCACCGCGGCTCACCGAGCCGCCGCGGCCATGGAAGAACGCGATGGCGATCCCGCATTGCTCCGCCACCCGGGTGAGCCGGGATTGGGCCTGGCTTAATTCCCAATTGGCGGTGAAGAACCCGCCGTCCTTGTTGGAGTCCGAATAGCCGATCATCACCTCCTGTACCCCGCCCGATGCCTGTACCGAGCGTTGCAGCAACGGGATGGCGAGCAACTCGCGCATGATCCCGGGCGCGCGGCGCAGGTCCTCGATGGTCTCGAAGAGGGGTACGATCGGGAGCGTACACACCGGCCCGGACGCGCCCTCGGCGAACAGTCCGCCGAGCCGCGCCAGCAGGTACACTCCGAGCAGGTCCGAAACCGAGCGGGTCATGCTGAGGATGAAGTTGCCGAAGGCCTCGCGATCGACCTCGCCGCGCAGCTCCGCTACCATGCGGAACAGTCCCAGCGTCGCTGCGGCCGGGCCGTTAAGCGCCTCCGCGCCTGGCCATCCTTCCAGTGGTTCGGCCAGCGCCTCGTCCAGCCAATGCCGCCATCCGGGGCTGGCCTGATCGGGCGGGGCCCGGCCTGCGTGCCGTGTCTCCCAGAGAGCCGCCAGCGTAGCATTGATGACCGTGGTGTTCTCGCGCAGATCCAGCCGCACGGTGCGAAAGCGGAACACCTCGACCTCACGGCGCAAGGGCCGCACCATGGAGCGCGCCTGCAGCGGGCAGTGCGCCGCCTCCAGGCCTTGCTCCATGCTCAGCAGATCGGCGATCAGCGCATCGGCGTCCCGGTATGCCCAGGCCGCCGCCGGCCCCTGCGTGCCGGCGAGCGCCGGCATGGCCTCCAACTTGCGCAGCATGCAAGCGCTCATCTGGCGGAATACCTCGCCCGGATTGCGCTCGGCGATCGCCTCGCCGTCCGGCACGCCGGCCAGCAACCGAGTCAGTACCTGGTGAAACGCCTCCGGCACTACGAGCGCGTGCCGCGCAATGCTCAGGCTGCGCAGCAATTGCCGCAGGCGCGAGCGATAACGCCGCAGGCTCGCCCGGCGATTGCTGTACAGCGTGTCGCGGGTTACGGCGTTGGTCACGTAGGGATTACCGTCGCGATCCCCGCCGATCCAGGCGCCGAACTGGAAGAACGGCGGTATGCGGAAGCGCGTCCGCGGAAACTGGGTCGCCAATGCCTGTTCGAGCTTCTCCAGCAACTCCGGCACACGCTCGAACAGCACCTCCTCGAAGAAATACAGACCCCAGGCGACCTCCTGGGCGACGCTGGGCTTTTCCAGCCGCAGCTCGCCGGTCAGCCAGAGCAGGTCGATGTCGTTGTGCAGGCGCTCGATGCGGATCGCGCGCTCGCGCGGCGTCCAGCGCGACGACTCCAGTTCCACGAGCTGCAAATAGATGCGCCGGTGGATCTCCAGCACGGTGACGCGCTTGGCCTCGGTCGGGTGCGCGGTGATCACCGGATGGATGCGGGCCTGATCGAGTAGCGCCTGCACGCGCGGCGCCGTGACCCCGCTGCGCGCCGCATCGCTGAGCACCTTGGCGAAGGTCCCGTCGACGCGCTCCGGGCCGCGCGCCATCTCGGTCTGGCGCAGCCGGCGCATAGAGGCGTTCTGTTCGCCCAGCGTCAGCAGTTGAAACCAGATCCCCCAGGCCTGCAAGGCGCGCAACAGCAACTCGCGATCGCCATGCGGCAGGGCCGCCTCGCCACGCAGGACGGGCTCGATCTCCGGCTGGCGCGACCTCACCACCTCGCACAGTAGGCGGAACAGGGTATCGAGGACCTCCTGCGCGTACTGCGCCGCGGCCCGGGCCTCGGGTGCTTCTATGTAAGGCGTTTTAGGCACTTTCTCGCCGGCCTGTTTAGAGACGACATTCTAAGCGCGTTCCGGGTTAAACGATGCACTGACGCAGTCCTTGGGTGGCGAGACCGCGATGCCTCGCGAACAAGCGGCGTCGCAAACCGGGCGACGTGCACGGCCCATAGTCGATAAGGCCAGCGTCGAACCGCCGGCTAAACCGCATGCCCCGGGGGACTAATCTTCAGTCGCTATCGATCTGCACCCGCTTCATATGCCCGGAGGCGCCGCTCTTGATCGATACAGCGGACTTACGGCACTCGAAGTGCCGGGCTACCAGTGCCGCCAACTCTTCATTGGCCTTGCCATCGATCGGCGGCGACTTGAGCCGTGCGTGCCAGATCTCGCTGCTCGTCTTCTCCAAAACGCTCACGCGTGCATTGGGCTTGACCTTCACCCGTATCGTCTGCATGGCCCTCTCCCCCGGGATTCAACGCGCTCTGCGCGGCCGGATCGTCACGCGCGACTCCGACCGGGACTTTTCGTACCGGGTGTCCGACGAGGGTATCCGTCAAGTAACCCCCGCACGGCGGCGGTGCGTAGCATGATGCGAAGGATAGGAAGGCCAACGCGATTTCGCAACGGGAATACTGGCGTATAAGATCCCTGGGTTTCGCAGACTGCGCTCAACCCAGGCTACGATTCCCACGAGTCTTACCCTACGCCGAGCGCTATAATCCGCTCCCTCTTCCTCAAGCGCAGCGGAGGCGCTATGCGGGTCCTGTTCGCCGTTTCGATTGGAGGGTTGCCATGAGCGATCCGGCTGTTACCTGCGCAAGCTATCTCAAGCTCGATGAGTTGCTCGCTTTGCAGCAACCCCGCTCGAGCGGCCCGGAGCACGATGAGATGCTGTTCATCGTCATCCGTCACGTCTTGGGGCTTTGCAGATCGAGCATTCCCAGTCTTTGCTCCGCGTAGCGGCGGAACGCGTGAGCCGCCTCGATGAGGATCCGGGCGAATCGTCTGGCGGCATCGAGGGAAGCGCCGAGCTCGCCCAGGTCATCGATATACTCGTGCACGAGCCGGTTGCGTAGACCCCGCGCGCCCAGCCATTCTTGGGCGTCGGGGATGATGCCGAGGCGCTCTCCGCGGGTGAGGTTTTCCACCGCCGTCCCCGGAAGCTCTCCGGCGGCCCGTAGAAAGAGCGGCAGGAGCTTGTCGCTCAGCGTGTCTTGCTGGCGGGAGAACTTGGCGCCGAAGGACTCCAGGCGATCGATCCCTTCCGGCGTGGCGAGCTGTTTCGCGAGCCATTCCCGGTCGATTGCTTCGGTACCTCCAAAGAACCGTTGCGTGACTTCCGCGAGGTGAAGAGCCTCCCGATCGACCAACTCGAGGACGCACGCGAGTCTGGCGGCGAGGTCGTTCACAGAGCGACGCCGGATCGCATGGCCGTCTCGTGGATCGGTTTCAGCGGTTCGCTCGGTCCGCGGGTGATGACGTCGATGTGCTGCGCTCCGAAGGCTTGCTGGAGGGCGCCATTGAAGCGCAATGCGCGCCAGGCGGCATCGGTGAGGGGCTCGGCCAGCTCGACG
>JBOIDW010000193.1:0-2827 GCA_050740655.1 Gammaproteobacteria bacterium | reverse complement strand
CCGCAAAAAGCTCTGCCAGTCGGTCAATGACAATTGCTCCAACCGCCCCCCGATCGAGCGCTGAGATCCCGGTAGGAAAGCCCGCGCGCCGGGGCCAAAATAAATCCGTTCGTCGGCAATGGGCTGGGCGCCGGTTCGCAGCGCCAACCGCACGCGCATTCGCTCACCGTAAGCCACGGCGATATCGCTGCTCCCGGCGGCACGCAGTGACGCGGTCAGCGTGAGCGGCGCCGCCGTTGCCGCGGCTTTCCCGAAGGGCGCCGGCAGATCGATGCGCATGCCGGTCAACGGCGAGCGGACCTGCAATTGCGCCGGCCGCGGCGATTGCGGCAGTCTCAGACTGGCCTCCCAGCCGGTCTCTCCGGTGGCCAGCCGCAACCGGCCGCGGCTGAAATAACCATGATATTCAGACGGCAATACGCTACGCAGATGCTGCTCGATGGTTGGCCAGTCCGCGCGCCCGCGGGCTTTTACCCACCCGCCTGAGGCGCCGCCCTTGGTCTCGAGCGCGATAGCGCGCTCGAAGAGGCGTGCTCGAAGTCCCTCGCTCGACCACGCGCCGCCCGCGAAGCGCAGCGCGCCTCGGAGATCCGTGAGGGAGTATGGACTGCTCTTGAGCGTATTCTCGGGGAAGGTCAAGACGCCGGCAACGGTAGCCTTTCCCGGAAAGAGCGGAATGTCCATGTCGAGGTCCAACCGGCCCTCCCCGCCGATTTCGAGGGACGCGATCCGCCGACCGGCACCGGACCGTAAGGGGCTAGCCGATACGAAGCGCTGCATATCGCTCACGCTGCCGCTCGCTCGGCCGCGCACAATCACATGGCGTTGGCTGACGCCCAGGTCGGGAATGCTGGCGCTGACATCGCCTAAGCGCACACCGTAGATCGTGGCTGAGGGCGCGGCCACGCGCAGCTTCCGCCCATCCAAGGTGACTTGCGCATCGATACCTTCGATGCGAGGCCAGTGCTTGGAATACTCCAGTACACCCCCGGTCAAATTGAATTCCGCCGCAAAACGGCCCTCGTCCCGATCGAACGGGAACCTATCCAGCGGGCCCCTCAGCACCATGGCGCCGGATCCGATCGTGCCGGCCTGCAACGCCTCGCTTAACCACTCCCGGCCCCTGGACGGAAGATCGCTCGGGAGATACTTCGCCAAACCGCCGGCGCGTCCCTGGTCGATCCCGGCCCACAGCCCGGCAGCGGCCGCGCGCCCCTCCCGCATGATGATATCGCCCATGATGCGTAATCGGAGATCGGGGTTCTCGACCTCGAGACCGGGCGTGTAAATACGCCAACCGTCGGCGAGCGCATGCCACCCGACCTCACCGCTCGTGCTCTCGAGGCGAACCGGGGCATTGAGAGGTACTGCGTCGATTTGCAACGGGCCGCCGGAGAGGTGTAACCGGCCCCTTCTCGGCATCCGTTTCCAACACCCCTGAAAGGTGCTCCACACCGGGGATCACCGGGCTTCTTTGCACGGAGACGGCATCCATGTCTGCCTTAAGATAGAAGCGCGCGGCCCCGGAGCGATCGGGATGATAAGCGATCTCAACGTCGCGCAGCAGGCCGCGGGGCCGGAGTCGTCCAACCAGCGTCTTGCTTTCCTCGGGCATGGACTCGGACAGGACCAATACGCGCGCGAGATCCGCAAGCTCGAGGTGGCTGGCGTAAGCGACTAATCGCCGCGCTCGGGGCGGGTCCGGGGGCGCCAAGGCTAGTGCGAAGCGCGCCTCCGGCCAGGACCCGTCCGGGGTAGTGATCGCGACGCGATCGGCGCCGATGCGCCAACCACCACCGTGGCTGGCACGGGCGAAGAAGCGTCCGCTGGTCGCTAACATCTCAAAGCGGTGCTCACCGGCGCCCACGGCGAAGCCTCCGGTCTTGAGCTCACCCGCGACCTCGCTCACCTGGCCATTGCGCCAAACACCCCAAGTGCGTAGCGTTACCGCTCCCCCGCTCGGCCGGATGCGGATCGAGGGTTGATAATCGCGCAACAAGGCGGGGCCGATATCCTCGGCCTCGGCATAGAAATCGGCGTTCCAATCACGATCGAACGGCTCGCCCGTCCCACGCATCGCGATGAGCAGCCGCTTGCCGACGTCGGGGGGCGGCCGCAAGGTCAGTTTGAAGCCTTGCCGCGCCAGTGCGCCGGCGCTATCGAGGCGCACGTAGGGTAAGGCCCAGGCGCCGTGCCGCGCTTGGTGATCGTGCCAGCGGATCTGCGTGCCCTCGATGGCGACTTGCGGCTGGCGCAGCAGCCAGCGCAGCATGCGCGCGTCCGTGCCGTCGATTCCTTCGATGACGATTTTCCCGCCGCGCGTGCGCGCGACGGTAAACTCGGCACCGCTGAGCGCGAGCCCACGCAATTGCAGTTGCCGCCGCCCGAAGCTAGCCCACATATCGATGCCGATGACCGCACGCTCAAAGCCCATCGAGGGGCGTAAGGTCTCGCCGTTAAGCACGCTGAGCCCGGTCAACACCAGGCGCGGATCCCACCCGTCCCATGCGCCCCGCACGGACTCGACGGTGATCGGCCGGCCCAGGAATCTCCCGAGGTAATCCTCGATCTGGGTGCGCTGCCCGGCAATCCGCGGTAAAACCATGCGGGCGCCGAGCGCCCCGAGCGAGAGAATAAGCGCGAGCACTGCCAGAAGCGCCGAGCACCGCGCAACGATGCGGGCGGGCTGCGCAATAGATTTATTCACAAGCTCTCATGCTATAGAAGGACGACATCATACTGCTCCGGTCCATAGATCGCTTCGGCACGGACCGTGATGGGCCTGCCGATGAATCCCTCGAGCTCGGCCACGCCCGCCGATTCCTCA
>JBOIDW010000192.1:0-2820 GCA_050740655.1 Gammaproteobacteria bacterium | reverse complement strand
ATTTCGTTCATCACCACATTCATGTCGGTTTCCGCCTCGCTGTCCTCGCTGTAATCGAGATCCACGACGGGATCACCACGGTAAATGCCGACCGACACGGCGGCGACCATGCCGTGGATCGGGCTCGTCTTAAATACGCCTTTGCGGACCAGCGTGGCGATCGCGTCCACCAAGGCTACGTAGCCGCCGGTGATGGAAGCGGTGCGCGTGCCGCCGTCGGCTTGGATGACATCACAATCAATGGTGACCGTGCGCTCGCCCAAAGCGTTAAAATCAACCACCGCGCGCAAGGAGCGGCCGATGAGCCGCTGGATCTCGAGCGTCCTGCCGCTTTGCCTCCCGTCACTCGATTCCCGTCGCATGCGGCTATTAGTCGCCCGCGGCAGCATCCCGTATTCGGCGGTAACCCAGCCTTTCCCGCTACCGCGCAGAAACGGGGGGACGCGCTCATCGATGCTCGCGTTGCAGATGATCTTGGTGTGTCCGTATTCGACAAATGCGGAACCTTCGGCATAGCGGGTATAGTTGCGTTTGATCGCAATCGGTCGTAATTCGTCGGCCTTTCGTCCGCTCGGACGCATGTTGCCCTCCCCTCGAATGTGAATCGGCCAGGCATTATAAACTGGATTCGCGCGCCGCACCGGCGGACAACGCCGCCGGACTCGCTCAAGGGGCGCTCCAAAATCGCCGCGGGACGGACACCCACGATCTCCGGCAACAGCTCGGCCAAGGACGAGATCCATATCCTCGGGGCCTTGAGCTGCGGATAGCCGTGCCGCCGCGGCCCCCGCGGCGTCTGCCAGTTCTACCTTGCGCCGCCCGTAGCCGCAGCGCTCGATGCGGAGGCGGGCCCTGCCCGGCGAGTGTTCGCGTTGGATGTCATGGCGCGGGGTTTCACCTACAATCTGCCGGCGGCGAGTCAAAAACGACCACCATGGAAGCCGATCTACTCCTCACAGCGCGCGCCCTCGTGATGCCTGATGGCGCGGTCCTCAAAATATTTCCGAACGCCGCGGCGGAATCCGCGGCACGGCCCAAGGCCGGTTGGCAGGTGCGGCCGAAGACCTCATGAAACGGGCGAAGCTGTCGGACAGTGCCGCCACCGTCGGCTATGAGGCCCAGCTCTGGCAGATGGCCGACGCCCTGCGTGGCAGCATGGACGCCGCCGAGTACAAGCACGTTGTCCTCGGCCTGATCTTCCTCAAGTACATCTCCGACGCCTTCGAGGAGCAGCACGCCTGGCTGGAGGGCGAAAAGTCCAAGGGCGCTGACCCCGAGGACCCGGACGAGTACCGCGCCGCCAGCATCTTCTGGGTGCCGCCCGAAGCGCGCTGGGCGCACCTGAAGGCGCAGGCGCGCCAGCCCACCATCGGCCAGCTCGTTGACGACGCGATGGCCGGCATCGAGCGTGACAACCCATCGCTCAAGGGCGTGCTGCCCAAGGACTACGCCCGCCCCGCGCTCGACAAGCAGCGGCTCGGCCAACTGGTCGATCTCGTCAGCAACATTCGGATCGGCGACGCGGAAAGTCGTTCGCGGGACGTGCTCGGGCGCGTCTATGAGTATTTCCTTTCCCAGTTCGCGAGCGCCGAAGGCAAGAAAGGCGGCGAATTCTATACCCCGCGCAGCGGGGTGAAGCTCCTGGTCGAGATGCTGGAGCCCTACAAAGGCCGCGTCTACGACCCGTGCTGCGGCTCCTCGGGCATGTTCGTGCAATCCGTGGAGTTCATCCGCCACCACGCGAGCGGCAACGGCAACCTGCCTGCGCCGAAGCTTCGGCAGGCAGGCGGTGGCAGAGCGAAGGGCGACATCAGCATCTACGGCCAGGAGTCGGATTTCACCACCTGGCGCCTGGCGAAGATGAATCTCGCGATCCGGGGCATCGAAGGTAACATCGCCCACGGTGATACCTTCCACAACGACCGCCACCCCGACCTCCGGGCCGACTTCATCCTCGCCAATCCTCCCTTCAACGTCAGCGACTGGGGCGGCGAGCGCCTGCGTGAGGACAAGCGCTGGCAGCATGGCGTGCCGCCCGCAGGCAACGCGAACTTCGCCTGGGTGCAGCACATGGTGCACCACCTCTCGCCGACGGGTCTCGCCGGTTTCGTGCTCGCCAACGGCTCGATGTCGTCGAACCAGTCGGGCGAGGGCGAGATCCGCAAGAGCCTCATCGAGGCCGATCTCGTGGACTGCATGGTGGCGCTGCCGGGCCAGCTCTTCTACTCGACGCAGATCCCCGCGTGCCTGTGGTTCCTCGCGCGAGACAAACGAAAAGTACCCTCCCCCCTCAGGGAGGAAGGTAAGGGTGGGGGTGAAATCGCGGACCGCCGCGGCCACCTGCTCTTCATCGACGCCCGCGAGCTCGGCCGCATGGTGGACCGCGCCCACCGCGAGCTGACCGATGACGACATCGCCAAGATCGCCAGCACCTACCACGCGTGGCGCGGCGAGTTACTCCCTCTCCCTCCGGGAGAGGGCGGGGGTGAGGGGGGATACCAAGACATCCCCGGCTTCTGCAAGAGCGCCACCCTCGAAGAGATCCGCAAGCACGGCCACGTGCTCACCCCCGGCCGCTACGTCGGCGCCGAGGCGCAAGAGGACGACGGCGAGCCGTTCGAGGAAAAGATGAAGCGGCTCGTGGCGCAACTGCGCGAGCAGCAGGCTGAGGCCGCGAAGCTCGATGCCGCCATCGCCGCCAACCTGAAGGAACTTGGGTATGGCGGGTAAGAAGATGGGTGTCCCGAAGGCGCCGGGCCGACGGGCGCTCGACTTTTCTGCGCTGGTGGACGGCGTTCGCGCCGTGCACGAGCAATGCGC
>JBOIDW010000191.1:0-7997 GCA_050740655.1 Gammaproteobacteria bacterium | reverse complement strand
CGACGTGCCCGGCCGTGATGGGTTATCGTTTCCTGAAGGCGCTTCCTTTAGGAACGGTAGGCGCCGGAAGCGCTCAGCGCGAGCGCTGATAGGTCCCGATCAGCTCGGCCTGGGCGAGGATATGGCCGCGCATGGCGGCCTCCAATTGGGCCTTGCTAGGCCCTTTGAGGTCGGGCAAGACGGTATCGAGGGCGTAGAGCTTGTGGAAATACCGGTGCCGGCCGACGGGCGGGCACGGTCCACGATAGCCGGTCTGCTGCCAGTCGTTTTGGCCTTGCAGCGCGCCCGAGGGCAGGTCCTCCGGCTGAACCGCCTCGGGCAGGCCCGGGCTGCCGGGTGGAAGGTTGTACAGCAGCCAATGTACCCAGACCCGCTGGGGGGCCGCCGGATCGGGGGCATCGGGGTCATCGACTATCAACACCAGCGAGCGGGCTGTGTCGGGCACGCCCGACCAGGTGAGGGGCGGAGACCGGTCCTCGCCGTCACAGGTGTAACGCTTAGGAATAGCGGCCTGCGACACAAAGGCGCTGGAATCGATCTTGAGGGTCATGGCCGTGTTGGTCAACTCCGTTCCCGATGAAAGGCTGACGATGCCCGCGGCAACGACGCCCAAGAGCAATCTCGCCCAGCGTAGCCGCCTCATAATACCACCGGCTCCCAGCCGAACTCATCCACGATGCGGAACAGATCGGTGTCGCTGACGATCCCGACCGGGACATTGTTCTGCTCGACGACGACGCGGCGTATACCCGACTCCACCATGCGCGAGGCGCATTCGCTGAGCGGCATGTCGATGGGGACGGTGACCAGGGGCTTGCTGGCAATCTCCTCCACCTTGACGCGCGCCGGCGAGCGATTGGCGTGCACGATACGGCTGATGATGTCGCGTTGGGTCATGATCGCCCACAGCCCGTCCTTGCCCGGCTCGACCACCATGCTGCTGATCCCCTGCTCGCGCATGATGCGCATCACCTGATCGACATAGACCCCGGCCTTGACGCACTGGATCGGGTTCATGATGTCCCCAATCGTGTGCGGGGTGCGGCCCGAGGCCTGCATCTCGCGGTAGGGCTCGGCCACGCGGCGTTCCTCGCGCGCCCTGCGCTCCTCCTCCACGGCGACTCGCCAGGCCTCGCGTTTGTCTTCCAGGCCCTCAGCGGTCTTGATCTGATCGATGAGGGCGTCGGCAAAGCGGCTGGTCGAGACCTCCGTCGCGCCGTCCATGAGCCGCGCGAAGTCATAGGTCACGATCTTGTGCTGAACCACTTCCGGATAGGCGAAGGTGATGAGGTCGGCGGCCTCCTTCCAGCCCAGGTACTCCAGCATCATCACGCCGCTGAACAGCAGCGAGCCGGGATTCACCTTGTCCTGGTTGGCGTATTTGGGCGCGGTGCCGTGGGTGGCCTCGAAGACCGCGACGAAATCGGCCATATTGGCACCCGGCGCGATCCCCACGCCGCCGACCTCGGCGGCGATGGCATCCGAGAGATAATCGCCGTTGAGGTTGGTGGTCGCAATGACGTCGAATTCGTTGGGCCGCAACAGCATGAGCTGGAACATGATGTCGGCAATGCGGTCCTTGATGACGATCCGGTCCGGCGGCCGTTTGCCGCCGTAGACGCTGTAGAGATCGGCCTCGGTAATCGTTTGCCCGCCGAACTCCTCGCGCGCCAGCTCGTAGCCCCAGTTGCGGAAGGCGCCCTCGGTAAATTTCTGGATGTTGCCCTTATGCACCAGGGTCACGCTCTCGCGCCCCTGCGCCAGGGCGTATCGTATCGCCTTGCGCACCAGTCGCTTGCTGCCGAAGGCGCTGATCGGCTTGACGCCGAGCCCCGAGCCCGCAACGAACTCGGCCTGGAACTCCTGCTTCAGGAATTGCTCCAGCTTGAGCGCTTCCGGGCTGCCCGACTGATACTCGATCCCGGCGTAGACGTCCTCGGTGTTCTCGCGGAAGATGACGACATCGACCAGCTCGGGCTGCTTGAGCGGCGAGGGCACACCCTGGTAATAGCGCACCGGGCGTACACAGGCATAGAGGTCGAGGTCCTGGCGCAGCGCCACATTGAGCGAGCGGAAGCCCCCGCCGACCGGCGTGGTGAGCGGGCCCTTGATGGAGACGAGCAGCCTTTGCAACGCCTCCTTGACCTCCGCCGGGAAGAAGTCGCCGTTATATTTCTCGGCCGCCTGCTCGCCCATGAACACTTCCATCCAATGGATGCGGCGCTTAGCGCCATAAGCCTGTTCGACCGCTGCGTCCCAGATCCGCAGACAGGCACGCATAATGTCCGGCCCGATGCCGTCACCCTCGATATAGCCGAGGATGGGCTGGTCCGGGACCATCATCCGTCCGTCGCGAACGCTGATCAGCGTACCGGCGTCCGGAAACCTGAGGTGTTGATAGGCCATCGGCTCCTCCTCGTCTACTCGTCTAATGGAATGACTTCAGGGGCACCCAAGAGGCCTCGCCGCATGGGAGCGGTACCCCATGCTCACCTGCCCCCGCGGGAGACGGATGCTGCGGACTCATTGAAGGCCCGCTTAGATTCTCCATGCCGGCGCGGAGAAAGTCCACGGGTGGCTAACGGTTTCATGACCCGGTCAGGGGGTCGAGCGGCGGCGCGACTTCCCCGGACCCGTGGGATGCCATAGCGGCTAGGCTCAGGTCTTGATCCCCACGCCACGGTTGAACAGCCAAATGGCCCAGCTCCACAGCACCACGATGGACAAGCCGGTGACGGTGAAGGCCAGCCCGAGGGGGATATCGGAGACGCCGAGCACGCCATAGCGAAAGGCGTTCACCATATACAGGATGGGATTGCCACGGGAGATGAGCCGCCAGACCGCCGGCAGCAACTCGATGGAATAGAACACCCCGCCCAGGTAGGTGAGGGGGGTCAGGATGAAGGTGGGGATGATCGAGGTGTCATCGAAACTCCGCGCGAACAACCCGTTCAGCAGTCCGCCCAGGGAAAACAGCACCGAGCTCATGAACACCGTCAGGAACATGATGCCAAAGGAATGCACGTGGACCTGGGTAAAGAGCAGGGCGACACCGGTCACCACCGCCCCGACCGCCAGGCCCCTCGCCACCCCGCCGGTCACGAGTCCCCCGACGATGACGGCGCTCGGGATGGGCGCCACCAGCAGCTCCTCGATGTGCCGTTGAAACTTCGCCCCGAAGAACGAGGATACCACGTTGGCGTAGGCGTTGGTGATGACCGACATCATGATCAGGCCCGGGGCAATGAACTGGACGTAATCGAAGCCCCCCATGGCGCCGATGCGCGGGCCGATGAGGTGGCCGAAGATGACGAAATAGAGGGTCATGGTGACGGCCGGAGGCAGGATGGTCTGGACCCAGATCCGCACGAAGCGGCCGATCTCCTTGCGCACGATGGTCCGGTAGGCGACGAGATAGCGCCGACGGCGCAGCGGATCGCGGGGCTTAGGCATGGGCGCGGGCCCGGTCGCCGTTCTTGTCCACCAGGCGAATGAAGAGCTCCTCCAGGCGGTTGGCCTTGTTGCGCATGCTCACCACCTCGATGCCCTGCCGCGACAAACCTTCGAAGAGCGGGTTGACGTTGCGCGCCTTGTCGATCTCCACCTCGACGGTCGATTCATCCGTCAGGCGACACTCGTAGCCCGGCACCTGCGGGGCCTGGGCCAGCGGCTGGCGCAGGTCGAGCACGAAGGTCTCGAACTGCAGCTTGGCGAGCAATCGTTTCTTCGAGGTGTGCTCGACGATCGCGCCGTGGTCGATGATCGCGATGTTGCGGCACAGGCTCTCGGCCTCCTCCAGATAATGGGTGGTGAGGATGATGGTGGTGCCGCCCCGATTGGTCTCGAGCAGGAAATCCCACATGGAGCGGCGCAACTCGATATCGACCCCGGCGGTGGGCTCGTCGAGGATGAGGAGCCTCGGCTCGTGCAACAAGGCGCGGGCGATCATGAGCCTGCGCTTGAGGCCTCCGGACAGGGTGCGCGAGGCATCCTTGCGGCGCGCCCAAAGCCCCAGCGCCCCCAGGTAGCGCTCGGCGCGCTGCAGTGCCAGGCGCCGCTCGATCCCGTAATAGCCGGCCTGGTTGATCACGATATCGAGCACCGGCTCGAATTGAGAGAAGTTGATCTCTTGCGGCACCAGGCCGATCTGCGACTTGGCTGCCTCGAGCTCGGTGCCGGTATCGTGGCCGTAGACCCGCACCGTGCCGGCGGTCTTGTTGATGAGACCGCTGACGATGCCGATGGCGGTGGACTTGCCGGCGCCATTGGGACCGAGCAGGGCGAAGAAGTCCCCCTCATCGACGTCCAGGTCGATGCCATTCAAGGCCACGCGGCCGTTCTTGTAGACCTTGCGCAGGCCGCGGATCTCTAGGGCCTTCATGAGCCGGTGGACGGCGCCTGTTACGCGCGCCCCATCAAGCGGTCGAATGCACGCCTCCACCAGCGGCGTTTCTCGGGGATGACCGGCGGTTTTTTCTCCGGAAGCAGGACCCGCACCGCCTCCACCGCAGTGACCACGGCTTCACGTTGGATGGCCTCGATGGAGAGCTCGAACTCGCGCTCGGTGTCGCGCGTCATGCGCGTCAGGATCAGCTTGTTTTGGTGCTGGCAGGCCGACAGCAAGGTCCTGATCTCGTTGCGCACCTGTTGCGCAATGGTGCGATTGCCGAGGCGGCCGCCGCTGCGCTTGTAGAGCTTGTAGATCTGCTCTTTACCGTAATACGAGTAGAAGGCCACGGCCTCGATGATGAGACTGCGCGCCGCGAGCAGCACCAGGCCGTCGATCTGGCCGGTGAGATAGGGGTTACCCACGGCCTTGAAGATGGTGTTCACCCAATACACCAGGTCCAGGACCGGCACGAACATCACCTCGCTCGCGACCATGAAGATGCCGCTCACCCCGCGCTCCACCGCGCGGATCTGCTCGCAGAAGGCATGCAGCTTGACCAACGAGTCGTTCACCTCCCGCAGCAGGTGCTCGCCCAGGACCACCGAGACCTTGCGGGCACGATTCTGAGCCTGGGCGATCATCTTGCGCAGCTCATAGACCTCGTCCGAGGTGTATTGCCGGGCACCATGTTCGGCCAGGAAGCCGTGGGCATGGGTAATCGCTTCCGTCAGCCGCTGGAAATAGGCCTCCAGCGTCTTCAACTCGCCCTCGGTGAACTGCTCGACCTTCGCCTCTTCGCCATAGCGTGAAAACAGCCGGGAGCCGGGGGTATGCACGTCGATGAGCTCACTCAAGGCCTCGTAGCTACCCAGGGCCTCGGCGTAGAGAAATCGCTGCCGCAAGTCCTCGTGATGCGGGATAAACCGGTTGGGGTCCAGGCCGGCGACGAGCGCTCGTGCAGCTTCCCCGCGCTCGTCGAGCAGGTTCAAGGTCTGCTCGAACAGCTCCTGCGTACCGGCCGCTGCCCGTTGCACGCGGATGCGCTCACCGTGCTGGACGCCGGCGATGGCCTCCAGATCGAGGGGCGGCGTTGACGGGGCTGGGCTAGACTCGGCGGGGCGTTCGGCGCTCACTGGATTCTCGCTCGGTTATTCGTTCGGGGCGGGCCACCGGCGACGCCGGCTTTGAATTATTATACGGTTGCTGCCCCTGGCGGGCGAGGATACGGCATAGGGACCGATGATGGAAAGGTGTCTTCTGATCATGCGGCACGCAAAATCCGATTGGGGACACGCCGCGCAACGCGATTTCGATCGCCCGCTCGCGGCGCGCGGCGAGAGCGACGCGCCGCGCATGGGCCGCTGGATGCGCGAGCGCGGCTGGGTTCCGGACTACGTGCTCAGTTCCCCCGCGCAACGCGCCCGTGATACGGCCCTGAAGGTCTGCGCGGCCCTCGAGTGGACCGGCGACGGTATCCAGTGGGATCCGGCCGTCTACGCGGCCGGGCTGCCGCGCCTGCTGGAGGTCCTCGGGCGCTGCCCGGCAAGACCGAACGTGCTGTTGATCGGCCATAATCCCGGCCTGGAGGAGCTCCTCACCTATCTTGCCCGCGGCAGCGGGACCCTGCCCAAGGCGGACAAGCTCATGCCGACCGCGGCACTTGCGGTCCTGGCGCTGCCCGCGGACTGGCAAGGGCTGTCGGCCGGCAGCGCCCGAGTGCTGGATTGGATGACACCCAAACGCCTGCCGGATGAGTAGGGGGCCGCTACGAATGACCTCGTTCCCTCATGCATCTCCTTATTCGTGCTGAGAAACAAGAGCTAAGCCGCTTGCCTTCGAACATGGGCGAGAAAGAAACGATGCTGCGCACGGCTTGATGCAGGAGGACCTCGACATGCGCTATGAACTCTACTACTGGCCCGCGATACAAGGCCGCGGCGAATTCGTCCGGCTCGCGCTCGAGGCAGCGGGCGCCCACTATGTGGACGTGGCCCGTCTATCCGGGCGCGGCCAGGGCCTCCCGGCGATGACGCGCTTTCTTGAGAGCATTGAGATCGGCCGCCTGCCGTTCGCACCGCCGTTTCTCAAAGCCGGGGCTCTGGTGATTGCCCAGACCGCCAATATCCTGCTGTATCTGGGTCCGCGCCTGAGTCTGGTTCCGAAGGCCGAAGCCGGTCGGTTGTGGGCGCATCAACTGCAATTGACCATTGCCGACTTCGTGGCGGAGATCCACGACGTGCATCATCCGATCGCAGGCAGCCTGTACTACCACCAGCAGAGGCGCGAGGCGCGGCGCCGGGCCGGGCATTTCACCGCGGAACGGGTGCCGAAGTTTCTGGACTATTTCAAGCACGTGCTCGCCGCGAATCCGAAGGATGGGGGGTATATGCTTGGTCGCGCCGTGTCCTACGTCGATCTGTCGATCTTCCAGCTCATGGCCGGCCTGCGTTACGCCTTCCCCGAGACGATGAAGCGCTTGGAGCCCAAGTATCCCGGCCTGGTGGCGCTGCACGATAAGGTCGCGGCTCGCCCAAACATCGCCAACTATCTGGCCTCCGAGCGGCGCGTACCGTTCAACGAAGACGACATCTTCCGGCATTATCCGGAGCTCGATACAAGCAAGGCGCCGGACGCGTAATGGCGGTTCAAGCCATCAGCGCCGCGGCGGGCGCTGATGACGCGAGAGGGCCTGAGAGCCCTGGTTATCCGAACGGAACGCAAGATAGGTCCACGTTCTTGATCCACACCTTTCCACGGCCCTCCAGCGTCAAGCCGAGCTTAATGAGATCGGGCCGTTGGCCAGGCTTTAGATAAAACGGAATTTCATAGGACGCCCAATCGTTGGTCCCTTTCAGGGCATTGTGAAAGCCTTTGGAAAAGAACTCACCCCGTCCCGGTATACGGCACCACATCTCCAGGTAACTCCTTCCCTGTACGGCATCTGACTTGAGATCGGCGCGGTAGGTCAACATGCAGCCCTCGACTTGAGGATCTTCAACGTCAAACAGCCGAACAGTCCGCGTTTCCGCGACATCCACCAACCATCCGTCGTCGTGCACGGTAACGACATCTCTCGTAATCGTGGCTTCAGACTTGTCAAAACGCTTGATGATCCGAGCCGGCCCGACGGGCTGAGGCGGACGGAATAAAGTCTTTATCCATTGCAACATGCGCAGTTGACCTCCATATTTTTGCCCTGACTGATAATCTCCGCCGGACAGACCGTAACGTATCCCAGGACCTCGGTCGGGGCTTCGGCATCGATCAGCACATCGGTCCGCGACCTGTATGGACCCGCCGATTCCAAAATGAGTCTAGCACGGCGGCACCATTATGGCTCCGATTGGGGGTTCACCCCTTAAGGATCCCCTCATATTTTGTGATCTAGGTCCGTTTTTATCGCTTGCAAAACCGATCATGAGGATCATGCTTTGCGTTTTATGACCAAGGGGCATGAACATGTTGAATCGAGCGAGGTTGTTAGGGTCAAGATTGAATGACGTTGAGAACTTCATCGAGGAGTTATTTGAAGATGATCTGCACGCGAAGCGCGTCGAGTCGCTGGCGCATGCGACACTAGGCGTTATGACGGGCACATCGCTGGCGG
>JBOIDW010000190.1:0-3641 GCA_050740655.1 Gammaproteobacteria bacterium | reverse complement strand
ACCGATCTGCGCGCCGACATACAGCGCGGCTTGACGGATGTTGAAGCCGGTCGGGTAAAAGATTTTGATCCCGAGCGAGTCATTCAGAAGGGAGCCCGCAAATTACCCGGACGCGATCCCTCCGCATAACCGACCAGGCCGAAGACGATCTCGCCGGGATCTGGGCCTTCATCGCCGCCGACAATCCGCAGGCGGCGAGCGCATTTGTACACAAGCTCCGCGAACGCTTCGAGCCGCTCCTTTCCCATCCGGAACTCGGCCCAGCCCGCGATCATCTAGCCTCCGGCCTGCGTGTCCATTTTTTCAGGGACTACGCTTTTTATTACCGCTATACCGACACTGAAGTGATCATCATCCGGGTCCTGCATGGTGCCCGCGATGCGCACGCGCTCATGGCCAGCGAATATGATGACTGACCTCGCCGAGCACGGTGCGCGCGGATCGGTTTGAGAGCAAGGCCGCGGCCCTGGAAGCGGGCATCCGGATCCGGCTCAAGTAACTCAGCCGCGGTTATCACACAGCCCGCCTTCATGATGTGGGGAGCCGACCTAGCAAGCGTAGGGCGCGTGTCCGCGCCAATCATTGGCGGTACGATTCCGTCACGCCTGATGATAGTCGCACCCTTATTCCGACTAGCACGTGTCTCTTCACCGCCAGCACCGATCGGCGCCGAACGTTTCTCACCTATCCCGATGTGCGGTCCGTCCTGCTGGAAGCAATCGGAACACTTCGTTTGACCCATCTGTTTTGGATAGAGGCATTGCTGTCTGCTCCAGCGAATGAGTCGGCGCGGACACGCGCCTACGCCCGCTTCGCCCCGTGCCGGCTCAGCTCCTCGACTTATTTGGGCTTGGACGCCTCTTTTTTTTCTCGCTTCTCTCGTCGGCGTTTCTCTGCATCGGTCTCCTCCCGCGGATCTCGCCACATGTAGGTTACCTGCCGCGCTGCGACGATTATCAACCCGATTGCAGCCACAAATCCAATCAACTTCATAATGTCAATGTCTTCCATAGCGGACCCCTATTTCATCCTGCGCAGCAGGAGAGTTGTTTCACGTCTTTGGTGAAGGTCTGGGCGCAGAGCTTGAGGCCCTCTACCATGGTGAGGTAGGGGAAGAGCTGATCGGCAAGGTCCTTCACGGTGAGGCGATGACAGATCGCGAGTGCCGCCGTCTGGATGATCTCCCCGCCCTCCGGGGCCAGCACCTGGGCCCCGAGCACCCGCCCCGTTCCGCGCTCGGCGATCAGCTTGATGAAGCCACGGGTGGTGAAGTTCGCGAGCGCTCGCGGCACGTTATCCAAGCTCAAGGTGCGACTATCGATTTTAAAGCCTTGTTCACTCGCCTGGCTCGCCGTCAGGCCCACGGTCGCGACCTGCGGATCGGTGAAGACGACCTCGGGCACGGCCGAGAGGTCCAGGGCTGCGTCGCCATCCGTCATGTTGATGGCCGCGCGGGTACCGGCCGCGGCGGCCACGTACACGAACTGCGGCTGCGTCGTGCAATCCCCCGCGGCATAGATATGCTCGGCGCTGGTCCGCATGTGATCATCGACGACGATGGCGTAGCGCTCGTCGATCTTGATGCCCACCTTCTCCAGTCCCAGGCCGGCTGTGTTCGGCGTGCGGCCCGTCGCCACCAGCAGGCGATCCCCGACCAGGGTTTCGCCGTCTATGTCAACGCTGAACCGCTTGCGGAACCACTTGCGCCCGTAGCTCACCCGCATCACGGCGGTATCGGTCAGGATGCGCATGCCTTCGCCTGCGAGTACCGCTTTGAGCCCTTCCCCGATGGCCGGGTCGGTCTTGGAAAGCAGGGTCGAGCGGGCGATGAGGGTCACCTTCGAGCCCAGGCGCAGAAACGCCTGCCCCAACTCCAACGCGACCACGGAGCCTCCATAGACGATGAGGTGTTCTGGCAGTGCTTCGGCCACGAGCGCCTCGGTCGACGTCCAATAAGGAGTGTCCTTGAGACCCGGTGTCTCGGGGATGGAGGGCGAGGCGCCGCTTGCGATCAGGATACGCTCGGGATGCAGCCGCTTCTCCTTGCCCCCCGATTCCTTCACCATCAGGGCTTTCCCCTTGGTGAAGTGCGCGGATCCGCGTACGAGCGAGATCCTGGGATTCGATTCCAGAATGTTTTCGTACTTGGCATGCCGCAGCTCCTCCACCCGGCCCTGCTGCTGAGCCAAGAGCGCTCCGCGGTCGAGGACGGCCGCGCGCTTCTTGATGCCGTCGAAGGGGTGGTCGGATTGCAGGTGCGCGAGATGCGCGGCGCGGATCATGATCTTCGAGGGCACGCAACCGACGTTGACGCAGGTCCCGCCCAGAGTGCCGCGCTCGATGAGCGTGACCTTGGCGCCTTCCTCGGCTGCGCGGATGGCGCAAGCAAATGCCGCCCCCCCGCTGCCGATGATCGCGACCTCGAGTGGGCCACGGGATCGCCGGCGCGTTGGGCCCGGCGGCGTGGGCGTCTCGACGACCGAGATCAGCGGCCGGTCCGAGGCCCCTTTCACGACAGTTGAACCCTTGCGGTTCAGCACCTCCGCGCCAAAGCCTTTGCCCCGCACGGCATCGATGAGCATGGCGCTGCCCACCCCTGCCTCGGCCTTGATGCGGGCGGTGCCTTCGTCGTAGGAGACCTTGGCTTCGACCACCCCGGCCATACCGGCGAGGGCTTCCTCGATCGACTTCGCGCAGTGATCGCAGGTCATCCCCGTGATGCGCAGGGTCTGTACGTTCATATCGCTTGGCTCCTCGTTGCTTCTGGATAGGCGGTCTATTCGTTAAGCCTCGCCTCGAATCCCTTCGCCTCGATGCTCGCGATGAGGTGCTCGATGCCCATATCCGCTGGCGCCGTGACGCGGGCGATCCCTTCTTCGTACGTCACTTGAGCCTTGACACCCGGTAACGCGTTCAAGGCGTTTTCGGCCGTACGCGCGCAGTGGTCGCAGGTCATGCCCATGATGTGAAGCGTATAGATGCTCATAGTCTCTCCGTAATGCTTAGGTCTTGGCTTTTAGGGTCGAAGCGGAGAAATCGTCCCCAAAGTCGTTCAGTTCCCCACCACAATCCCGCTGTACCGATCACCAATCCCAGACCGAGCCAGGTCCAAGCGCGCGGTCCTAAGGCGAGTAGCCCGAGGCCGTCGAGCAGCGCGACACAGGCCATGACGAAAAACAACGGTGCGGTGAAGTAACAGTGAGTCCGGCCACACTGCCGTGCATTGGCCATACAAGCTGTGCCCATCCAGAGGAGGCTCGGGACCCAGATCCAGGTACGCGCCGGCGGTTGCACGAATAGGGAGCTGGCTAACGCGAGGCCAGGGAGCCCCCACGCGAGGGCAAAACTTTGGCCCCTGGCAACCCAATCACGTGATCGATGACCAGCCAAGCAGAATCCGGTGATCGCGCCGCCCGTAACACCCGTCACGATCAGCTTACGATTTCGCACTTATCGCTACCTCAGTGAGCCACACGCGATGGATACCCCACGTCCGTGGTGCTCGATGAGGGCGGACACATTCGTCTGGGCGTCGTCGAAGGTCACCACGGCCTCCTTTCTTTCGAAGCTCACCTCGGTCTTGGCTACTCCCTTGAGCTTAGTCAGCGCCTTCTTTACCGTGATGGGACAGGCGGCGCAGG
>JBOIDW010000189.1:0-7597 GCA_050740655.1 Gammaproteobacteria bacterium | reverse complement strand
CATGTATTCGGCGCTGAAGAGCTTCCGGATCTCGTGGTCGAAAACGTGCGGCTTGCGGCTTCGGGTTGAATACACGGGCTTGTTCGGACTTGAGGGCGAGAACCTGGTGGACGTGCAGTAAATGTGGGTGGGATCGGCATGCCGTTTATGCCGAACCCACCGACGCGGCGCGCGTAGTGGGCCTCCTTTTCAAGGTGTCGGCCTGGAGCCGACGGGTTGGTGGGTTACGCCGCAAACAGCGCGGCTAACCCACCCTACATTTCTCGGCGCGCTCATCTCCGATACCAATCTTCTTATCTACGCTCATGTCAGCACCTTCTCACGGCATGAACCGGCCCGAGAGCGGCTCGATACACAACTCAATGGCGTAGTTCCGGTCGGCCTACCTTGGCACAGCCTGCTCGCCTTCTTAAGAATCGTGACGAACCCTCGGGTATTTGAACAACCCGAGCCTATGGATGATGCTTGGCTGATTATGGTGGGCCCGGAAGGACTCGAACCTTCGACCAAGGGATTATGAGTCCCCTGCTCTAACCGACTGAGCTACAGGCCCTGAGTACGACCGCGCTCGCGCTTCCCGAAGGCCGAGCACGCGGCCTAGTCGAGGAAGGTGCGCAATTGCTCCGAGCGCGACGGGTGGCGCAACTTGCGCAAGGCCTTGGCCTCTATCTGCCGTATGCGCTCGCGCGTGACATCGAATTGCTTGCCGACCTCTTCCAGCGTGTGATCGGTATTCATGTCGATGCCGAAGCGCATCTGTAACACCTTCGTTTCCCGCGGCGTGAGGCCGGAGAGGACCTCGCGAGTACTGCGGCACAGGCCCTCGAAGGTGGCGTAATCTAGGGGCACGGTGGTGTTCTGATCCTCGATGAAATCGCCGAGATGGGAGTCCTCGTCATCGCCTATCGGGGTTTCCATCGAGATCGGCTCCTTGGCGATCTTGAGGACCTTGCGGATCTTGTCCTCTGGCATCTCCATGCGCTTTGCCAACTCGTCCGGGGTCGGTTCGCGGCCGATCTCCTGCACCATCTGGCGCGTAACGCGGTTGAGCTTGTTGATGGTCTCGATCATATGCACCGGGATGCGGATGGTACGCGCCTGATCGGCAATCGAGCGGGTAATCGCCTGGCGGATCCACCAGGTGGCATAGGTGGAAAACTTATAGCCGCGCCGGTACTCGAATTTGTCCACCGCCTTCATGAGGCCAATATTGCCTTCCTGGATGAGATCGAGAAACAGCAGGCCGCGGTTGGTGTATTTCTTGGCGATCGAGATCACCAGGCGCAGGTTGGCCTCCACCATCTCCTTCTTCGCGCGCCGCGCCTTGGCCTCGCCGATGGACATGCGCCGGTTGATGTCCTTGATCTCGGGAATGCTCAGATGCGTGGTCTTTTCCAGCGTCGCAAGCCTTCTCTGCGCTTGCAGGATCTCCTCCTCATGGGTGCGTACGACACTCGCCCACGGCTTGCGGCTGCGCGCCAGGGACTTGACCCAATTCAGGTTGGTTTCGTTGTTTTGGAACGCCGCGAGCAGGTCTTTGCGCGGGACATTGGAGGCACGCGTGCAGAGATCGATGATACTGCGCTCCTGCGCGCGGATGCCGTCGACAACGGCGCGGATCTCGCGGGTCAGACGATCGACGAGCTTGGGCACGAACCGGAATTCCAGGACGAAGCGGCCCAGCTCCTCGCGCAGTTTCTTGGCCCGCAGGTGGTCGCGGCCATTGCGCTTGATCGAGGCCAGGACCTTGTGGTGTAGGTGCCGTAAGGTCTCGATGCGCTCGCGGACCTCCTCCGGGTTCAGGCTCCCGTTCAAGGGATCGGCCTCGTCCTCGTCCTGCTGCTCGTCCTCCGCGGCATCGTCCACCTCGGCGGCGACGGGCGCGGTCAACGCCTCGATGCGCAGAAACCCCTGCGGGGCCGCAACCGCGTCGGTAGTCAAGAAACCGCTCAAGATGTCCGACAGCTTCAGCTCGCCGGTCGCGACCTTGTCGTACTCCTCGAAGAGCATGGCGACGACATAGGGGAAATCGGCGATCGCCGACAGGACCTGGTTCAGCCCGTCCTCGATGCGCTTGGCGATGGCGATCTCGCCTTCGCGCGTGAGCAGATCGACGGTGCCCATCTCGCGCATGTACATGCGTACCGGATCGGTGGTCCGCCCCAGCTCGTCATCGACCACGGAGAATGCCGCCGCCGCCTCCTCGGCCACGTCTTCGTCGGCGGTAATGGCGGTGTCGGCCAGCAACAGGGACTCCATGTCCGGGGCGGTCTCGTGGACCGAGATCCCCATGTCGCTGATCATGCTGATGATGTCCTCGATCTGTTCGGGATCGACGATGCCCTCGGGCAGGTGGTCGTTGACCTCGTGATAGGTCAGGAAGCCCTGCTCCTTACCCTTGGCAATGAGATCCTTGATCTGTGAACGCTCGTCGCCGCCGTCGGTGTCTTCAAGAGGTTCCATGGGTTCGGTTCTCACTTGTGAATAGCGTTAAGTTCCCAGGTCTTAAACCGTTACATCAGTATAGCGACGACGTGGGGCAATGCCCCCGCCTGGCGAAAAAAGGCAGGATGCTAATCGAGATCGACCTCGATCGCCACCCCAATCTAGACCCCTGTCCCCATGCACGCGTCAGGGTCTTGCAGCGCGCGCGCCGTCTGCTCCCAGTGTCGGCCCCGTCTTTGTTTATCCAGCAGACGCCGCAATCCACCGATAACGCCCTCGAACTCCATTTCCGCTGCGGCCTCGTCCAGCGGCAGCTCGCGGATTGCCAAGCGCGCAAGATGCCCCTGCTCCTCCCGGCCCGCCCAACGCTCTAGAATCATCGCGCATTCGAGTTGGGGCTCGCGGCGCAAGACCTCGATAAGCTCGACGAGCAGGGGTATTCCAGGTCGTTCGACCTCGGCGAGGTCCGGCGGCGCTCGCCCGGCCAGCGACGGGTTGCGCAACAGCAGCGCGATGCCTTGCCTTACCAGGGTAACCACCGGCTGGGAACCGGGTGCCGGGCGCCTCGGGGCCAGGGTAACGGCGTAGGGCTCGGCCGCGCGTGGCAGTTGGTCGAGATAGAGACCGGATAGTTCCGCCAGCCTTTGGCGTAACAACGCTTGCAAGGGCTCGGAGGGGATCTGAGCGATCAGCGGGCGGCAGCGCTCGACCAGCCGCGCCTTGCCGTCCAAGCCGGCGATCGGCGTCTGCTCGATCAGGTGTTTGAACAAAAACTCCGAGAGCGGCGTTACGGCCTGCGGATCGCGGAATAAGGACGGGCCTTGGCTACGCACCAGGGTATCCGGGTCCTCGCCCTGCGGCAGAAACAAAAACCCGGCCGAGCGCCCCTCGTTGAGCTGCGGCACGGCGACCTCCAAGGCGCGCCAGGCCGCACGGCGGCCGGCCTCGTCGCCATCGAAGCAAAACACGACGTCGGCGGTGGCGCGGAACAAACGCACCAGGTGCTCGCGGGTGAGCGCCGTTCCCAGCGTTGCGACCACCCCCGAAACACCGTGCTGGACCAGGGACAGGACATCCGTATAGCCCTCCACGACCAGCAAGCGCCGCGTTTCGCCCGGCGCTCGTAAGGCGTGGTGCAGCCCATACAGCTCGGCGCCTTTGCGGAACAGCGGAGACTCCGGGGAGTTCAGGTACTTGGGCTCGCCCTCGTCCAAGACGCGCCCGCCGAACCCGGCCATGCGCCCGCGCGCGTCGCGGATGGGGAACATGATGCGGTCGCGAAACCGGTCGTAGCAACCCGGCTCGCCCTCTTTCCTGACCAGCAAGCCTACCCCGACCAGTTTCTCCAGCGTCTCCGGGCTGGAACCCAGCGCGCGTAGGAGGTTATCCCATCCGGGCGGCGCATAGCCCAATTGAAAATCCGCCGCGGTCCGGCCGCTCAGGCCGCGCCGCTGGAGATAGTTACGGGCGCGCTCTGCGGCGGGATGTCGGCGTAGCTGGGCCGCGAAGAGGTCAGCCGCCTGTTCCAGGCACTCGCGATGCCCGTCCCAGGTGGGCCGCGCGGCCTCATGGCCCTCGCTGGGCAGGCTCAGCCCCGCGCGCGCCGCCAGCCGCGCCACGGCGTCGAGGAAACTTAGACGCGCGTAGGCAATTAAGAACCCGAGCGCAGTGCCGTGCGCACCGCAACCGAAGCAATAGTAAAACTGCTTGTCGCGATTGACGGTGAAGGATGGGGTCTTTTCGGCGTGGAAGGGGCAGAGCGCCTGGAAGTTGCGCCCGGCCTTGCGCAGCGGCAGATTTTCATCGATGACCTCGACGATGTCGATCCGGGCCAGCAGATCATCGATGAAGGATTGCGGGATCCGCTGGCTCAACGAGGCACCTCCATACCGCCCAGTATAGACGCACCGCGCGCGTATTCCAGGGGGTGGCGCGGTACAACGGCTGCACGGTTAGCGCTCCGGCCCTTGCAGTCACCCCGTCCCCCAGGGCGGCGATCTCGGCCTCCGATAGGGGCGCCGGCAGTTAAGCTTACCGGCCCAAGCTCGAAGGATTTCTGCTCGGCCAGGTCCAGGGGCCAGCCTGCGGGTAGTCTGTAGCGATTCCTTGCGTCGGTTGGCGAGCTTCGCCAGGCCGGGATTACCCAGCAGCTCGCGCTGCCGGATCGCCGCGAGGATGAGAGCAGAGCCCCTACGCGTGGCCGACTTGATGTGCTCGTTAAGTCGCTGCTAAAGACTGTCCGGCATCGGGGCCGGGCCCGCGGCGGCGCATGAATCGCCGTGGCGGTTTGCGGGTCTGCTGTTGGACACCGGGGAGGTTGAATTGGGGCCGCGAGCGCAGCAGCTTCTTTTGCCAGCGCTTGACCGCGGCGGCCATCTTACGTTTGCGGATCTGGGTGGGTTTTTCGTAGAACTCGCGCTTGTGGACCTCGGCCAGGACCCCGGCCTTCTCACAGGCGCGCTTGAAGCGCCTCAGGGTAATATCGAAGGGCTCGTTATCGCGTACTTTGACCGTCGGCATTGATACCTCGCATGGCTATGGAAAATTGAAGAAGTATATTGGATCGGGTAGCGATCGGCAAAGGGCCTCCGATGCTTGGCGAGGCGGTTGCTAGGTCGATGGCCAGCGACTGGTAAGCGCAGTACCTTCGGCGAGGTCGTCGCAGGCCAGGCGTATTGGTATGAGAATTCCAACGGCCTGGTCGAGATTGAGGTCAACCGACGCTCGGCCGCCGCCGCTCCGGGTATTGCTTGCTATCGGCACGCGCGTGGGGTCGCGTCGGGCTTGAAAAAACCCTTGCATACCATCATGCCCTAGTCGCCCCCGGCGCGCGTACGGCGTGCTCTACATCGGTACTTGAATCTCCTGCCCGCCGCGAGCGGGCTTGGTGCCGTTCCCTGCGCGCGTTATCCTTCCACACTCTAAAAAGCCTTTGGGTACACGCGATGGACGAGCACTATGAACCGCAGCGGGTCGAGGCACGCGCGCAGCGCCTGTGGGCGGCGGCCCACACCTTTCGCGCCGCCGAGGACCCGGGTCGGGAGAAGTTCTACTGCTTGTCGATGTTTCCCTATCCCAGCGGCCGCCTGCACATGGGTCACGTGCGCAACTACACCATCGGGGACGTCATCAGCCGTTATCAGCGCATGCGGGGCAAGAACGTCCTGCAACCCATGGGTTGGGATGCCTTCGGGCTACCGGCGGAGAACGCGGCGCTCGAGCAGCGGGTGCCGCCGGCGCGCTGGACCGGCGAGAACATCGACTATATGCGCGGCCAGCTCCGGCGGCTCGGATTCGCCTATGACTGGGCGCGGGAGATCACCACTTGCAGGCCCGAGTACTATCGCTGGGAGCAGTGGCTCTTCACGCGCCTATTCAGAAAGGGACTGGTCTATAAGAAGACCGCCATGGTCAATTGGGATCCGGTCGATCAAACGGTGCTGGCCAATGAGCAGGTGATCGACGGCAAGGGATGGCGCTCCGGGGCGCCGGTGGAGCGGCGGCTGATCCCGCAGTGGTTCTTACGCATCACCGATTACGCCGAGGAGCTGCTGGCCGAGATCGACGGGCTGGCCGGCTGGCCGGACGCCGTGCGTACCATGCAGCGCAACTGGATCGGCCGTTCCGAGGGCATAGAGGTGGTCTTTACGGTCCCGCATCTCGATGAGTCGTTGACCGTGTTTACCACCCGCCCGGATACGCTGATGGGCGTGAGCGCTATTGTGGTCGCCGCCGAGCACCCGCTGGCGCAGCGAGTCGCCGGCGGCAATCCCGCCCTGGCCGCGTTTATCGATGACTGCCGCAAAAGCGCGGTAACCGAGGCCGAAATGGAGACGATGGAGAAGAAGGGCATGCCGCTGGGCGTAGAGGCGCTGCACCCGGTCAACGGCGAGGCCGTACCGGTATGGGCCGCCAACTTCGTCCTCATGGGCTATGGCACCGGAGCGATAATGGCGGTGCCGGCCCATGACCAGCGCGACTTCGAGCTCGCCCGGCGCTACGGACTGCCCATCAAGCCCGTGGTCTTCCCCGGCGATGGTTCGCCCGCCGAGGCGGCGCAGGCCGCCTATGTCGAGCCGGGGGTATTGAGGCATTCCGGCCCCTTCGACGGCTTGAGATCCGAGGCCGCCTTCGACGCGATTGCGGCGTTTCTCGTTAAACACGGCAAGGGGGCGCGCAAGGTGAATTTCCGGCTGCGCGACTGGGGTGTGTCGCGCCAGCGTTATTGGGGCTGCCCCATCCCCATTATCTATTGTCCGGCGTGCGGTGCGGTGCCGGTTCCCGATCAAGACCTTCCCGTGCGCCTGCCCGAGGACGTGGCCTTCGAGGGCGTGGGCTCGCCGCTGAAAAAGATGCCGGAGTTCTACCGGACCCCGTGCCCGCGATGTGGCGCAGCGGCCGAGCGAGAGACCGACACCTTCGATACCTTCTTCGAGTCCTCCTGGTATTTCGCGCGTTATTGTTGCCCGGACCTCGGTCAGGGGATGCTGGACGAACGCGCCCACTACTGGCTCCCCGTGGATCAATACATCGGCGGCGTGGAGCATGCCGTGTTGCACCTGCTATACGCGCGCTTTTTTCACAAGCTGATGCGCGATCAAGGGCTGGTGCGCGGCGCCGAGCCCTTTACCCGGTTGCTCACCCAGGGCATGGTGCTGAAGAACGGCGCCAAGATGTCGAAGTCCAAGGGCAACACCGTAGACCCGCAAACCCTGATCGACGAGTACGGGGCCGACACCGTGCGCCTATTCACGATGTTCGCTGCGCCGCCCGAGCAGTCCCTGGAATGGTCCGATACCGCGGTCGAAGGGGCGTTTCGCTTCCTGAAGCGCTTGTGGCGGCTGGTGGCCGCGCACGTCGCGCTGGGCCCGGTCAGGGCACTCGATCACGAGCGGCTCGATGCCGATCAAAAGGCGCTGCGCCGGCGCGTGCACGAGACCATCGGCAAGGTCAACGACGACGTCGGCCGCCGCTACACCTTCAACACGGCCATCGCCGCGGTCATGGAGCTCTGCAATCACCTGGGAAGATTCGGGGATCGTAGCGTGCAGGGACGTGCCATAATGCAGGAAGCCCTGGATGCCGTCGTGTCGCTGCTGGCCCCGATCGTGCCGCATATCGCCGAGTCTTTGTGGAGCGGACTCGGCCACGC
>JBOIDW010000188.1:0-28410 GCA_050740655.1 Gammaproteobacteria bacterium | reverse complement strand
CTGCAGATCTATGATAGGGCGCCTGAGATAGCGGAAAAAACGCAAGAGGGGCACTACGCCCCTCTTGACTGTCTATGGTTAATCCACGTTTTGGACTTATTACTCGTTTACTGCGGCTTTGGCATCGTACACGTTCTCGTCTTAGAATCCCACGTCCCTCCTGCTTTCTCACAACTCGCTTTTGTTTTTGGTTCGGCGGCGCTGGCACCCATGCTTACCAGCAAGAGGCCGGTCATCGCCACGGCCAGAAATTGTTTCAAGGAATTGCTGTTCATCTTGATTCTCCTATGATAATGATAATTAACTCCGGATCACTGCATAGCGTCTTGCAGCTCGCAATCACTATGGGTTTTTTCCAAAAAAACAGGAATCACAGGCTTGTCAAAGATAGTAAAAGTTTGTCATGATACAGGGTCCGGAGGCACGAAAACGCTTCACTATTCGATACCCGGAGAGGTCGAATGGCCCGAATTGCCCCCGATCCAAGACCGAGATCTCGCGTCATTGACCGCAGCGGATTCGGGACCCGTCAAGAGCGAGCAGTTTGCGCGGTGCATCGCTGCTCGCTCTCTGCCCGCTGTCCGGATTTACCATGCGTTATTATACATCCACGCACCGCGTGAATGAGGTTATCCTGAGCACCTTTAGAAGAAGTCTTGCTTGCTGTACTCAATATCCCGCCCAGGATTTGAGATATGGCTGGATTTCCTGTAGCTTCCGGGCTATCGCTGCATAGTCCGTAGTCATCATCTTTAGCTTCTCAATCCTTGGTACGTCACCGGGCGTGTCGACTCCTGGATGAAGCGGGATTTGGGCACAGTCTGCAACTGCCAATTTCCGTTCGGTCTCGCCAGACAAGAGATAATCGAGGAGCCTTTTCGCCTCCTGAGGGTGAGGGGCACCCTTGAGCAACAGGGCTGCGTTGGGCAGTATGAGGCAACCGAGCTGTCCCGTCGCTTGATCCGGGCAGATCATTTCTACCGGCTTGCCTTGCCGCATGCGGTTTACGGCATCGTCGCTATCCACCAGGCCAAAGTCCGCATCGCCGTTGGCCACAAGATCCGCGCTCTCGCCGTTGCTGGTTGAGATCGTGATGCCGTTCTCTTTAAGGTCGTTCATAAACTTACGCGCACGTTCATCTCCCCATGTAACGAAAAGTGCTGCCACTTGGGTGGTGGTCGTACCAAAGAGGGGATTCGCGATGACCGCTCGGCCTTTCCAACGGGGATCGGTGTAGGCAAGGATAGAGGAAGGTTTGTCCATTATGCGCTTATGGAGGATGAGCACTCTGGCTCGGGCCGAAAACCCGGTCCAATAACCGTCGGGATCCTTGAACGCTGTGGCGATATCCTTCGCATTGGGTGAAAGGTAGGGTACCGCTATTCCCCGCTGCTTCAAGACCTCGGCCCGGATGGGTTCATTTGCCCAGTAGACGTCCGCCTGCGGGTTGTTCTTCTCGGCGATGAGGCGATTCATGACGCCGGTGCTCTTGGTCTCCTCGGTATCATAGACCGCCTTGACCTCGATGCCCGTTGCGCGCTCGAAGTCCTTTAGGATAGGTTCGGAAAACACCTGGTCTTCACTGACATACACGACTACGGTGCCACCCCTTGCAGGACTCGAACACAGTGCCGTGATGCCCAGAAGGATCCCGCCCATCATGCGGATGAATATTCTCATGGTGATGCTCCTAGCGATCCTCATCACGTCACGGGGATATGAACATCATGAGGCCGATAACTATGATCAGATCGGGCTCGCCGAACAACGACTTAGTGACGACTCGCAGGCCGCAGCTTGAGATCATCAAAAGAAGAGGCGGCATCGGCCTTGGTCCAAAAACCTACACCGCCAGCCTCCTTAAACGTGCCGTCAGTAGCTTCAAGGTATTTCTTACCGTTCAAGTAGCCCTCGATCCTCGTGCCATGTTGGGTGATCCTGACCTCGAACCACTCACCCGTTTTAATATCGATGCCACGGGCACCGGCGATCTGCGTACGCTCACCGTCCTTCACGTAGTAGAGCCTGAAGTTGCGTTCGAGCGGGTTGTAGCGGGCCACATAGTAGTTCTTTGCGTCCCTCACTCGCCAGATCGGGCCGCCGCCTTGATCCTCCTTGCCGGTATTGGCACGGACCTTGACCTCGATCGTACCGTCCTCGAAGGCGATATCCCGCGTCCAGCATAAATTGAACACGGATCCCGACGTATCATGGACTGCCTTGAGGGTCAGAACCTTCGGACGGGTGGGGGCATCACTATCAGGTTCGACGCGCCACTCGGCGAGTCTGCCTTTTGGATTGGTGGCGTCGATCGTCCAGCCTGCCGCTAGCTGTCCTTGCGTTACATCGTCAAAGTTCACCGTCAACTCCTCTGCGGCGAACGTCTCTAGTGGCTGGTAAGCACCGATAACAAGCCATACCGCAGCTACCTTAAACCTGAGCCAACGATGAGTTGACATGCCTTTCTTCCTCATAGGGTTCGTGGTATAGGTCATGGGGTTTTCCTCAGGGCGTCGAGGGCAGACTTGAGCGCTTTCGCGAGTTCGGTCGTGGCCCCTATGCCCCAATAATGCAGGAAGGCCACCTTGGGCGACTCCCTGCTCATGTGGCTATGGATCGCCACGATGTGGATGCCGGCCGCTCGCAGTGCCTTGAGCACGGCTTGCAGCTCGTCCTCGTACATCGCGAAGTCGCCATCGACAACGGACTGCTCATCACTCCCGACAAAGGCCGCCCAGGTGTTGACCCCCATGGCGTTGCCAATGGCGTGCTCGCCCATCTTGGTGGTCCGACCCCAGGTGAGCTTGTAGACGCCATCGGTCATCTCACCTTGCACCCCGAGTATGCCCTCGATCTTCTTCGGATCCAATGAGGTCTTGGCTGGATCAAGTTCGGTGTGCGGCGCCTGAGCTTTGCCCTCACTCGTCTCCTTGATCGTGGCGAAGACCTTACCGACCGCTGCCGCGAGCTGGTCCTCACTCCCAAGCCCGCCGATGTGCATGAACATCACCTTGGGCGAATCCCAGAAGAAGTGATTGTGTAACGCCGTCACCTCCAAGCCTTGGTCTAATGCCACGCTCAGGACGGGATTCACCTGCTCTTCGAGCAAGACCATATCGCCCATGACCAGTGTCTTATCACCGTCTTTGGTAAAGGCGGCCCAGGAGGTCAGTCCCATCGGCGGTGTCATGCGCACACCGGCCACCGTGACCTTGAGATCCGAGCGCGGCACGGCTACCTTGAAGACGCCTTCCTTGTCGTTGAGCTTGCCTTTGACGCCGGTCAGTCGCTCAATCTTGGCCGTGTCGATTGTCTGGGCCTCCGCCCATGCAGCAGGGAAAGTCCATGAATTACTCGCTAGCAGCAAGCTTAGGGCAGCGATCTTGTTGTACAGAGAATGTGTATGCATAGGGCTACTCCTCGATTAGTGGCGCCCGACGTTGACCTCTTCCCGGCAGTAGGCGTAAAGGGCGTCGTAGACGATGAACTCCTGTGCCAGAACCTCGTGGTCATCGTTGAGACCCAGATACCGGAAACCCTCGGCGATCGCTTCAAGCCCCGCGGCCTCCGGCCGGCCGTAGAGGTCGTGAGCAACGTCGGCCCCGTGCACTATCTTCGATAAGAGTAGGATTGCGGGTTCTTCGATGTGATACTTCGAGACGATGGCCTCAAAGCTACATTTGCCGTCGTGATGACCCAGCTCGACGTTCGGCACATCGAAGGGAATGGCCCCCTCGCGCTTCGACGCTGCGAGTACCTGGTCAGCCGGGACAAATAGAATCGGCCGCCGGATCGATAAATTTCCTGATGAGCCAGGGGCAGGCCACTCGATCGACCTTGACCCGCTCGCGCGTGATCCACTTCATGGCTGGTTACCTCTTGGAATAACATCTTGTGGTGCGCATTGGACCTCCTCGCTCGCGCCCCAGGCCGCATACGTGACAACGGCTATCGCGCCGACAGCGAAGGCCACGTAAAACGGTAATCGGGTGTCAATCGTCCAAGTCTGTCAGTTGATGGAGCCGTTGCTGGAAGTGCGCCCGTATCTCGGAGACGTCCCCGATCCGTTCGATGCGCCCCTCCTTCATGACTACAATTCGAGTCGCGATGGCGAAGGCCTCTTCCAGGTTATGTGTCACATAGATCAGGCTAAACCCAAGCTCGTCTTGCAGCCGAAGGAGTTGTTGCCGCAATTGGAAGTTCAACTCAACGTCAAGACTGGATAAGGGTTCGTCCATGAGCAGGAGTTTGGGTTCTAACACCAGAGCCCGGGCAAGGGCCGTACGTTGTTGCTGCCCACCTGATAGATGTCCCGGCCAAGCCTCGGCGTAGCTCTGCAGTCGCATCAGGTCGAGCGTCTCACCGATCCGCCGCCGCCGCTCAGCGGCAAGAACTCCCTTTGCCTTCAGCCCAAACTCGAGGTTGCCGCTGACCGTCAGATGTGGCCAAAGCGCCAGGTCCTGGAAGACCATCCCAAGCCCGCGTTCTTGAGGCTCCCGGAGGTTTCCGCCATCCATCGCTACGATCTCTTCGTTGATGTCGATCTGTCCGCGATCGGGCGCGACCAGTCCGGCGAGGAGGCGCAGCACTGTGGTCTTACCGCAACCCGATGGCCCGAGTAGCACCAGACGTTCCCCGACCGGCACGTGTAACGTGAACGCCGTGACCGCCACACGTTCACGATAGTACTTGGAGACGTCTTGGAACCTCACCGCCATCACGACGCTCGACCCCGCCGTTTCATGATAAGACCCAGCAGTGTGAATGGCAGGAACGTCGCCGCCATCATGAGGACGCAGAGGGCCGCAATCAGCCCTTCGCGGCTATTGGCCATGAGCGTAAAGATGCGGACCGGCAGCGTATCGTGGCCTGGGGGATAGACCAGCATGGCAATGCCGGTATCACGTAGACAGAAGATGTACGCCACAAGCCACGCCGCCAGCAGCCCCGGCCGTGCCAACGGGACCGTGATCGTCAATAGCCTACGGAGCCAGCCTGCACCGCTCACCGCCGCCGCTTCGTCCATGGAAGCGGGGATCTGGGCAAGCGTCGCGGCCGTCGTGCGACTGGTGAGCGCCAGATACTGCGCCAGGTAGCCCAGGAGGATCATGGCAGGCGTCCCGTAGATCCAGTCCGTCGCCGGCCGGTTCCACAAGCCGATGAGACCGATGCCGATCACCGGACTTGGCAGGACTAACAACACGAGGGTGAGGAAATCCACCCAGCGCCAAGCGCAGAGTGCTCGGGTGTGCACTAGGTAGCCACAGAAAAATCCGAGCAGGGTCAAGAGCGTCGCGCCTAAGCCGGCATAGAGCAGGCTACGGAGTAGGCTGTCTCCCGCGCGGGTTAGCGCATCGACGTAGTCGCTGGAAGAGGCCTGGAGCATCAACCCGCCTAGGGGCAAGATGACGAGAGCCACGCCAAGCAAGCTTACGCCCAGGAACCACCCCGCACGGGCCACACCCAGGCGGATCAACGACCCTTCCGTGTCCCCCATGAAGCCCCGCATCGCTTGGCGCGCTGAGCCCGAGAATAGCCCTGCTACGACCAGCACTGTCACTATGAGGAATGCGAGTGGCGCGGCCGCCGCCGTGGCCGCGCCAAAGTCGTAGAAGGCGGAGAACTGCGTGAGGATCTCCACCGGGAAGACGTCATAGCGCAGCGTCATCGGGACGCTGAACTCACCGACGGCGAGAAGGAATACGAGCAGCGCACCCCAGCCAAGCCCCGGACCGATCATGGACAGCGTAATCCCGCAGAGCACCCGCGGCCAGCGAGCGACCAGCCGTCCCGCCTCTTCAAGACGGGGATCGACGGTCTTTAGATAGGCCATCGTCAGTAACATCGCGACCGGCATGAAGACGGTGGTCAACACCAGCATGGAGCCCCACAAACCGAACGACCCGGCGGAGTCCATCTCAGGGAGGCTCCCACCGGCCATTTCCGACAGCCACCCCTCCCGCACCAAGACATGAGACCACGCCACGGCGAGGAAGTAGGGCGGAAGCAGTAATGGCAGGGTGAAGAGGACGACGAACAGATGTTTGAGCGGTAGGTCGGTTTTCCCGAGCAAGATCCCTAGTGGTACACCGATGGCCGTTCCGCAGAGCGCCGTCAAGGACGACAGCGTGAAGCTCTGTCCAAGAAGCGTCCAGGCTCGGCGCGAGGATACGAGCGCCTGATAATACATGAAGCTCAGCGTGCCATCGATGGTCAGGCTGGCAGCGAACATCGCAAGCAGCGGTGCTGCGCCAATGACGAGCAGGAGGGCGACCGCGGCTGAGAGCGTAATCTGTTGAGCATTCAATACGACGTCATCCGATAATATTGTTACAACATCTACATTATAGTAGATTAAGCGACATGATATCCAATACAGATTCCACCTCGTCTTGGCTCCTGCTCATCCTGAGCCTCCCGACCCAAAACACCGCGGTACGCATGCGGATCTGGCGGGCGACGAAAGCCCTCGGCTGCGGGATACTGCGGGATGGCGTGTACGTATTGCCGCTCAGCCCCGAGCACCGCGAGGCGTTGGAAGCGCTCGCCATAGAAACCCGTGAGGCGGGGGGTAGCGCCCAGGTGCTGGAGGTTCCGAGCAAGAACGCCGACGAGACCCAAGTGTTCACGACCCTCTTCGACCGCACCGAGGACTATCTGCGGCTGATGGAAGAAATCAGGGAGCTAAAGGCAAGAGTCTCCAAACCGGATGCCTCTGCCTTGCGACGGGCGCTGAAGGCCTTGCGGCGGAGCTTCGAGGCGATTTCCTCCATCGATTTCTTCCCTGGGGCCGCCCAGGCGCAGACCGCACGGGCGCTCGACGAGGTGGAGATCTCCGCCTTGGCGATCCTCTCACCCGATGAACCGCACGCCGTGGCAGGAAAAATTGAACGCCTGGATAGCAACAAGTATCAAGGCCGGACCTGGGCGACCCGCAAGCGCCCCTGGGTCGATCGCTTGGCTTCTGCCTGGCTCATCCAGCGGTGCATTGACCGTAAAGCAAGCTTCGTATGGCTAGACCAACCACAAGACTGTCCCCGTGATGCTATCGGCTTCGACTTCGACGGAGCAGTCTTTACCCACCGCGGCGCACGGGTCACCTTTGAGGTGCTGACGGCGAGTTTCGGCTTGGAAGAAGACCGCGCACTCGCGCGCCTAGCGACGATCGTGCACTACCTCGACGTCGGCGGGATCCCGGTGCCGGAGGCCGCCGGTTTGGAGGCGATACTCGGGGGCGCACGGCAGAGCTGCAAAACCGATGATGCCCTTCTTCGAGAAGCCCAGAAGAGTTTTGATCACCTGTATTCAGCCTTTTCAGAAGAAGTCTCGAAAAGCACCCCGGCGCCTAAGACCCGGCCGCGTCAGAGGAGAAAACGATGAAGGGTTCTGCCCAACGGTCTTCGGACGTTGCGGCGCCCGCTGCGGTGAGTCTCCGGGAGGCGTTCTGGTATTGGTTGCGGTTGGGTTTCATCAGCTTCGGCGGCCCGGCGGGGCAAATTTCCATCATGCATCAGGAGTTGGTGGAGCGGCGTCGTTGGATCTCGGAGCGCCGCTTCCTGCATGCGCTGAACTACTGCATGGTATTGCCTGGCCCCGAGGCGCAGCAGCTCGCCACCTACATCGGCTGGCTCCTGCATGGGACCTGGGGCGGCGTGCTCGCGGGTGCGCTATTCGTGTTGCCGTCGCTGTTCCTTCTGATCGGGCTCGGGTGGATCTACATGGCCTTCGGCCAGGTCCCTGCGGTGGCTGGGGCCTTGTACGGCATTAAGCCCGCGGTCACTGCGATCGTCGTCTTCGCGGCCTATCGGATCGGCTCGCGGGCGCTGAAAAACGAGGTCTTGTGGTCGGTCGCGGTGCTCGCCTTCATCGCCATCTTCGTCTTCGATGTTCCCTTTCCTTACATCGTCTTGGGGGCGGGGCTCATCGGAGCCGTAGGTGGTCGCTGGGTGCCCGGGAAATTCGCGGTGGGGGGTGGTCACCACGCGGAAGATAAGCGTTTTGGACCTGCGCTCATCGATGATGCCACGCCAACGCCTGATCACGCCAAGTTTCGCTGGCGTAAGTTGCTTGGGTTCGCGATGGTCGGCAGCGTGATCTGGGCCGGGACTCTAGGGGTCCTAGTCGTCTACATGGGGTGGCAGGGAACGCTCGCGCAAATGGGGTGGTTCTTCACAAAAGCAGCGCTCTTGACCTTCGGTGGGGCGTATGCGGTCTTGCCCTATGTCTATCAGGGTGCCGTGGAACATTATCAGTGGCTGACCGGGACCCAGATGATCGACGGCCTCGCCCTGGGCGAGACCACGCCGGGGCCGCTCATCATGGTGGTGACCTTCGTCGGTTTTGTCGGCGCCTGGACCAAGTCACTATTTGGCGCGGATGCACTATTTTTGGCCGGTGCCGCCGGGGCCGCGGTCGCCACGTTCTTTACCTTCTTGCCCTCGTTTCTCTTTATCCTCATCGGCGGGCCTCTGGTGGAGGCCACGCATGGCGAATTGAAGTTCACCGCGCCGCTCACGGGGATCACGGCGGCGGTCGTGGGCGTCATCCTCAACCTCGCCGTGTTCTTTGCCTATCATGTGCTTTGGCCTAAGGGTTTCAGCGGGACTTTCGAATGGCCTTCGGCGCTCATCGGTATCGCCGCTGCCCTCGCCTTGTTCCGCTTCAAGGTCGGAATCATCCCCGTGATCGGCGCATGCGGCGGTTTAGGGCTGATGGTTAGTCTATCGAAGCCGTTACTGTTCTAACGGTAGAAGGTTGTTCTTTCACACTCCGCCATGCGGTCGGTGGACCACACCGAGGGCGCTACGAGTGCGATCCGGGGGTGATCGCGTGATGCGTCGCCTCGGCAGGGCTGGCCGGGGTCCAGGCGCCACGCATGGCGATCGCTCGCTGAACCACCTCCCTGTGCCCGGGATCCCGGAGTTCCCGAACGGATGGAGGTCGCTAGTGGATTCCTCTCGACCGTTACGAGTCCCTTTCCCTCCTATCCCTGTCCTGAAGTAAACTCTTGGCAAAGCACGCCAAGACCGGAACACCGCATGGCAGGACACAGCAAATGGGCCAATATTCAGCACCGCAAGGGCAAGCAGGACGCTAAGCGCGGCAAGCTGTTTACCAAGCTCATCCGCGAGATCACCGTTTCGGCACGGGCGGGCGGCGGCGATCCGGCCCACAACCCGCGGTTGCGGGCGGCCATCGATGCGGCGCTGGTGGGCAATATGACCAAGGACACCATCGAGCGCGCCGTCAAACGCGGTAGCGGCGAGGGCGGCGATGAGCCGCTCGAGGAGATCCGCTACGAGGGCTATGGCCCGGGCGGGGTGGCGGTGATGGTGGATTGCGTGACCAATAACCGCAACCGCACCGTGGCCGAGGTGCGGCATGCCTTCTCCAAGCTTGGAGGCAGCCTGGGTACGGACGGTTCGGTATCCTATCTGTTCACCCAACAGGGCGTCCTGGGTTACCCGCCAGGCAGCGACGAGGACCGCATCATGTCCGCAGCGTTGGATGCCGGGGCCGAGGACGTGGTCGTCGACGACGACGGCTCCATCGATGTCGTGACGGCTGCTGACGACTTCGGCCGGGTCAAGGCTGCGATGGCCAAGGCCGGGCTCGAGCCGGAGCTGGCCGAGGTCACCATGCGTGCCTCGACCAGCCAGGCGCTGGAGCTGGAGCCGGCCCAACGCATGACCCGTTTACTGGAGATGCTCGAGGACCTCGAGGACGTACAAAACGTCTATTCCAACGCCGATATCAGTGAGGCGATCCTGGCGCAACTTTGACCCGGCGGCGGTGGTCCGCGTACCACCGGTCGCGGCGGGACAGCCGGGCCTTGCCTGCCGTATCCTCGGCATCGATCCGGGCTCGCGCAGCACCGGTTATGGCGTCATCGAACTGCGCGGCCAGCACGCGCTGCACCTCGCCAGCGGTTGCATCCCGGGCGTAGGGGCGGATCTGGCCGGCCGGCTGCGTGCCATTTTCGACGGCGTCTCGGCCGTGCTGGCGGCGCACCGGCCGCAGCAGATGGCCGTCGAGCGCGTGTTCATGTATCGCAACGCCGACTCGGCCCTCAAGCTCGGCCAAGCGCGCGGCGCGGCCCTGGTGGCCGGGGCGTTGCACGGCGTACCGGTATTCGAATACAGCCCGGCGCAGGTGAAACAGGCCATCGTCGGGCGCGGCGCCGCCCAGAAGCAACAGGTACAGCATATGATCAAGATGCTGCTGGGCCTGGAGGAATTACCGCCCACGGACGCCGCCGACGCCTTGGCGGTCGCCTTATGCCACGGCCATACCCGCCAGGGCTTGCGGCAATAGGGGCCATTCCCAATCCGCCCCGATGACGGCGCCATGATCGCCAGCCTGCGCGGTACGCTGAAGGAGAAACGCCCGCCCTTCCTGCTCGTCGAGGTCCAGGGCGTGGGCTACGAGCTGGAATCGCCCCTCAGCACCTTCGAGCGCCTGCCGGCCGTCGAGCATGAGGTGCGTTTATACACGCATCTGGTGGTGCGCGAGGACGCGCATCTGTTGTTTGCGTTCCTGAGCGAGGCGGAACGAGGGTTGTTTCGGAGTCTCATCAAGGTCAACGGCGTCGGCGCGCGTACGGCGCTTGCCATCCTGTCCGGCTGCGCGCCCGAGGAGCTGGTCCGCTGCGTACAGACCGATGACGTGGCACGCCTGTGCCGCCTGCCCGGGATCGGCAAGCGGACCGCCCAGCGGCTCATCGTCGAGATGCGCGATCGGCTCCCGGACTGGCAAGGCCTGGCGGGTGCAGCCCTGCATCGCAGCGAGGATGCCGTCTCGGACGCCATCCAGGGCCTCATCGCCCTGGGCTACAAGCCGCAGGAGGCGAGCCGCCACGTACAAGGCATGGAGACCCGGAGCCTGAGCAGCGAGGCGATCATCCGCGCCGTGCTGCGCAATCAAGTGCAGCGCTAGGACATGCCCGATCCCAGTTCCGTGATCCTGCCGCAGGCCGGCCCGGAGGACCTCGGCGCCGATGAGGCGCTGCGGCCGCGGCGGCTTGCCGAATACGTCGGGCAACGCCCGGTGTGCGAGCGGCTGGAGGTGTTCATCAGTGCCACGCGCCGGCGCAAAGAGGCGCTCGACCATGTGCTCATCTTCGGCCCGCCGGGGCTGGGCAAGACCACGCTTGCGCATATCATCGCCAACGAATTGGGTGTGGCCTTGCGCCAGACCTCGGGGCCCGCGCTGGAGCGGGCCGGGGATCTGGCGGCCATCCTCACTACCCTCGAGCCGTACAGCGTGCTCTTCATCGACGAGATCCATCGCCTGAATCCGCTGGTCGAGGAGATCCTCTATCCGGCCCTGGAAGATTTCCAGGTCGACATCGTCATCGGCGAGGGCCCGGCGGCACGCGCCATCAGGCTCGATCTCCCGCCCTTCACCCTGGTCGGTGCAACCACCCGCGCGGGCCTCCTGACCTCGCCGCTGCGCGATCGCTTCGGGATCGTCGAGCGCCTGGAGTTTTACGACGTCGAGGACCTGGGACGCATCGTGACGCGTGCCGCGCGGATCTTTGCCGTGCCCATCGATGCCGGAGGCGCTCACGAATTGGCGCGGCGCTCGCGCGGTACGCCGCGTATCGCCAATCGCTTGCTGCGCCGGGCGCGCGATTACGCCGAGGTGCGCGGCGACGGGCGAGTGACGGAGGCCGTCGCCGGCCGTGCCTTGGAGCTGTTGAACGTCGATCGCAACGGCTTCGATATCATGGATCGCAAGTTGTTGTTGGCCATCATGGAGAAGTTCGGCGGCGGCCCGGTCGGCGTCGATAATCTCGCCGCGGCCATCAGCGAGGAACGCGGCACCATCGAGGACGTGATCGAGCCGTTTCTGATCCAGCAAGGTTATTTGATGCGCACGCCGCGCGGTCGCGTCGCGACCTTGAGCGCCTGGCAACACTTCGGCCTCAACCCGCCGCGCCGCGACCAGCGCCCCGATCTCTTCGATGAGCATGAGCGTGCCGATCCGTAACGGGCGCTACAGTTTCCCGGTGCGCGTCTACTATGAGGACACCGACGCCGGCGGCGTGGTCTATCACGCCAACTACGTCAAGTTCATGGAGCGGGCGCGCAGCGAATGGCTGCGCCACTTGGGATTTGAACAGGATCGCCTGCGCTGCGAAGAGCGCACGGTGTTTGCGGTGCGGCGCATGTCGCTGGACTTTATCAAGCCGGCACGATTTAATGACCTGCTTGCGGTGGACGTCGCGTTAGTCAAGGCCGGTTACGCGAGCTTGCAGCTCGCCCAGACCATCAGCAACGCAGCGGGGCTTGCGCTATGCACGGCAGAGGTACGGATCGCCTGCCTCGATCCGCAGAGCTTGCGTCCCCGTTGCATCCCCTCTTCCATCCTCAAGGAACTACACGATGGCGACTGATCTGTCGATTGCGAACCTAATCCTGGGCGCGAGCCTGCTGGTCAAGTTCGTCATGCTGCTGCTGCTCGGGGCGTCGCTATGGTCGTGGAGCGTCATCTTCACCAAACGCGCCGTGGTCAAAGCGGCGCGGCGCGAGGCCGAGCAATTCGAGGATCGCTTCTGGTCGGCCGAGGACCTGAGCGTCCTGTACGCCCGCATCACCCAGCGCGGCAGCGAGGCCACCGGGTTGGAGCGCATCTTCCAGGCCGGCATCAAGGAGTTCGCCCGCCTCAAGCAGCAGCAGGCGATTGAGCCGATGGCCATTGTCGAGGGCGCCCAGCGCTCCATGCGCGTGGCCTTGAACCGCGAGATCGAGGGCTTGGAGCAAAGCCTGCCGTTCCTGGCCACGGTCGGATCCGTCAGTCCCTATATCGGGCTGTTCGGTACCGTATGGGGCATCATGAATTCCTTCAACGCGCTGGGCAACGTGCACCAGGCGACGCTGGCGATGGTAGCGCCGGGGATCTCCGAGGCCTTGATCGCCACCGCGATGGGCCTGTTCGCGGCGATCCCGGCGGTCATCGCCTATAATCGCTATTCGAGCGAGATCGATCGCCTGTTCACGCGCTACGACACCTTTCTCGAGGAGTTGTCCTCCATCCTCCATCGTCAGGCACACGGCTGATGCGCACCCGGCACCGGCGTAAACGCCTCCTATCGGACATCAACGTCGTGCCGTATATCGACGTGATGCTGGTCCTGCTCATCATCTTCATGGTCACCGCGCCGCTCATCACCCAAGGCGTCAAGGTGGATCTACCCCAAGTCGCCTCGGAGCCGGTGCCGCCCAGCGACAGCCAGCCGCTCATCGTCAGCGTCGATGCCGAGGGTCGCTATTACCTCGACTATGGCGAGGACCGGCACGCGCCGATCGATGGCGATACCCTGGCGCATCGCGTGGCCGCGCTGTTAACGCATCGGCCCGGCATACAGGTGCTGGTCAAGGGCGATAGAGCCGCCGCCTATGCCAGCGTCGTCGAGCTGATGGCACTCCTGCAAGAGGCCGGGGTCCAAGGGCTCGGATTGCTCACCGTACCGCCGGAATCGTGATGAGGTCCGCAAGATGCCCGTAAGCCGGTTGCGCTCGACGCGCTCGTTGGTGTATGCAGTCGCCGTTCACGTGGCGGCCCTACTCCTGCTCATCTTCAGCGTCGATTTTTCCAATAACCCGGCGCCGCAGCCGGCGGACGGAAAGGTCATCGAGGCGCGGGCCGTCGATCAAACCAAGGTCGATACCGAGTTACAGCGCCTGCGCGACGCGGACAAGAAGAAACAAGCCGAGGAGGACAACAAACGCAAGGCCCTGGAGCGGGACATCGCGGCCGCCAAGGCCAAGCGTCTGGCCGAGGAGCAACGGCTGGCGGAGGCAAAACAGCAAAAGGCCGAGGTGGAAAAGCAGAAACGGGTCGAGGAACGAAAGCTGAAGGCGGCCGAGGCGGAACGCAAGAAGGAAGAGGCGCAGAAGCTCAAGCTCGCGGAAGAACGCAAGCGCTTGGAAGCGGAGCAGGCCCAACGGCTCGCCGAGCGACAGAGACGAGAGGAACAGGAAAAACGCCTGGCGGCCGAGGAGGATAAGAAAAAGGCCCTGGCCGACCGGCATCAGCGTGATGAGGAGGCGCGCCGCAAGCGTGAGCTGGAACAGGCGCTGGCCGCCGAGGAACAGGCACGCACCGAGGCGGCACGGTCGGCACGCGATCAAGCCGAGTTGGAGCGCTATCTGCGCACGATTGCCGGAGAAATAGAGGATGCCTTCCACACCCCGGAACGGGGACGCTCCTGCGAGCTGTTGGTACGCATGGTCCCCGGGGGCGACGTGATCGATGCCAAGGTGATACGATCGAGCGGCAGCGAGGCCTTCGATCGCCAGGCCGAGATCGCCGTGCGCAAGGCCGCACCGCTATCCGTGCCCGCCGATCCGCGCCTGTTCGAAAAGATGCGCGAGATCCGTTTCGTCTTCGAGCCTAGGGCGTAAGCAAACGGAGTTGAAGAGTCCCTACTTGCTTCGGGAGACGCCGGAACCGGGTAGTAAGGAATCACGATCGTTACACCTCGCGACCTTCTTCAATGAGTAGCGGGCCTTCGCTGTTCGCCTACGCAGGCGAGTGGATAGTAGCCGTATAGTACGGTATTCGGAACGCGGGAATCCAAACGATGGCAAACCATCCCCGACTGGGAAGGATCGTGCTGTTGGCGGCCACCCTCCTGGGTCACGCGGCGCAGGCCCAGATAACCGTACATATCACCAGGGGTGCGGAACGGCCGCTGCCGATTGCTCTCGTTCCCTTCGGTGGTTACGCCGAGCTGCGCCTGAGCGCCGATGTCGCCCAGGTGGTGGAGGACGACCTGCGCAGCACCGGGCGTTTCGAGCCGATGGCGCGCACCGATATGCCGGGACGGCCGCAGGAGTTCGCGCAGGTCGCGCTCGCGGATTGGCAGCGCCTGGGCATGGAGAACCTGGTCGTGGGACGGGTGTTGCCGGCCGGCGGCGGCTATCGTATCGAGTTCTGGCTGATAGACGTGTACCGCGGCAAGCAGATGCTGGCCAAGGTCGCGCAGGCCGATCCGGCGCGCCTGCGCCTGGTCGCGCACCAGATCGCCGACGCGATCTACCAGGCCTTGACCGGGGTCCGCGGCGCCTTTGCCACCCGCGTCGCCTATGTCACGGTGCAGGGCCGGGGCCGGAACAAGACCTATCGCTTGCTGGCCGCCGATACCGACGGCCAGGACCCGCAGACACTGCTCACCTCGCGCGCGCCGCTGCTGTCCCCGGCCTGGTCCCCGGATGGGCGTCGATTGGCCTATGTCTCCTTCGAGAGCCGCGGCTCGGCGGTTTACGTCCAGAACCTGCACAGCGGCCAGCGCAATCGTGTCGCCGCCGAGCCCGGTATCAACAGCGCACCGGCCTGGTCGCCGGATGGCTCCCGACTCGCCTTGACCCTTTCGCGTGACGGCAATGCCGAGGTCTACGTGTTGAACCTGAGCGACGGCCGATTGCAGCGCATTACCAAGGACCCGGCCATAGACACGGAGCCGGTCTGGTCGCCCGACGGCCGGCGCATCGCCTTTACCTCCGACCGCAGCGGTGGACCGCAGATCTATGAGGCCGGCATCGGCGGTGGCCGGCCGCGCCGCCTGACGCATCAAGGCAACTACAACGCCCGTCCACGCTACTCCTCGAACGGCCGTATGTTGGCCGTGGTGCATGGCGACGGCCGCAGCTACCGCATCGCCACCGTAGACCTGGACACTGACCGGCTCAATGTCGTCACCGATGCGCGGCTAGACGAATCTCCCAGCTTCGCCCCGAATGACAGTATGATCATCTACTCGACCCTGGGTGCGCGCGGCAGCGAGCTGGCCGCGGTGTCCACGGATGGGCGTATCCGGCAGAGCCTGTCGGTACGCGGGGGCCAGGCGCGCGAGCCGGCCTGGGGACCGTTCAGGTAACTAACCTGATCACTTGAGGGAACCTCTAAAAATTCGAAAGATCCCTTCTCCCTCCGGGAGAAGGTGAGGATGAGGGGATTAAAATCATTGAGTTACATCCCTCACCCTAACCGTCTCCCAGGGGGAGAGGGAATTTTTAGAGGTCCCCTTGATGCACTAACTCGTTTCATACTTTGAGGAGGACCGCATGCCAAGTCGCTTGATCCGTTTTCTGCCGTTGCTGCTCGTGGGCCTGCTCGTCAGCGGTTGCGAGACCGTGGACAGCCTGAGCAAAGAAGAAGTGCGGCAGCCGGGTGCCGCAACCGGGGAAGACCAGGGGCTTTCGCCGGCCGAGATGGAGGCCATGGACGCACAGAATGCCGCAGGGCGTGAAGACCTGACCTATAAAGACGAGGGCGCCGGGGCCGGCGTGGGGCGCGATCGGGTGATCTATTTCGATTATGACAGCGACGCGATCCGTCCCGCCTACCGCAAGATCGTCGAGGCCCATGCCGCGTATATGGCCGCCCATCCCGATGCCGTGATCACCTTGGAGGGCCATGCCGACGAGCGCGGGTCGCGCGAGTATAACCTGGCCCTGGGAGAGCGTCGCGCGCAAGCCGTGCGCGAGCAATTGACCCTCCTCGGTGGTTCGGCAGCGCAGGTCCGAACCGTGAGCTACGGCGAGGAGCGCCCCGCCAACGAGGGACATGACGAGCAGGCCTACGCCATGAACCGCCGCGTGGAGATCATTTATTGATGGCGGGCCCTCGCAGTAGGATACGCCGGCACGCTGCGCTACTGCTGATGGCACTGGGCGGTGCCGATGCTACGCTCGGCCAGGGTTATGCCCCGGTCATCGAGGGGCGGCGCAACGATCCGATCGAGGGACACCCAGCCCCGCCCCGGCGCGGGGTCGAGAATCGCGGCATCCTGCACCTGCTCGATGAGGTGAAGAAGTTGTCCAGGGATGTCCAGCGGCTGCGCGGCGACATCGAGGTCCAGGCCCACAAGCTCCAGAAGGTCGAACGGCGCCAGGTCAAGCTCAACACGGATCTGGATCAGCGTTTGAAAAACCTGGAGGGCGTTATCGGCGGGCAGCCGCCGACGCTCGATCCGTCGGCTGCCTACTATCCGCCGCCAGTGCCGGCGGGCGTCGGTCCGTCCGGCGCCCCTGTGGACCCGGCCAGTATCGATCCCACGCGGGTGCCGCAGCCGGCGGGCGCACCGGCCCCGGTCGCCGGCCCGGCGCCGCTGTCGGAGGGGGACGCCTACGAACGCGCCTTCAACTTCCTCAAGATGGGCGATTACAAGCAGTCGATCCCCGCCTTCAAGGACTTTCTGGTCCTCTATCCGCGCAGCGAACAGGCCGATAGCGCCCAGTACTGGCTGGCCGAGGCCTATTACGTGGACCACCAGTACGAGCCGGCCATCGCCGAGTACGACAAGCTGGTCCAGGGCTATCCGGAAAGCAAGAAGCTCACCCATGCGTTGCTGAAGATCGGCTATAGCCACTACGAACTGGGCCAGATGGACCTGGCCAAGCAGAGCCTGCAAGACCTTCAACAGCGCTACCCCGGTACGGTTGCGGCGAGCCACGCCGAGGAGCGCCTGCGGCGTATCAAACTGGAGCACCCGTAGTGCGGCCGGGGGAGCGGCCTCCCGGACGCGCCGACCTCGAGTCGCGCACGGCGCAACTGCACGCGGCGCTGGCGCAGCGCATCTTGATACTCGATGGTGCGATGGGCACCATGATCCAGGGCTACGGTCTCAGCGAGGCGGATTTTCGCGGCCTGGGCCGGCAGCCGGCGGCAGACGCCGCGCACGGCCCTGCGCAGCGGCACGGACCCGACCTCGCAGGGCACCGCTGTGACCTCAAGGGCAATAACGATCTCCTGAGCCTGACGCGCCCGGATGTGATCGGGGCCATCCATCGCGCCTATCTGCAGGCCGGCGCGGATATTCTTGAGACCAATACCTTCAACTCCACGGCCACCTCGCAGGCCGATTATGCGCTGGAGGCCCAGGTCTACGCGCTGAACCTCGCCGGGGCACGTTTGGCGCGGGCGGCCGCGGATGAATATACGGCCCGCGATCCGGACCGCCCGCGCTTCGTCGCCGGCGTCTTGGGGCCGACCACCAAGGCGTCTTCGACGGTCGTGAAGGTCGAGGACCCCGGATATCGAAACACCAGCTTCGACCAATTGGTGAGGGATTACCTGGAATCGGTCCGGGGCCTGGTCGAGGGCGGCGCGGATATCCTCCTGGTCGAGACCGTACTCGATCCGCTCAATGCCAAGGCCGCGCTGTTTGCTATCGACGAGTACTTCGAGCGGCATGGCCTGCGCTTGCCGATCATGGTCTCGGGGACCATCCCGGACCTGAGCGGCCGCATCCTGTCGCAGACGGTGGAGGCGTTCTGGAACGCCATTGCGCATGCGAGGCCTTTATCGGCGGGCTTGAATTGCGCGCTCGGCGCCACCGAGTTGCGGCCTTTCATCAAGGACCTGGCGCACGTCGCCGACACCCGCGTCAGCACCCATCCCAATGCCGGCCTGCCCAATGAATTCGGGCAGTACGATGACACGCCGGAATTTATGGCGGGGCTCATCCGCGAATTCGCCGAGAGCGGTTTCCTGAACATCGTCGGCGGGTGCTGCGGCACCACGCCGGCCCACGTCCGGGCCATCGCCGAGGCGGTACGGACCCTGCCGCCGCGCCCGGTCCCGACGTTGCCGCAGTATTGCCGCTTGAGCGGCTTCGAGCCGCTCAACATCACGCCCGACACCAACTTCGTCAACGTCGGCGAGCGCACCAACGTCACCGGCTCGCCCAAATTCCGCGATCTGATCCGCAACGACGATCTCGATGCGGCACTGGCGATCGCGCGCCAGCAGGTCGAGTCCGGGGCGCCGATGATCGACGTCAATATGGACGAGGGCCTGCTCGATTCCGAGTCGCTGATGACGCGGTTCCTGACCCTGGTCCAGGCCGAGCCGGATATCGCCAAGGTACCGGTGATGATCGACTCCTCGAAATGGTCCGTGCTGGAGGCCGGATTGAAATGCCTGCCCGGCAAGGGCGTGGTCAACTCGATCAGCCTGAAGGAGGGCGAGGACAAGTTCATCGAGCAGGCGAAGTTGGTGCGCCGCTACGGCGCGGCGGTGGTCGTCATGGCCTTCGACGAGCAGGGCCAGGCCGACGGCACCGAACGCAAGTTCGCAATCTGCAAGCGCTGTTACGAGATCCTTACCGAAAAGGTCGGTTTCCCGCCGCAGGATATCATCTTCGATCCGAATATCCTCACGGTCGCGACCGGGATTGCCGAGCACAACGACTACGCCGTCAACTATTTCGAGGCGACCCGCCTCATCAAACACCACCTGCCGCATGCCCTGGTGAGCGGCGGGGTCAGCAACGTGTCGTTTTCCTTCCGCGGCAACAACGTTGTGCGCGAGGCCATGCACACGGCCTTTCTCTACCACGGCATCAAGTCGGGCATGGACATGGGCATCGTCAATGCCGGCCAGCTCGGGATCTACGAGGCGATCCCCAAGCCGCTCTTGGATCACATCGAGGGCGTATTGCTGAACCGCCGTGAGGACGCGACCGATCGGCTCGTCGAGCTCGCCGAGAGCATCAAGCTCGGTGCGGGCGAGACCAAGAGTAGGAAAGAGGATGAGGCCTGGCGCGCGCTGCCCGTGGATGAGCGTCTGGCGCATGCCCTGGTGAAGGGCATCGCGGATTATATCGAGCTGGACACCGAGGAGGCGCGCCTGCAATACCCGCGGCCCTTGCAGGTCATCGAAGGCCCGCTCATGCGGGGCATGAACGTCGTCGGCGACCTGTTCGGCGCCGGCAAGATGTTCCTGCCGCAGGTCGTCAAGAGCGCGCGGGTCATGAAGAAGTCCGTCGCCTATCTGATACCGTATATCGAGGCCTCCCAGCAGGACGGACGGCGCACCAACGGCCGCATCGTCATGGCCACGGTCAAGGGCGACGTGCACGACATCGGCAAGAACATCGTCGGCGTGGTGCTCCAGTGCAACAACTTCGAGGTGATCGATCTGGGCGTAATGGTCCCCTGTGAAAAGATCCTGGAGACCGCCAAGCAGTGCCAGGCCGATCTCATCGGCCTCTCGGGGCTCATCACACCGTCGCTGGACGAGATGGCGAGCGTCGCCAAGGAGATGGAACGCCAAGGCTATACCCTGCCGCTGCTCATCGGCGGGGCCACGACCTCGCGCACCCACACCGCGGTGCGTATCGCCCCGGGTTACACGCAGGCCACGGTGCACGTCAAAGACGCCTCGCGAGCGGTGGGCGTTGCGACCAGTCTCTTGAGCGCGGAGTTGAAACCGGATTTCGTCGACAAGACCCGCAACGAATACGCGGAGCTGCGCGAGCGGCACAAGGGCAAACAGGCGCGCAGCGAGTGGCTCGGCATCGCCGAGGCGCGCGCTAATAAGCTCGGCATCGATTGGGACGGCCCTGCGCCGCCGGTGCCGAAACGGCCCGGGATTCAGGTGTTTTCCGATTATCCCCTGGCGGAGCTGCGCAGCCATATCGATTGGACGCCGTTCTTCATCACCTGGGAGTTGGCCGGGCGCTACCCGCGCATCCTCGACGATGCGGTAGTCGGCGAGACCGCCCGCAAGCTCTTCGACGAGGCCCAGGAGATGCTGGATCGGCTGATCGCCGAGCGCTGGATCGAGGCGCGCGCGGTGCTGGGATTATTCCCGGCCAACACCGTAGCCGAGGACGATATCGAGATCTATCCCGATGCGCAGCGGCACGGCGAGCTGGCGGTGATCCACAGCCTGCGCCAGCAACTCAAGCGCCCGCCCGGCCAGCCCAATCTGGCGCTCGCGGACTTTATCGCGCCCAAGGAGAGCGGCGTGGCCGATTACCTCGGCGCATTCGCGGTCACCACGGGCATCGGTCTCGATGAGCGGGCGCGGCAGTTCGAGGCCCGGCACGACGACTACAACGCGATCCTGCTCAAGGCCCTGGGCGACCGTCTGGCCGAGGCCTTTGCGGAGCGCCTGCATCAGCGCGTGCGCCGCGAATGGTGGGGTTACGTACCGGACGAGCGACTCGACCACGAATCGCTCGTCGAGGAGCGCTATCAGGGGATCCGACCGGCACCGGGATATCCGGCCTGTCCCGACCATACCGAGAAACCCGTGTTGTGGAGCCTCTTGAACGTCGAGGAGAATACCGGCATCCGACTCACCGAGAGTTACGCCATGCACCCGGCCGCCTCGGTCAGCGGCTGGTATTTCTCCCATCCGCAGGCGCGTTACTTTGGCCTCGGTACGATACTATCCGATCAAGTCCACGACTATGCGCGCCGCAAGGGCATGGACCTAAAGACCATGGAGCGTTGGCTGGCCCCCAATCTCGGCTACGAAGTGGATTGAAAGCTACTTCAATTAGCTTCAAGTAGCATTCAACGCGGTCGCTAAGCACTCCATTGCTCGGCCGGCCAAGCCTCTCGCCTGCCGGAATACATTCTCGACGGGGTCTCCTATGCTCAAATTGATTGCTTATACGCTGCTGGTGTTATCCGGCCTCGCGCTGGTCTATGCGATCCTGATGTACAACCGGCTGATCATGCTGATGCACAACGTGCGCAAGAGCTGGAGCAATATCGACGTGGTCTTGAAACAGCGTCATGACGAGCTGCCGAAACTGGTCGCCACCTGTAAGGAGTACATGCGTCACGAGCAGACCACCCTGGAACGCGTGATCGAGGCGCGCAGCCGCGTGGCTGCCGCGCGCGAGGCGCATGACCTTCCCGCCCTCGGCACGGCCGAGCAGTTGCTGCGTGGCGGTCTCGGCCAGCTCTTCGCCCTGGTCGAGCGATACCCCGATCTCAAGGCCAACGAAACCTTCCAGCACCTGCGCGGGCGCATCACCGGGCTGGAAAATGCCATCGCCGATCGCCGCGAGTTTTACAATGACGGCGTCAATCATTACAACGTCGCCATCGAGCAGTTTCCCGAGCTGGTCATCGCCAAGGGTTTCAGCTTCAAACCCGATGCGCTACTTGAGTTCGATGGTACGGAGGTCGCGGACGTCAATGTCACGGCCCTGTTTCAGTCCTGAATCGCCGAATAACGCCAGTCGATGCTGACCGGGCTCGCGCGGCTCCGGCTCGACCTTGTCCATAGCCTGCTGTTCGCCGCCTATCCGCTGCTGGCACTGGGGGGGTATCTCGCCGGTAACCGGACCGGGGCGGCACTCTGTCTGGGGTTATTGAGCCTTGCCGGCCTCCTCGCCGCCATGCTGGCCTACGAACGCTTCCGCATCGTCGCCGACACACCCACTTCCAAGATCCGCCACGCCGCGCAAGGCTACGTCGAGTTGTTCGGCAAGAGTACGGTGCACGCCGGGCAGGCCGCCATCGGTTTCACCCATGGTCCGCCCTGTCTGTGGTATCGCTATGCGCTCGCCTGGAGCGATTGGCTGTTTGTCGCCGCGAGGGGCCGGACCGATGAGACCTTCGTGCTCATCGATCCCACGGGATCCTGTGTCATCGATCCGGAAGGGGCCGAGGTCTATACCACGCGGCGCAGGCGCTGGCTCGATGGCAGCGACTGGGTGCACATCGAGTATCTCGCGCCCGGCGACACGCTTTATGCACTGGGGGAATTCGTAACCGCCGGGTCCGTGACGCTGGCCAACGAGAAGGGCGCCGAGCTGAGCGCGCTGCTCAAGCTCTGGAAGCAGGACCCGGAGTCATTGCACGCGCGCTTCGATCGCAACGGCGACGGCCATCTCGATCCCGAGGAGTGGGCCCAGGCACGACGGGCCGCTGAAGAGGAGATCGAGCGCGAGGGACCGGATGCGGCAAGCGAGGTCGGCATCTTGCACAAACCCCGGGACGGCCGTTTGTTCCTGTTATCCAACCAGCGCCCCTATCTGTTGGCGCAACGCTATCGCTATTGGAGTTGGTTCCACCTCGCGCTAAGCGCGTCGGCCGGAATTGCCGCGCTGGCCGTGGGCCTACCTTAGCGCTCCGAGGAAACAACCTGTTCTTCAACGAGGCCGAGGCGCTGTGACTGCGGGACGCGGTGGCGGCTACGGTCCACGTCGCTCCCGATGCGCAAGAAGCGCGGTCGCAAGCCCTTGTCGGCGGATCTACGCCCCGTCACTCGCCACGCCCCCTTCTCGCCTCTCCTCCTATAATGCAGCACCGCTCGAGCCCACAACATACAATTCTTGTGAGACGAGTAGGAGTACACCTCTTCAATGCAATTTTTGGAGGTTCCCTTTATATTCTTCCCATGCGAGTCCTAGGCATCGAGACCTCTTGTGACGAGACCGGCGTGGCCTTGGTCGAGGCCGAGCGCGGGCTACTCGGGCATCTCCTGTTCAGCCAAGCGGCCTTGCACGCGCGATTCGGGGGCGTGGTCCCGGAGCTCGCCTCGCGCGATCACGTGCGGCGCCTGCTGCCGCTTATCCGGCAACTACTGGTCGAGACCGGGGTGACGCCGGCCGAGATCAACGGCGTTGCCTATACGGCGGGGCCCGGCCTGGCCGGGGCACTGCTGGTCGGGGCCGCCGTCGGCCGCAGCCTGGCCTGGGCCTGGGGCATTCCGGCGATCGGGGTCCACCACATGGAGGCGCATCTGCTGGCACCCCTGCTGGAGTATCCCGATCTGGAATTTCCGTTCGTCGCGCTCTTGGTGTCGGGCGGGCATACGCAACTCATGGAGGTCGGCGGGCTCGGGCATTACCGCATGCTCGGCGAGTCGCTCGACGACGCGGCCGGCGAGGCCTTCGACAAGACCGCCAAGATCCTCGGATTGGGCTATCCGGGTGGACCCGCGCTGGCGCGGCTGGCGCTTGAGGGCCGCCCCCACCAACTGCGCTTTCCCCGCCCCATGGTCGGGCGGCCGGGATTGGACTTCAGCTTCAGCGGGCTCAAGACCTTTGCGCTGAATGCCTTATCAGCGGCCGGCGACGAGCGCCAGGCACGCGCCGATATTGCCTGGGCCTTCGAGGATGCCATCGCCGATACGCTGTACATCAAATGTCGCCGGGCGCTGCAACAGACGCACCTCAAGCGACTCGTTGCGGCCGGCGGGGTCAGCGCCAACCAGGTATTGCGCCGGCGCCTCGCCGGGCTCAATGAAGAGCTGGATGTCGAGGTCTATTACCCGCGCCCGGAGTTCTGCACCGACAACGGTGCCATGGTCGCCTATGCCGGCTGCCGCCGACTCCTCGCCGGGCTCTGCGAGCCGCTGGCCTTTAGCGCCCGGCCGCGTTGGTCGATGAGCGAGTTGCCCCCGGTTTCTTGACCTTGGGCTCGGTCCCGTCGAGGAGATTGCGGATATTGGTCCGGTGCCGCCAGAAGAGCAGCGCGCCCATGCCAATCACCGCGACCAGCGCTAGCCGGGACCCGCGCGCCCAATACACCCAAGCGGGGCTTGCCGCCGTGGCCGCCAGCCCCGCCAGCGACGAGTAGCGAAACAGCCCCGCCACCGCCAGCCAGGTCAGCATAAAGGCGACCCCGGCCGGCCAGGCCAGGCCGTACAACACGCCGATGAAGGTCGCCACGCCTTTGCCGCCTTGAAACCCGAAGAATACCGGATAAAGATGACCCAGGAAGGCGGCCATCGCCATCAACGCGAGGGTCGCCTCGGAGACACCCAGCGCCCGTCCCAGTAATAGCGGCAGCAGGCCCTTGAGCAGGTCGCCGGCCAGGGTCACGGCGGCGGCCCTCTTCCCGGCGATGCGCAGCACATTGGTCGCACCGGGATTGCCCGAGCCCTCGGCGCGAGGATCGGGATACTCGCCCAGCCGGCACACCACGATGGCCGAGGAGATGGACCCCAGGAGATAGCTCAAGCCGATGAGCCAGATGCCCATGCGGCTATTGGAATCGCTAGTCCTTGACAGGTCAAGCCGGCTTCGGTTTAAGTGTGCCGCGGGGCGAGTGAGGTGCCGGCCGGTGGACATCATCTATATTCAAGACCTGCGCATCGAGACGGTGATCGGGGTCTATGGCTGGGAGCGGCAGCTCAAGCAGACCGTGATCCTGGACCTCGAGCTGGGCACCGATATCCGCAAGGCGGGGGCGAGCGATACCGTCGCCGATACGGTCAACTACAAAGACGTGGCGAAACGCGTCATTCAGTTCGTCGAGAACAGCCGCTATCAGCTCGTCGAGGCGCTGGCCGAGGCGGTGGCGGCGATCGTCCTGAGCGAATTCCAGGTCCCGTGGCTACGGCTAAGGATCAACAAGCAAGGTGCAGTGCGCGGCGTGCGCGACGTAGGCGTCATCATCGAGCGCGGCGAGGACGGGGCGCATGGTGCGGGCCTATCTCGGCCTCGGTAGCAACGTCGATCGCGAGCGCCACATTCGCGCAGGGCTCGCGGCCCTGGCCGCACGCTTCGGCCAGCTCACGGTGTCGCCGGTGTACGAGAGCGCGGCGATCGGCTTCGACGGCCAGCCGTTTTTCAATCTGGTCGTCGCGATCGACACCGAGCTCGAGCCCCACACACTGGACCGCGAGCTCAAACACATCGAGCGATTACACGGGCGCGTGAACGGGGCGCCGCGGTTCTCCTCGCGCACCCTGGATATCGACCTCCTGCTCTGCGACGACCGGGTCATCCACAGCGAGGGACTGGAGTTGCCGCGGCCCGATATCTTGATCTATGCCTTCGTGCTCAAACCATTGGCCGACATTGCCGGCAAACTGATCCACCCCCTGTTGCGGCGGCGTATCGATGCGATCTGGCGGGACTTCCACGACCCGGCGCAGACCTTGCGGCAGGTCTCCCTAGACCCGACGGGCGCACCCCACGCGGGCTGCCTGCCATGAGGATCGTGTGCTTCGGCGACTCCATCACCGAAGGCGCGGAGTTCCCGACGGACGAGCGCTGGACGACCCGCCTGGCCGCGCACCTGGAACGGCGCGCGCCGGGCCGCTATCGCGTGTATAACCGCGGCGTCGGCGGCGAGACCAGCGCACTGGCCCTGCAACGCTATGCGAGCGCGGTGCGGCCCCTGCGCCCGTCCGTGGTCCTGGTTGAATATGGCCTGAACGACGCCAACGTCTATGACTGGACGGACCAGCCGCGGGTGGCGCTCGATCGCTATGCAGACAACCTGGCGTGCATCGCCGGCTGGGTCCGCGAAGACGGCGGCCGCTGTATCCTGATCGTCAACCACAGCCTGGGCCGCGTGCGCGGCAGGCAAGGTAACGGCGGTGATTACCTCGCGAACTTCGCGCCGTACAATGCGCGTGTGATAGCCGTCGCCCGGACCTTGAATACACCGTATACATCGACCTCCCGAGCATGATGCAGGCGCGCGGTGTGGCGGCCGATGAATTCGTGAGCGACGACGGTGTGCATCTCAGCGTAGCGGGTAATCGGTGGTATGCGGAGATGGTCTTTGATGGGTTGTTGCAAGCGGGTGTGTCGGATAGCGCGAAGGACAGCGGTGGCGATCCGTAACAGCACTCTTGTTGATCGCTGCGCGATGGCCGTATATCTTTCCTCGCGGCCTTCGGGAACGATCTATACCGGCTTACACAGGGACCCTGCTTTTACGCTCCAAAAGCGTGAAGCTGTACAAATATCTCGATTTTTCGATCGGTGTCCAGCGGGTGCCTTGAAGTGCCGGCTAACCCAATCGTCAATGCGCTCATTAGAAGGATCGAAAATATAGTCAACGCGCTGGCTTACTATTTACCGCTGTCGTTTCGTGGGACCTGACTGGTCATTGCAGCACAATCCTAAGCAACCATTTTTTATAGCACGGCATTGAAATCCTGGCCATTCACTCAAACTCATTCCTGAGGGCGGCTGTTCGAAAGGTAACTCGGGGAGCACACAAGCATGCCTATTCTTGTTCGGCGATAAGGTGTTGCGCCTCGTCGAGATTGCCTTTCACTATGTCAGCATAAGCAGACAGGCCCGGAAAATTAAAAACTTCTAATGCCTTACGGTACGCTTCGATAGCTTCGCGGAATAGCTGTTGCGCGACCATTCCTCTCGTACGCACACCCTGCTCTTTTAGCGCAGTGCCGAGGTTGTTCTGGGTCGCGGCCCACTGTTGTGGCAACTGCTCGCGGGTGTAGACCTCCAAGGCGGCGCGGTAGGCGCGGACGGCCTCGGCCAGGAGTGTTGCGCCCGCCTCGCCGCTCGTGCGGGTGCCTTGGTCACTGAGCGTAGCGCCGAGGTTGTTCTGGGTCGCGGCCCACTGTTGTGGCAACGCGCGGGTGTAGACGGCCAGCAGGTTTCGATAGATTTCGATTGCACGGGGTAACGCTTGGCCATGGTCCTGCCGCTCGATACCGTGTCGGTATAGTGCATAGGCTTGCTGACCCTGGAAAAATGCACGGCGTTCCCGATCTTCGCTTGGCAGCAAGCGAACCGCGGATTCAAAGTGCTCGGCCGCTTTGAGGTAGTCGAGCTGCGCCAATGCTATTTGTCCGCGCTCGAAGCTCGTTATGGCGACTTCGCGTTTACGTTCATCGAGCTGTGCTTGAATAGCGGTTAACGATTGGACCTGTCTGGCCTGTAACGTCGCGAGCAGTGCTGCGGCCCCGTCATAATCACCGGCCCCAAAGGCTCTGCTGGCTTGCCGTCTCAACGCTTCCGCATCCGGATCGCTGACCCGTTGGGGGCCTAGTTCGGCTTGAATACCGAGGTGGCGTCCCGCGATTTCTGCAAACTTCTCCAATAATTGGTCGCGTGGAACCTCTTTCTCACCCAGAATGCTGAAGAAGCGTTTGACGGCCGCTTCCGTCACACTGAGTTTCCCGGCGTATTCTGCCAATAGTTTGGCAATCTCGGACTCGTCTTTTCTATCTTTCTCGAGCAGGCCTTGCAGTAGCTTCGCTACTTCAGTCTCGTCGAGGCCGTGCTTGATGATAATATCGTGGGCATTGATATCACCCCCGGCCGCGACGCCCTGTGTAGCGCTCACATCCTGTGCTTGGCTATTTGAACGTACGGCTAGCATCAACACGGCGGTCACGAAGGCCGCCGTGACCCATACTGCATGAAGTTGCGGCTTAAGGATCTGCACGGCGCTGTCCTTCGATCACGATGTCGCCGTTCACATTGACATTACCGCCCGCCCCTACTCCTCCATTTGTGGTTACCGCAGGTGATTGCGCGACCCAGACCCAGGCGCCGATACCGACCAAGGCCACCGACCAGGCAAGCACGGCAATCAAAGACAATAACCGGTAGGCGTGTTCTTTCGTTAATTTGGGAAAGATGGATTTACGGATCAATTCGCGGAAGAGCAGCAGAAACACACCAATGGACAGCCCACCGATCCCTGCGATTTGCCCGGCGATTTTGAGAATATTCATGTCCATGAGTAGCCTCAATTTATCATTCGGCACCGTTTAATGGCGATTGCGAAACAGGGATTCTAATTGCCCTTTTTCGGCAAGAGCCACGGTACGGCCGGGCAATTCAGCTGTCAAGCATACGGGTTCTCGACCCGGGGAGCCGAATTCCCCGCGCGCTTCGTCTGGAGTTGACCCCGTTCCGTGGACACTTCATCTTTT
>JBOIDW010000187.1:0-21176 GCA_050740655.1 Gammaproteobacteria bacterium | reverse complement strand
CTGGTGCTATGGCTGACCAAGCAGGACCTGGAGCAAGGGCTTAGCGAGGTCCAGGCAGCGATCCTGGAGGCGGAGAAGCTCGCTGGGCACGAGGACGAGTGGCGGCTCTGGCGTGTCGGCGCCGCGTTCTGCGACGCCCTGCTGGTCAACGCCATCGCCCCGGACGGCACGGTCCGCCAACTCTTCCCGCGCCTGGACATGCAACTGAAGCAACTCGCAGAGGGTCAGCCGGTAAACGTCGAGCCGTTGCTGCGCCAGATGCTCTACATCGTTGCCCGTGCCCTACCCTTAAGCGATCGAATCACCGAGATTCAGGAGGTCCTGGCACTCAAGTCCTGTCTACCCTCGGCGGACGAGGAGCAAGCACGCGCGCTGGACGAGGCCTGGCTGCCCGAGCTGCGCGCCGTCTTGGGCCAGGCCAAGCACGATTGGTCCGCTTATACGGCCGGCGACGGTGCGGCCCTGGCCCGCTTCCACGGGCACGCGGAACAGTCCACGGAGCTGGCTAACCGTCTCAGCAACGCGGCCTTGAGCCAACTTTTCGCCGCCATCAGGCAATGCGTCGAGGTCGCCCGTCTTGATGCGCAGGACGCCAGCCGTACCACGGACCGGAACCTCGCCGCGCTGCTGCTGGTACTCGATCAAGCGACGCAAGACGACGCCCACCGGGTCGCGGACTTTTATCGTCTCGCGCACCGGCTCATCGAGCAGTTGAACCATGGCCGCTGCGAGGCCGACGCAGTGCTCGATCTGCATAACGTCATCAACATTCAGGCCCATGAGCGCGACCTCATTGTGCACGTCGGCGGCGAGGTCAGGCACAGCCTCCGCACGGCCAAGGAGGTGGTCGATCAATTTGCCCGCAACCGGACCGGTGTCGAGACACTACCGGCCCTGGTACCCGCGCTTAAGCATACGGCCCTGGTGCTGACCACGCTCGACATGCTCGGGCCGGCGCGACTGCTGGAGGCGGTGAGCGCAAGCATCTACAAGATCGCCGGGCCTGACCTTGCCGCGCCCCCGCTAGAGATCGAGCGGTTGGCTGAGCAGCTGAGCGCCGTCGAGATGTATCTGGAAAACATCGCCATCGATCCGGAGCGCACCACTGAGTTTCTCAACGCGGCCTTGGCACGGTTCGGCCTTCACACCACGCCAGCCGAGGTCGGGGCGTCCACCCTTGAGGACGAGCCCGGTCGATCCGCGCTAGAGTTGGTGGAACACGAACCGACGTCAGTCGCGGCCACGTCGCCGGCCCCTGCGGTGCCGGCCAAGGGCGCGGATAGCGTCGACGCAAGCACCTTGGATCGCGAGATGATCGAGATCTTCCTGGAGGAGGCGACCGAGGTATTGCGCGACGTCGGCGAAGGGCACGCCCAGTGCATTCGCGATCCCCGCAACACAGAGGCCCTAATCACGGTGCGGCGCGGTTTTCATACCCTCAAGGGCAGTGGCCGCATGGTCGGACTGCCGGCACTGGCCGAGGTTGCCTGGGCCATTGAGGAGACCTTGAATTACTGGCTGGAAGAGCAACGCCCGGCGGATGGGGCCCTGCTCGACTGTGTACAGAAGGCGCAGTTTGCTTTCCAACGATGGGTCCATGAGATCAAGGAAACCTTGCATACGGAGCTAGACGCCGCCGCGCTGATCGCCGAGGCCGAGCAGCTCCGTAGCGTGGAACCCGTCGAGGCGGTCCTGCTGCAACCCATCGCCACGCCGGTGGTGCCGGTAGTCGATCCCGCCGTGCCGGAGACGAGTGAGAGTACGGTGCCGGTGCTGGAACCGGTCAATGACCTAGTCACCATCGACAGGATCACCTTAAGCAAGGCCCTCTACCAGATCTTCATCCAGGAGACCGAGGCGCACATGGCCACCTTAGAACGCGAGCCCCCCATGTGGTTAGGGCACACGCGCGAGCCGAGCCATGCCTTCCTGCGCGCATCGCATACGCTGGCCGGCATCGCACGCAACACCGGCTTCCTAGCGGTTGCCGACCTGGCCTTTGCCTTGGAGCGCTGGTGTGAGGGCGTACAGGATCCCCCGCGCCATCTTGCAGAAGCGGAAATCAGCGCCGTGCAAGCGGCGATTGCGAGCCTCGCGCGCATGCTGCAAGCGATCCGCGCGGGCCAGGTGGCGCCGGCCGAGCCGGATCTCATCACGGCCCTTGATGCGTGGATCAACCCGCCGGTCGCCGAGATCACTGCCATTCCCGCCACGGCATTGGATGCCGCGCCGGACGCGTCTGAATCCGCTACGCGCGCGGCGGTTGAGCCAGATCTTATCACGGCGCTGGATATCCGGGCCGATCAACCGGCCGCCGCCGACAGCGAATCCCGGCCGGCCGCGGAGATGCCCGTCACACCCCCCGGCGCATCGTATACCTCCGCCATCGAGCCCGCGCCTGCGGCCGTCGAACGCGATCTCATTGCGGTCCTCGATGCCTGGATCAAACAATCGGACGCCGCCGACAGCGAATTCCAAGCGACCGCGGGGGTGTCGGCCACACCGGATAGCATATCGCGGACTGCGTCGGGCCTGCCTGAGCCCGTTACGCCCGCAACCGCCGAACCGGATTGGAGAGCACCGCAGAGTGGCGAGTGTGATCCGGTTACCAGAGACCTCGGCCCCGAGGTGCTGTCCATGCTCATCGACGAGGCGCAGGATCTCTACAGCCAGATCTGCCAGAGCTCACGCGCTTGGCGTCAAGCGCCCGGGGACGTGCGCCAGCGTCATCGCTTACAACGCGCGCTGCACACGTTGAAGGGCAGCAGCAGCGTGGCCGGCCTCGTACGCCTGGGCGAGCTGGTACATCTTATTGAGGGACGCATCGAGGCTGCGGAGACTCCTGGCGTGGCGTTCTTTGACGATCTGGACGAGATGATCGACCGCGTCGGCGCCTATCTCGATCGAATGGGCAACGGCGTGTTCGACCCGTTGGCTGGTACGAGCAGTGCAGTCAACTGGGCCACCACCCAGCAAGATGCACAGCAGGACGCACGTTTCGCGCCCGCGACCCCGCCCAGCGTGACCGCTACGGGGAGCGACTTCACGCCCACACAACCTGCCGACAGCGGCGAGTCTCAGCCGGCCGCAGAGCGGTCTGCGACACCCGCCGCCGGCTCGGATACCGCGCCGGGCGCGCCTAAACCCGCTACCCCCGCGGCCACCGAGCCGGGTCTGCGGACGACCCGGATCGGTGAGCGGCGCAAGGTGATCGATGACGTTGACCCCGAGGTGCTGTCCTTGCTCATCGACGAGGCGCAAGACCTCTACCTCCAGATCGGCCAGAGCTCACGCGCCTGGCGCAATGCTCCCGAGGACGAGTCCCAGCGCCAGCGCCTGCAACGCGCGCTGCATACCTTGAAGGGCAGTAGCCGTGTCGCCGGCCTCATGCGCCTGGGCCAGCTAATCCACCTGATCGAGGGACGCATCGAGGCCATCGAGACGCCGGGCATAGGGTTCTTCGACGAGCTGGACGACATGATCGACCGCATCGGCGCCGATCTCGATCGCAATGCCAACGGCATGTTCGACCCACTGGCGGTTACGGTCAGCGCGGTTCACTGGAGACCCCACCAGCAACACGCCAAGGCGGACGTGGCCGCGACCGGGACCTTCTCTAAGCCCCCGCAGCAGGAGTCGGCGGATTGCACCGAGCTTCCGGCCCAGCTTCAATGGTCCGGGGTCTTCTCCGCGCCCACGCAAAAGGGGTCGGACGCCGCGGTTACCGGGCTGCACTCCGTGCCAAATACGGGGCTGCATGCCGTCCGCGTAGTTACCGCATCCAACACCGGGACGAACACTGGGCAAGGTTCGGCCGCCGGGCAATCCGCCCAGGCCGCTGACGATCCAGCGGGCAGGGCGCAACGCTATCTGCGTGTCTCTATCGAGGCGATCTCCAAGCTCGCCGAGGGGGCCGCCGAGATCAACGTCACCCGTTCGCGCATAGAGGGCGAGCTGCTCGGTTCGAAACATTCTCTGAACGAGCTGACGGAAGGCGTGGACCGGCTGCGCAATCAGCTGCGCGAGATGGAGATCCAGGCCGAAAGCCAGATCCAGGCGCAGCAGGTGCTGGTGAGCGATCTGGCCATGGACTTTGATCCGCTCGAGTTCGATCGCTTTACCCGTATCCAGGAGCTGACCCGGTTCATGAACGAAAGCGTGCATGACGTGGCGATCGTGCAGCAGGCCCTATTGCAGCGCGTGGACTCCACGGAAGCCATGCTGAGGCAACAAGGACGCAGCAACCGCGAGTTGCAAGACGGTTTGATGAAACTACGCATGGTGCCACTCGCCACGATTGCGGAGCGCCTGTACCGCACCGTGCGGCAAGCCGGCAAGACGCTCAAGAAGAAGGCCTATCTGGAAATCACCGGCGCCAACGTCGAGATGGACCGGGGTGCCATGGAGCGCATGGTGGCGCCCTTCGAGCATTTACTGCGCAACGCCATCGCCCACGGCCTGGAGGACGCCGAGACCCGGCGCCGCCTGGGCAAGGGCGAGCATGGGAGCATCACCCTGCACGCCGTACAGGACGGCAATCAGGTGCATTTCAGCATCAGCGACGACGGCCGCGGGCTGGAGCTGGAGCGCGTACGCATGAAGGCCGACGAGCAGGGCATCATCCCGCGTGGTGCCAAGGTCGCCGACGATGAGCTGATGCAGGTGATCTTCACGCCGGGCTTTACCACCATGCGCGAGGTGACTGAGATCGCCGGCCGCGGCGTGGGTCTGGACGTGGTGAAGAGCGAGATCACGGCCCTCGGCGGCTTGATCGACGTCGAATCGGTGCCGGGTAAAGGCGTTACCTTCCATATCTATCTGCCGGTGTCCCTGGCCCTGACCAAGGCCGTGCTGGCGCGTGTCGGATCGAGCTGCTATGCCATTCCCAGCGTGCTGATCGAGGAGGTATATCGCATCCAAGCCGATGAGCTAGTCCGGCTCTATGAATTCGGCGCATTGGAACGGCTCGGCCAGCGTTACGGCTTCCATTACTTCTCGCGACTGCTCGGGGACACCGATCAGCCCGGTCACGTGGAACGGCATGGCCTAGTGGTAGCGCTGCGCAGCGGACCCGAGCGCATGGCGCTACACGTGGATGGTCTGCTCGGCAATCGCGAGCTGGTCATCAAGCCGCTGGGCACGCAGCTCGCGCGCGTCCCGTGGCTCATCGGCGGCACGGTGTTGGCCGATGGGCAGGTGATTCTGATTGTTGATCCGACCCGTGTCCCGCACCACATGGTGCAAGGCACGTCGCGTGAGACACAAGTCGAACGCACGGTGCTGCCGCTCGTTATGGTGGTAGACGATTCGCTCACGGTGCGTAAGATCACCAGCCGCTTCCTGGAACGCGAGGGGTATCGCGTGGTGACGGCCAAGGACGGGCTCGACGCGCTGGAACAGATGCAGGAGCGGGTGCCGGACGTGGTGGTGGTCGATATCGAGATGCCGCGCATGGATGGCCTGGAGATGACCAAGCGCATCCGGGCCAGCGGGGAATGGTCACACCTACCGATTATCATGATCACCTCGCGGACCGCCGACAAACACCGCGCCTACGCGCGTCAGGTGGGGGTGGACGCGTATCTGGTCAAGCCTTACAAGGAAGACGAGCTCATGGAACATATCGTGCGCTTACTCGACACGAGCGCCGCGGGCCAAGGGCTTTCTCGACTGGCGGCAACCCTGCTACGATAGGCGGTTAGGCGATGTCGGTGGCAGCACAGTTGACAAGTAACGATCGCGAGATTGGTGAGCCCGAGGGTGGCGCGCGCCTGGCCGAGCTGGAAGAGATCGGTGTCGATCTATTTGAGGGGACCGTATTGTGTGCGGGCCTGCAACCCATGCACGAGATCGCCGAGCGCCTGGATACCGCGGATCTCGCCGAGTTGTTCAATAAATTCTTTATGCACTGCTGCACGGAGGTCTTGCGGCAAGGCGGCGCGACAACGAGTCTCGGCGGTGCACAGGTCATGGCTATCTTCAAGGACCATGCGGACCATGCGCGGCGCGCCTTGTTGTCTGCGCTTGCCATCACGGGCGTGGCGCGCCAGTTGGATGCCTGGTTGTCGCTGCGCCACCCCGAGCAGGTGTTGCCCAAGTTACGGATCGGCGCGGGGGCGCATAGCGGCAAGGTCCTGATGGATACCTCTGCACAGGGCAATAATTTAGGCAGCAACCTGCTTGGCAGCACCGTTCGCCACACTCAGGAATTGGAGCGCCAGACCCATGCCTTGGGATGGAACATCGCCGCCAGCAGTGTCACTTCGGAACTGGCCGGCAACGATTTCAGCACCGAGGCTGCGCCCGGTTCGCTCCCGCTGCCGGGAGGGGCAGCGCCGCTGGAACTTGTGAACGTGTTGGCCTTCGCCAACCCGGACCTCATCCGTACCGCTCCCAATGTCTCCCTGCCGCACGCCTTGCGTAAGCAATGCCGCTTGGCGGGCGAGATCAACGCCTCGGCCGTAAAACCGGTCGCCATTTCCCTGAGCGGGAGTAAGCCCAAGACCGAACAACCCGCGGCGGAACTACCCGCCCGTGAGATCAAGGTCAAGGGGTTCCGCCTACTCAACAAGATAGGTCAAGGCGGCATGGCTTCGGTCTATCTTGCCGAACGCGGGTCGGACAATCAGAGGCTGGTGCTGAAGATGTACGACGCGCATAACAACTACCAGGATTCTCAACTTGAACGCTTCCTGTTCGAATACGGCACCATCTCCGGCATTGACCACCAGCATATCGTCAAGATCTACGACCAGGGGATCACCGACGACCTTATCTACATCGCTATGGAGTATTTCCCGGCGAGCGATCTCAAGGCGCGCATCGCCAGGGGCGTGGACCCTGGCCTGGCGGTGCGCATCACCCAGCAGATTCTCAGCGCCCTGGAAGAGATCCACAGCCGCGGTATCGCCCACCGGGACATCAAGCCCGAGAACATCATGTTCCGCGGCAATGGGGACGCGGTGCTCGTCGATTTCGGTATCGCCAAGAACCTGGCGATCGACACCAGCCTTACCGGCCCGGGCCAGTTCATCGGCTCTCCGTATTACATCAGCCCCGAGCAGATCACGGATCGGCCGGTCGATGGCCGCTGCGATCTCTACAGCTTGGGCATTGTGTTTTACGAGATGCTGACGCGCAGAAAACCGTTTACCGGCACCAAGATCGACGACCTTCTGGATGCCCACCTGAATGACCCGACACCGCAGCTGTCGGCCCCGTTTCAACAATTCCAGGCGTTCTTGGAAAGGATGCTGGCGAAGAAGGCCAACCACCGCTACGCAAGCGCCCGCGAGGCGCGCGAGGCGCTAGCCGGCGCCCGCTAGGCTCGAATCCTGAACGAGACCGCGGTGATGATGGCCATTCATTGGCCTGACTGACGCCCTGCGATCCCCGCACCCGAATAGATGTACCGATAATAATAAATAAGGATACACGCCAACAACCACACCAATGCGAGATAACCGAGCATGTGGTCATATGGATTGACCATGAATGCTCGGGGGGTATCGGGTACATAATCCGTGATTTTATTGATGATCTTGATGGCGGTTACCGCACCCGCATGCAGGCCTATGCACTGGTAGATTGCGGAGTTTTTCAGGCGTATCAGTGAGAGCAGCACTCCGAAGGCCAACAGCGAGAGAAATGCATCCAGGGTCGCGGGATCGCCAAAACGGTAAAAAGCGCCCGGAATCATCTCCAGGCCGGTGGTCCAGGTAATGGGCACCTCGGCGGGCAGTTCACGATACTTCAGAAAATGCCCGGCCGCGTACACGGTACTGCTGATCAATACGGCGGCCAGGGGTTTCATCTTGGCAAGAAGCCCGCCCAATAAAGCCCCCCTGAACAGCGTTTCCTCGAAGAGGCCAACCAGTGTCCCCGTAATCAGCGCGCTCAGGACGATCCTAGCGACGGCTGCCGGATTGATTTCCAAATCGGATTCGACTTGGTGTATGCCCAGCAACACCAGCGCGGCCGCAACTGCAATCATGATAATCATGCCGGCGAGATATCCGGTCAGTAGCTGCCGCACGGCAAGGGCGCCGGAACCTGCGTACCCCAGGGTTTCCCGATCGAATAGCTTGCCATATCCGACATAGGCAAGAATCAATAGCAAGGCAGAGAGGCTGGTGACCCGCGAAATAACCTTGTGAAACCTGAAGTCTGATATGGGCTGCAACAACTCGTAGATAGGGAACGACAAGAGCGCACCGCATAACAGGATGAGAACGAGCAAACCGGCTAGGGCGAACAAGGCGCGCACGGGAAACAACGGACCAGCCGGTGCGCTAGGCACGTAGCCCGGCACAATAGCCGTCCAGATACCTTGCAAAATCATCCCTCAATTCGGGGTGTTTCAAGGCGTATTCCACCGTGGCCTGTAGATAACCCAGCTTGGTACCGCAGTCGTAGCGCTTTCCGTCAAACTCCAGGGACAGGACGGTTCGGCGCCCCAGGAGCTCGGCTATTGCGTCGGTGAGCTGGATCTCGCCCCCCGCCCCAGCCCGGGTCACCTCAAGGATCTCCATGATATCCGCCGGCAGGATGTAGCGGCCGACCGCCGCCAGGTTCGAAGGCGCGGCCTCTGGCCGGGGTTTTTCAACCATGCTCTGCACCCGCCCCACCTTGGCCTCGATCGGGTGGGTGACGACTATGCCGTATTTATTCGTATCCTCGCGCGGCACGGTCTCCACCGCCAGCACGCCGCAGTTGTAGCGCGAGTAGAGATCAACCATCTGCCCGATGCAGCCACGCCCGTTACCGTTGATGAGGTCATCCGCAAGCAGCACCGCGAAGGGTTCATCGCCGACCACGGGCTTGGCGCACAGCACGGCGTGACCCAAACCCAGCGGCTCGGCCTGCCGGATATAAATACAGGAGACCTGAGGGGGAAGAAAATCCCGCGCCAGGGGCAGGATCTCGTTCTTGCCGGCCTTCTCCAACTCCATCTCCAGCTCATAGGCCTTATCGAAGTGATCGGCGATGGCGCGCTTGGTGCGGCCTATAATAAAGATGAGCTCGGTGATCCCGGCCTCGACCGCTTCCTCCACTGCATATTGGATCAAGGGCTTGTCCACGATCGGCAGCATCTCCTTGGGACTCGCCTTGGTCACCGGGAGAAACCGCGTGCCCAGGCCCGCCGCCGGGAATACCGCCTTGTTCACTGCCTTAGTCAATGTGTCATCCTCAATCTCAACTTACGCCCGTTGATAGATATCCTCGAAGCGCAGGATATCGTCCTCGCCCAGATACGGACCGGACTGCACCTCGATAAGCTCCAACGGTATGGTGCCGGGATTCCCCAGGCGATGGCGCACGCCCAGAGGGATATAGGTAGACTGATTCTCGCTCAGCAAGAACGTCTCCTCGCCGCGCACCACCTGTGACGTGCCCTTGACCACGACCCAGTGCTCGGCGCGATGGTGGTGCATCTGCAAGGATAGCTTGGCACCGGGCTTGACGACGATGCGCTTGACCTGGAACCGATCGCCCGCGTCCACCCCCTCGTAGCTGCCCCAGGGACGATAGACGCGCCGGTGGGTCAGGCGCTCCTCGCGATGATGCAACTCCAGCCATTGGGTAATGCGCTTGACGTCCTGGCTACGGTCCTTGCGCACCACCATCACCGCATCGGGGGTCTCGACCACCACCAAGCCCTCGCAGCCGAGCACGGCCAGGAAGCGCGACTCGGCAATGAGCGCGTTGTCACGCGCATCGATGGCACAGACGTCACCCTGCACAAGATTGCCGTCGGCATCGCGCCCCCGCACCGCCCAGAGGTTGGCCCACGATCCGATGTCGGACCAGCCCACGTCCAGCGCGACAACCATCGTTGAATAATCGCCGCTGCCCGCGATCCGCTCCATCACGGCGTAGTCCACGGAATCGCTGGGACAGCGTTGAAAGGGTTCGACCGCCAGGCGCGAAAAGTCTCGATCGCCTACTATACCGGCGCAGGCCTCGCGGCAGGCCGCCAGTATCTCCGGCCGATAACGCCCGACGGCCTCCAACCACACCGCAGCCTTCATCATGAAGACGCCGCTGTTCCAGCTATACTCACTGCTGGCGAGGTAGCCCCGGGCCGTAACCGCATCGGGCTTTTCCACGAAGGCCGCAATCGAATACGCGGCCGGCCCCACGGCCCCTCCATCGGCGCGCCTACCGTGCCGGATATAACCATAGCCCGTCTCGGCTCGATCCGGCGTGACGCCGAAGGTCACCAGCGCCCCTTCCCGGACCCAGCGCAAGCCGCTCAGCATAGCCGCATTGAATCCGTTCGTATCCTGCACCAGATGGTCGGCGGGCATCATCACCAGCACCGCATCGGAATCTTCTGCACAGCACAGCACGGCCGCGCAGGTCAGGGCCGGCGCGGTGCCGCGGCCCACCGGTTCCAGAAGGATGGTCCGGCAGCGAACCCCCGCTTCGCGCAACTGCTCGGCGACGAAGAAGCGATGGGTCTCGTTGCAAACGACGGTCGGCGGATGCACTGTCAATACCGCTCCGGAACCGCTGGCTAACGTCTCCAGGCCGTCGAGCCGGCGCGCCGTCGCTTGCAACAGGGTCGCGTTGCCGCCGAGGCGTAGGAATTGTTTGGGGTAGTGCTCGCGCGACAAGGGCCAGAGCCGCGTGCCGCCACCGCCCGCCAGAATGACCGGATACAGCCCGCTATGCGACATCGTTGCGTCCTTCATGGGGGCCTCGAAAAACGAGGACTATCGTTCGAGTGCAAGGCGCGACACCTTGGAGTAGCGCAGTTGACTCCATGCGTTGTCGAGCATCGCAAAAAGTGGCGGAACGCCGCAATCGGGGAAGAGATAGGTCTTTCAGGTCCACTCACGATGGTTATGCCTTCACCTCGGGAACTGTGAGGCAGGCCCGTATTCCGGTGGCTGTATGCGACAGGCCGCAGCCGTGCCGCCAGCGTTCAATAGTCCTTCCAGATCGGCGTGCTGATCACCGCCCAACCACCATACCGATAGGTCCTGACCCTCTATACTACGCTCAAACCCGGAATCCAAGATGCCCTGCCTCATCAGCTGATGCAAGCCGGCGCTTCTGCCCGTTGGGGCGGGCGACTTCACGAGTAGCAATCGCCCTGATCCCAAGCGGCGGGCCAACCAGGCCGCGACACTGTCCGAGGTATAATCCCAGCTAGCCGGGAGCGCGATGTCCCTGATCTCAGGCCAGGCCGGGATCCACACGGCAACCTGCCGGGCAAGCCAGGCCTGTCCAATCTCGTCTAATCCGTGCGCAGCGCGTAAGCGCGGCTCCATCCCGGCGAGCGCCAATCCATACTGGGCCATCGCCAGTAATGCCATATGATGTGCGGTTTCATCGTCGTATCCCCAGTGCCGCTGCGTGTCGCGCACCCGATCGGCGAACGGTCCGCCACCCGGGACCACTACCATCTGCCCTCCCCCATGCTCGGCCAGGGCTCGGAGCCAGCAGCGCAACTCGCGCGTACCGGCCAGGCTACCACCCAGCTTAAGCACCCACATCGGAAATCGACGCGCCACTCAAGAGCCGCAACAGGGCCTGGGCCTTGTCCAGGGTCTCCTGGTATTCGGCCTCGCGGTCGGAGTCGGCGACGATGCCGCCGCCGGCCCACGCATGGATCCAGCCCGCGCTCGACACCAGGGTACGTATAGCGATATTGGTATCCATATCTCCGTGATGGCTAATATAACCCAGGGTCCCGCAATAAACGCTACGCCGGTGCGGTTCCAGCTCTTCGATGATCTGCATCGCCCGCAGCTTGGGCGCGCCGGTGATCGAGCCGCCCGGGAAGCATCCCGCCAGCAGATCCAGGGCATCGCGCCCCGCGGCGAGCCTGCCGACCACGGCGCTGACCAGATGGTGGACGGTGCTGTAGCTCTCGACGCCGAACAGCTCCGGGACCTGCACGCTGCCGATCGCGCAGGTCTTGCCGAGGTCGTTACGCAGCAGGTCAACGATCATCAGGTTCTCGGCACGGTCCTTGGGGCTGGTGCGCAATGCCTCGGCCAAGGCCAGGTCCTCGCCCTGGGTCGCACCCCGCGGACGGGTACCCTTGATGGGGCGGGTCTCCACCGCACCGGCCCGCACGCGCAGAAAGCGCTCCGGCGAGGAACTCAATACCGCCCCCTCCGGTAACTTGAAAAAGGCCGAGAACGGGGCGGGATTCAACTCGCGGAGCCGGCAATAGGCCGACCACGGATCGCCCTCGGCGCGCGCCGAGTAACGCTGCGCAAGATTGACCTGGTAACAATCCCCGGCGCGTATATAGCTCTGGATCCGGCCGAAGGCCTCCGCATAATCCTCGCGCCGCAGGTTCGATTGCACCGGCGACAGGACGCGAAACGCGCGCCGCGATTGGCGGCCCTCGGGATCAAGCGCCGCGGCCCGGATCGCCGGCCACTGCTTGAGCGTCTGCGCGTCGCGATGGGCGGCGACTAGAAAGGCGCGCCGCTCGCGGTGATCCACGACCAGCGCCCAGTCATAGATCCCGACTGCCATGTCCGGCATGGCGATGTCGGCTTGCGCACAGGCCGGCAAGCGCTCGAACTGGCGTGCAAGGTCATAGGCGAAGTATCCCATCGCGCCCCCGCAAAACGGCACATCGGCGCTGCCTGGTCCACGTTCGCCCAGTGCACGCCGTACCAGCGCAAACGGGTTTTCCCGGGAGACGGATAGCCCGTCCGGGCCGAGCACCTCGGTATGGGTACCCTGGGTGGTCAGCGTAATGTAAGGCGCGGCCGCCAGCACGTCATAGCGGCCGCGCTCACCTTCCCATGCACAGCTATCGAGAAAGATCGACCAGGGCGCCGTGGCCCACTGGGCAAAGCGCGAGGCGCTATCGGCCTGATACGGGACCTCCTCAATGTGCGGCTCGGCCATCGCTCGATTGACGCAGATAGGCGAGCGCCGTAGCCGGGGCGCAGACTGCCGCCGCCTCCCGCAGCACGGGCGGGCCGGACACCAGCTCCGAGAAATCGATATAGACGCAGTCGAGCATCGCCGCCAGGCGGCGCACCAGAAAACGGCCTAGGCCTGCCCCCACGAGCGGCGCGCCGCGCGCGTCCGGGTAACGCGAGCGCAGCCGCTCCAGCGCCTCCAGCAAGCGCTGCTCCTGGGCCCGGCCGATACCACACGCCACTTGGCGCCAAACGGGTAGCGTCCCCTCTTGCAGGTCCCGCCCCAGCATCCGCGCCAAGCGCCGCGCGCAGTCCACGGGCGCGAGACCGCGCCCATCCGCGCCGACCTCCGGGAGGAACGGCTCCAACGCGGTCCCCAGCGCTCCGCTCATCCGATGCACGTCCAGCATCGTCGCGAAGCGCTCCGCGGCAAGCGATTGCCATGCACCGTTAAACGGCACGCGTTGCACCACGGTCATCACCGGCGTGCGCACGACACCGGTATAAACCAGTTCTTCGCTGGCCAGCCGTTCGCCATCGCTATAACCCTGAAATGCAATGCGGCCATCTTGAACATAGACTAGGTCGCTGGTCGTGCTGCCAATATCGACCAATATCCCTTGCCGGCAACTCCGCGCCAAGTAACTGGCCGCGGCGTGCCAGTTCGCGGAGGCGACGTTGCTCGCCTCGGCTGCCGCCCGCTCCGGTTCCAGTAGACCGCCGCGCCCGGCATAGATCCGCAAGCGCGCCCCGGACCAGCGGTCCTGCATGCGTTCTACCAAGGCGGTAACGCCGGCGCGCCGATCGATAAACACATCGGCCAGCTCGCCGGTCATGGTGACGCTGTGTACGCTACCCGCAGCGCACTCGGGGAGTGCCTGATCCAAGGCGCGGTCCAGCCGCTCCACGCCCTCCCACAAAGGACTAGGGATGTGCCTGACGCAGAGCAGCCGCCCTTGGGCATCGATCCGGGTCATCTTTAAATGGGCCCCGCCGAGGTCCCATCCGGTATAGGTATCCACAGGGGCGAGATTCGCTCAGGAACGGCTGGACAGGGGCAAACCCAAGGCCGGCAACAGCAATTCCGCGGGATTCCTCCGGATCACACTGCGCAGGCCGACATACGCGGTGGTAAGCCGCGGATTGACCTCGACGACCATGGGACCCGCGGCGCTCAACACGAGGTCGATGCCGGCGTAGCCGCGGAGACCCGGGATCGCCCGGCCCACCGTTTGTGCCAAGGCCGCGAGTATTGCTCGATCGGCAACCAAGCCACCGACTGCAACACCGCGAAAGTGCAGCTGCCCGTCGCTCAACTCGATGTCCTGGCGGTTGTATGCCAAGACCGTTACCGAGCCATCATAGCACAGCACACTCAGGCTCGCGGGCACGCCCTCGATATAGGGCTGGACAATAAAATGGCCCGCTGTTGGGCTTGCACGCCAGCGCCGGACGGTCTCACGATCCGCGAAGTAATAGGTCGATTCACAACCCGCCCCATTATCCGGTTTGGTGATCCAACCCGTGATGCTGTCGGGAATCGGCCCTCCTGACGCATAGCTCTCGATGACCGGGATACCGTTCTCGGCCAGCAATCTCGCCGTAGCCAGTTTGCTGCTCGTCAACGCCACGGCATCCGGCCGCGAGCCCAAGAGCGTGCGCCCGGCCTTCTCCACCATGCGGCTGAGCCGTTCCAGGGCGCCGCCGGTCTCGGGCGCGACCGGCCACACCGCGTCAGCCGCCTCGATCTGCTCCCGCCAGACAGGCCATGGGTCCTCCCCCGCCTGGATCACACGCACCTCCCACGGGCCGTCTATGGGCGGCAGCCGCGCATCGCGCGCGGTGCTGAGCGACAGCCCATCGATCGAGCGTAGGTCGTGCAACAGGGCCCGCAGCATGCCGTCCCCTTCGGTCGCAATCGCCGGCAGCTCGGCATCGGCCCGGCAACCACCGCCGCTCACATACTCACAGACGAAGATCCGATAGGATCCGCGCTTTCCGCTCTTGAGGGTCAACGGCATCGGTTATGGAGGTGATACCCGTCTTGGATATCCGTGCCGGCATCGCGGTCCACGCGGCGGGCGGGCGGCGCGAACGCTATGCGCCGCTCCGCACCCGCTACGCGGACTCCAGCGAGCCGCGCGCCATCCTGGAGGGCTTATGCGCGCGTCATGGATTCGACACGGTCTATGTCGCCGACCTCGACGCTCTGCAAGGGCAAGGCACGAATTGCCGGCTGTTAACGGCACTGGTGTATGACTTCCCGCAAGTGGAGTTTTGGATCGATGCCGGGTTTTCTCATCCGGACGCGCTACAGCCGTATGCGGGATTGCCCTGTGTGCCGGTCCTGGCCAGCGAGAGTCACGCCGATCTCCGCTCGTATTCCGCGCTGATGGCGGCGCTCGCCGGGCGCGAATGGGTACTTTCGCTGGATTTCGACGCCGACGCGCTGCGCGGTCCCAGGGCGATCTTGCAGCGCACCGAGCTGTGGCCGGAGCGGCTCATCGCCATGCAACTGGACCGGGTCGGAACGAGCCGGGGACCCGATCGCGCACGGCTTGCGATGTTGCATGAGCAGGCCGATGGCCGAAGGCTTTACGCCGCGGGCGGGGTACGTGGTTCACAGGACCTCGATGACCTCGCACGGCTCGGTCTATGCGGCGCGCTGGTCGGGACCGCGCTTTATCGTGGCGCTTTGTTGGAACGATTGGCACCGATCGCAGCGCCGCAAAAAAATGCCCCGGACCGGCCGGGGCATTAACGGTTTTCGGTCCCGCGCGGACCGAGGGCCTAGGCTCGCGGATTACGCGTGCGCCGCGAAGGGGTGTGCCGTCTTCTTCTTGGCGATTACATCGCTCGCCTTCGGAATACGCTTGACGGCACGCTCGATGGACTGTTTAGTGGCTTCGTAATTATAGTCCTGGATCTTGGCGTCATCTTCGGCCATCCAATGGATGAACACGCCGACGCAGATGTAGATGTCATCGGCCTCATTGGCGGGGATGATACCGCTCTCCACCGAGTCGGTGACCGCCATCGCGACGGCGCGCTGAGCCGGACCGAACATCTGCACGGCCTGCTTTGCACCCTTGATGGTGACCTTGTTGAACAGGATGGTGTTGGGCTTGCAAGCCAAGTTCGGCGAGACCACTGCCAACAAGGTGCTGAAACCGTCCTTTTGGTTGGACAGGGCGTTGCAGAACGCCGCCTCGGCAGCGCTGCCGCGCGGCCCCATGATAAGGTCGATGTGCGCGATCTCATTGCCATCGCCCACCAACGACTCCCCCACTAGTACTCTATCCACTACTGCCATGGTTTTTGCTCCTATCGATGCTCCGGTTGATTGTTGTCCGACAAGTGCTTTGAATATAGACATCGCTTGCCACCCTAATTGGTTACGGGCCAGGCCCGATCTCGTCTTATCGGCTTGCCTCCAAAAGGCACCTGAGATCACCGTCCGCTAACAGGTGATCCAGCGCCCAGGCGAAAAGGCTTGCGACCGTTAAGTCCGCGCTGGTGCCAGGGTTGAGCCCCTCCCGCTTTAGCTTGTTATCGAAGTCCCGCAGTAAGGGCATTGCAGCGGAAAAATTCTCGCATGCCTTGAAGCGGGTTTCTACCTCTTTCGCGGCGCGGCGCAGGCCCTCGGCCCGATCGTTACCGTACTTCCGGGCCACGTGGGTGTCCGGATACGTCGCGAGAAAGGCGAGATAGCATGCCACGGTTGCCCCTTCTAATCCATCCCCTCGCTCCATGAGGGCCGCGCGCAGCCGCGACAACCCCAGTGAAAATACGTCCGCGTAGCCGTGCGCATACTGCCGGGCGATGCGGTCCCATGTCTCTGCCCGGGCCATGGCCGCACGCAGATCGAGCTGCGGCTCGGCGCGCACGTCACCTGCCCCGATCGCGCCCAATCCCGCGGGACCGGCGATGCAAATGGCCCGAAACGCGCCGCGTGCATCCTCCCGGTCGAGGCCCGCGAGCACTCGTCCGAGGCGGGCTTGCAGTCCGCCCTCGAGGCCGGGGCATAGTACTGCCTGGGCCAGCGGCGCGCACAGGAGGACGATGCCGAGGTTGGTATTGCAGCCTACCGCGGCCCGCGTCGACTCGATGCTGCGCAGGACCCGCTCCCCGACTCTCAGCCCCGCCTCGGCCATCGGCCCCGCCGCACACTCGGCACTCAGGAGGAAATCCTCTGCGCTCATGCCGTGGCCGGCCGACAGCCGGCTCACGTTGCCGGGTTTAAAGGCCGCCACGTCCAGCCGGCAGGCGACGCGAAAGGCCTGCGCAACGGCGGGTCCTAACGCGCTCGTCACGAGACTGCGCGACACCCCCCCGCGATCAAGCGCTCGCAGAAGTCCGCGACCAGGCGCTCGGCGATATTGAACCCGCATACCGCTTGCAGGCCCCACCAGGCCGGGATGCTGTTGACCTCCGTGACCAGAAATTCTCCGTTGGCGTCTTGCAACAGGTCCACCCCCGCATAGTCGATGCCGATGGCCCGCACCGACGCCTCGGCCAACTGTGCCAAGCGCCGGTCCAGAACGACCGCGATGCAGCGCCCGCCTTGCGCCCGGTTGGTGATCCAATGCCGGCTGCGCCGCTGCATCACGGCGATGGCGCGGCCGCCCACTACCATGACCCGCCAGTCGCGCCATTCCTCATCGCGGCTCTCCACAAAGCGCTGTAAATAGAACACCTTGCCAAAACCGCTTGGGTCATCGGGTAGCGAGCTTAGGCCGCGGATGAGCGTGATGCCCAGGCCCTGTGAGCCGAACAAGGGCTTCATGACCAGTGGCTGGCCGGCCGCCGTCTCGCGGGCGATCAGCGCACGTGCCGCCGCTTCATTCTCGATGACCCAGGTATCCGGCGTCGGGACCCCGCGCCGCTTGAGTAGAAAGCTGGTCAAGGCCTTGTCCACGGTCCGCTCGATGGCGCGCCCGTCGTTATATACCGGCACGCCCAGCTCACGCAGGCCATGCAACACGTCGAGACGCAGGACCACCTGCTCCAACGTCCCGCCCGGTACGCCGCGCACGAAGGCTCCGAGCGGTAACGCCGGATGGACACCGGGGATACGGATCAAGGACCGATCGCAGAGGTCGAACGAACACTCGGTCAGTGAGACGTAATGCCCCTCGTAGCCGCGCGCCGCAAACGCGCGCTTGAGCTGCGCCCCATGCCAGCCCGGCTCATCGGTGATGATGGCGATCGCCCCCATGGCCGAGGGCGCTAACTGAAGGACTGCTCCAGGAGTGCCTCGTTAAAACGTCCGGCGTGGAAGCTACGTCCGGTCTTCAGCGAGGTCACGGTAACCCGCGCCGGGCTGAACAGCATGGGATCGATATCGTAGAAGTTGTAATTGGAGCCCTTGAAGGAGTCCTCGAACATCTCCGCGAACGGTTTGCCGTAGTCTCGCGAGGCGCTGCTCGGTAGCTGCTCCGCCAACTGCCGGAGCTCGTCATCGCCGGCATCGATGTAGAGCTGCGCATGGCCGCCAAACAGGATGGCGTCGTTGGTGCGGCCCATGGCAATCATGTGAGCACGCGAAGGCGGCGGCACCGGCGCGGTCGCCATGCCATCCACGACGGCCGTAAGCGGAAATCCCAGGGCATGGACCTTGTGCAGGGCCACCTCCAGCGAGCGCGCGACCACTTGCACGCCACCCGCCAGGCTGGTGGTGGGGGTCAGGATCAGGGTTAACCGCTCCGGGGGTATACCACAGCTCGCCGCTACCTTGTCCGCGATCTCGACCGGCGGCTGCGCGCTCACCTCCAACACCAGACAAGCCGTATCGGCCCGATCACGGTAACCCAACTCATGAAACAATTCCTCCGTACTCCCGGAGGCGCGCCCCGGGCCCGAGCCCAGGGCCTGGAAGGCGCCCTGGCCCTCGCCATGCTTTAAGGCCCAGCCCGCGTACTGGCTACCCAAGCAGGCGATGACCGGATGCGCGGTATGCACATCGAGATGCCAGGGCCAGTTCGCGAAGGCGTTACCGGCCCGTATCCGCACCTGGCCGAGCCCGCCCAGACAGATCTCGGCGATACGCCGCCCGGCCTCCAGCCCACCCGTAACCTTGATCCCGGCATCGACGACAGTCGTGCCGTTGGCCAGCCGCTCGACGCCGATGCGTAACTCGCGCGCCTGCTCGATGAGTGCCTGCACCAGGGGGCGCGTCAGTGTGTTTACGCTCGGGAGCCCGGCAGGGTCCATTTTTTTGTTTTCGTTCATGGCAGGGCCTCAATTAGTAGGTTCCGCTTCAATCGGGTTTTTCCCTAGGGTGGGCTCGGGTTCACGGGCCAGCGGTTATTAGCGCCGCCCGCGCCTGGAATCGACTATAACGACTATCCGGGTGCCAGGGCAAGATCCGCGGCGGAAAACGCATCGGGGGCTACTGGGCTTCCGATTTGAATTGCAGCCGATGCAACTCGGTATAGATGCCCTGGCGGGTAATCAACTCGGCGTGGCTGCCGATCTCCGCGATGCGGCCCTGCCGCAGTACGATGATGCGATCGGCGTTTTCGACGGTGGTGAGCCGATGGGCAATGATGATGCAGGTCCGGCCGCGGCGCAGATACTCCAGTGCCTCCTGTATATGCCGCTCCGAGGCCGTATCGAGCGAGGAGGTCGCCTCGTCGAGGATCAACACCGGCGCGTCCTTGAGGATCGCCCTGGCGATGGCCAAGCGCTGGCGCTGGCCGCCCGAGAGCCGCACGCCGTTGTCGCCGATCAGGGTCTCGAACCCGAGCGGGAGCTGGCGCACGAACTCCGTGACATGGGCGGCCTCGGCAGCCGCGCGCACGGCCTCGTCCGAACGCCCGCGCAGCGCGCCATAGGCGACGTTGTTGCGGATCGTATCGTTGAACAACAACACCTCCTGGCTGACCAGGGCGACGTTGGCGCGCAGTGATTCGAGCGTCAAGGCCACGATGTTGACACCGTCCAACTCGATGTGCCCTTGGCTCGGGTGATAGAAGCGCGGCAGCAGATTCACGAAGCTCGACTTGCCGCTGCCCGAGGCCCCGACCAGGGCCACGGTCTCGCCGGCGGCGATGGTGACCGAGACCGCGTCCAGGGCCGGCGCATGCCCGGGTAGATATTGCAGCGCCACGTTGTCGTAACGCACCTCGCCGCGGGCGCGGCCGATCCGTAGCGTGCCGAAGTCCGGCTCGGCCGGTTCGTCGATGAGGCCGAATACGCTCTGGGCGGCGGCCAGCCCGCGTTGTAGATGCTCGTTGATGCCGGTAACCCGCTTGATGGGGGCCATCAGCAACGTCATGGCGGCGAAAAACGAGACAAACTCGCCGACGGTGAGCTTGCCGGCCGCCGATTGGGAGGCAGCGAGATAGGTCACGGCAGCCAGCACCATGGACATGACGAGTTGGTTGATGGGGACGTTCGCGGAGGCCGCCGTGACCACCTTCATGGTGAACTGGCGGGTATGGTTGATGGCCTTGTGGAAGCGGCCGGCTTCATAATCCTGTCCGGCGAACACCTTGACGGCCTTGTGGCATTCGATGGTCTCCTGTGCGACCTGGGTAATGGCGCCCATGGACTGCTGCACCTTCTGGCTCATGCGCCGCAACCGCTGGCTCACTGAGAGGATCACCAGGGCCACCACCGGCGCCACCGAGAATACCACCAGGGACAGCAGCCAATTCACGTAGATCATATAGGCCAGCAGTCCGCTGATGGCCAGGGCGTCCTTCACCAGTACCGTCAGCCCGCGGGTCGCGGCCTGCGCGACCTGGGCCACGTCGAAGCTCACCTTGGAGATGAGCTCGCCGGAGCTCACCTGGTCGAAGAAGCCGGTCGGCAGCACCGCAATGCGGCGAAACATCTCGGCACGCAGGTCCATCACCACCTTCTGTGCCACCCATTGAATCGAGACGTCGGCGCTGTAATCGACGCCCCCGCGCACCAGAAACAGCAGCACGATGAGGCCCGGCATGGCCAACCGCTCGGCGGCGTCCTGCTCGAAGAAGCTGCCGTCGAGCAGTGGCTTGAGCAGGGCCGGCAGCAAGGGCTCGGTGGCAGCGAGCAGCATCATGCTGAACACGCCGATCGCGAACGTACGCCGGTACGGCAAGACGTAGCGCAGCAAACGCCGGTACAGCGCCCAGCTCGGCGCGGCGCTAGCCTGGCTCATGGGCGCCGCCGTAGGGACGCCGGTTACCCGGCGCCCCCGGCACAGATCCCGGCGTGCGAAACTACCGCACCGGGCTCCTCATTGATACTCGCTTCCGTAGTCAGCGAAAACGCCTTCATGCCAACACG
>JBOIDW010000186.1:0-2407 GCA_050740655.1 Gammaproteobacteria bacterium | reverse complement strand
GATCTTGTCCGGCCGCACGCCCTTGCGGATGAAGAGGTCCCGGTATCCGTCGGAAGCAACACAGAAAATATCGTACAAATCGGAAAGTCCGGTGGCCGCGGTCTGCGCGATCCAGCGGGGTAGCTTGAGCACTTTGACGAGGTGAAACGCCAGCGTCTCGGGATCGGTCATGCCTTCTTGCACCAGCACTAGCTTCGGTCCCACGATATTGCGCGGGACGATGAGATCGCTGCAGGTGACGACCAGATCGTAGGGACCGTTCCGGCCTTCGAGATCCAGGGCGAGCCGATGCGTCTGCAGATATTTTAGCGTCCGCTGCAGGAACTGACCGCCCATGACTGTAAAGTCGAGCAGCCCGGCGCGCCAAACCAGCTTTATAAAACCATCACCGTAGTAGGGCGTGAAGTAGGCCTCGAATTGCGGCAACTGCCGCGCGACCTGATGCACCATCCGCGTCTGGTTTATCGAACCACAAATGTATAATGCCCGCATCGGCCCGATTGTCTCAGATCAAAGTCAAAAGAGTAAGTACCGGTCTTTTCGAATATGGTATGAGTCTGAACGTGGGTATGTGCTTCCAACGAGGTTCCGGCCCCCGCCTCAGAACTCGATCCGGATCGAGCCCAGGAACGTCCGCGGCGCGCCCGAAACGGCACTGATGAGGATGGGGCTCTTGAAGTACTCCTGATCGAGTGCGTTCTCGACGTTGAGCTGGGCGGTGAGTTGGGTATTCCCGATAGGCCATTCATAAGCGGCCAGGAGATCCACGCGCACATAGCCGGGAAGCTCGAAGGTCCCGGCGTTGTCACCGGGCCGTGTGTCCTCGGCGAAGATCCCGGCCCCGAATTTGAGCCCACGTAGGGACCCTTCCTGGTGGGTGTGTACGGCCCACAAGCTCCCGCTCCACTCCGGTACGGCCGCCAAGGGATTGCCCTCGTCTCCTAGATTGCTTGTCGTGATCTCGGTGTCCGTGTAGGCGAGCGAGGCGATGAGCTTGAGGGCGGGGGTGGGCGCACCGCTCACATCCAGCTCGATGCCGCGGCTACGCGCCGCGCCGATCTGGACCGAGAAGTCCGGATCGACCGGGTCAGGCGTCAGGATGTCCTGCTTAGCGAGGTGATAAAAGGCCAGGGTCGCCGTGAGGCTGCCGTCGAGCACATCGGCCTTGAGGCCGGCTTCGTACTGGGTCGCGGTCTCGGGCCCGAAGGGCTCGCCGGTACGAGAGCGCCCGAGTTGCGCGAAGGCGCCGAAGGATTCGGCGTAACTAGCGTAAAGCCCGAGCCATGACGTTGGTTGATAGACCAAGCCGACGTGCGGGCTGAAGGCCCTGTCTTCGACCCTCTCGGTGGGGTCCGTAACCGATTGGGACTCCTTGGTACTGGCCCAGTCGTAGCGCCCCCCGCCCTGCACATGGAGATTTTCCAGGAGATCGATCTGGTCCTGAAAATATAAACCAAACCAGTCCTGCCGACGCGCGGACTCGGGTACCGCTGGGAAGACGGGTCGTACGCCGCTGTAAACGGGCTCGAAGAGGTCGATGTCGGCATAGGGGACGATGGCGCCTCCTCCCAATACCGTTTCCGTGTCGTAGTAATCGAGACCCGTCAAGACGCGGTGTTTGAATGCGCCGGTCGTAAACTCCCCGGTGAGGTCCAGGGTGGTGAAATAGGTCTCCGTGTCTTGCGTCCTGTCCCTGGCCGTCCGCGTCAGCGTACGCCTGTCGATTACCCGGCCCGGCTCGATCCTCTGCCCGTCCAATCGATCCCGATCCGCCTTGAAGCGCTGGCGCAGCACCCAGCGGTCGTTGAACGCGTGCGACCACATGAATCCAGCGCGGTGCGACTCGGTTTCAACCGCGCTGATCCCCGGCTCTTCATAGTAACGGCTGATGGCTACCGGCGCCGGACGACCGTTCACGATCGGGATCCCCCGGTCGCTGGAGCTGTCCCGAAACCGGTACTGGTAATCGACGCTCGCTTGTGTATGAGCCCCGATGTTCCAGGTCACGACCGGCGAGACGAACAGACCCTCCCTATCGACAAAATCGCGGAACGAGTCGGCGGTTTCGTGGGCGATGTTCAGCCGATAGCGGAGCGCGTCGTCCTTCGTGAGAGGGCCGGTCGCATCCAGCGTGGTCCGGTACAGATCGAACGATCCGAACTGCTGCCTCAAGGCGTATGAGGCGGTAGCCAGCGGCCGCTTGGTGACCTGATGTATAAGCCCACCGGGCTCGATGCGGCCATAGAGCGCGGAGGCCGGGCCTTTCAGCACCTCGACCCGCTCGAGGTGTGCGGTTTCCTGGGAGCTTGGGCCCGGCACCCTGAAACCGTCCTCGTAAACGACGAACTGCCGGAACCCGCGCAGGCCGTAATCGGGCTCGCCGAAGCCATTGTTGAAGGCTTGATAG
>JBOIDW010000185.1:0-11476 GCA_050740655.1 Gammaproteobacteria bacterium | reverse complement strand
GGATAGAGGGGCGACCTCGCCCTACGCCTTCGCCAGCACGAAAGCCCGGACGGCGTCGGCATCGTAGCCCAGCTCGCTCGTCCAGCCGTCGGTGGCCATGGCGTCCACATGCAGGTTCTCGCTGAAGCCGGCAACGACGCAGCCGCCCACCGGGCATCCCGGCGGCAGGTTGTCGTTCAGTAGGTGATCGACCGTCTGCACCTTCGGACTGGTGCTGGCGGCCACAGGCCCCGATTCGGCGATGACGCCCTGGGTGCCGCGCACCACACTGAAGCTATAGGTGGCGAAGTTGTGCGGGTGCTCCGCCCGCCACGCCATGGTGACGGAATCGCTCGCCTGATACTTGAGCACGCCGCAGCAAATATCGGCCGAGGCCGCGCCGATGGTGGGTGCATTGATGCCGGCGAAGCAGAGGTTGTTGTCGACATGGAGCGTGATCACCATGCTGTTGCCGCTGACCAGGCCGAGGGTCGAGGCATCCACTGTATTGATAGTGCCGGAGCCATCGGGATCGGTCGGCACGGCATAGACGATGCCGAGCGGGCCGATATTCACCGGCTGTCCCGTGGCATTGAAAAGATCGACCATGATCTCGTACTTGCCGCTGGTGTCCGTGCCGGTGAGGACGCCGTTGTCGTAATGCATCCCCGGCGCGCTGTCCTGACTGGGGAATTTGGCGCTGGCGAAATGCTCCTTGATTTCGTTGATATCAGGCGGCACGTCCCAGACGCCCGCGGGCGCCACCGACGGGTACGGAATCTTGAAGAGATCAGGCACCTGATGGCCCGCCCCGTCATCGACGGCGAACGGCCCCAGCAGCTCCGGTGTCCAGGCCGGCATGTTGCCGGTGGGCGTCGCCACATCATGACGATAGTAATGATGCACCTGGCCCTTGAGCGGCAGGAACGTTCCGCTGCTGCCCTTGCGCCAGGAGAGCCGGTAGTAGCGCACGCCCGCGGCCTCCAGATCGTTGGAGAATTCCAGCCGCGGCAGGAGCATGCCGCCCCAGGGCGCGCCGCTCTGAGTCAGGCCGAGATTCGTGGGCGTGGTACTGCCGGCAAGGTCTTGCGCCGTGCCGTAGATATTGTTGAGGCCGTGGGCGCCGATGGACAGGAAGGCGACCCAGCGGTTCTTGCCGCCGGGGCCGACGATCGGCGGGCACGGCGAGCAGGTATGGGCCCAGGGACTTGACGTGTAGAGATTAACCTCGGTGCCGCAGACATAGTTCCACCAGGTGTAACAGGCGATCGGCGTCGGCGCGTAGATGTACACATCGAAGAAGCCGAACAGCTTTTGCTTGGCCTTGAAGTAGAGATCGGGCGTGTCCGGGTTGTTGCAGCCCTTGTAGAACAGGGTCTGGAAATGGCCGCACTCGTCGGTGCGGGCCGTGGCCACGAGCTGCTTGGTCACGAAATGGGGATAGAACAGGCAGAACAGCGGCCGGATCAGCTTGGCGTTATCGATCAGCGCCTGCTGAAATTGTTGCTTGCTCCCGAGCTGCGCGGCGTAGCGGAGATCGGTGGCGCCGGAGAGCTGCTTCAGCGTGGCCGCGCCATCGGCATCCAGGCGATGGCGGAGCTGCGCCTGATCCTGCAGCATGGCCGTGCGGGCGAAGGGCGCGGGATCGGGGCCGGGCTCCGGAATCGGAATGGGTATCGGCCGCGGATTGACGATGATGTCGCGCAGGCGATCGAGCACGAGATCGGGCAGCTTGGGGATGATGACCCAGATGGGATCGACCTCGTAGACCTCTACGGTGGCGTTGCAGACGGGATAGCTTTCATACTGGCCGCCCACGAGCACGCGCTTGTTCAGATTGCCGCGGACGAAGCAGAAGCCCCAGAGCCAGCAGCGCCAGATATCCGGGAAGATCGTCAGCTCCACCTCGCGGCGCGCGGGTTTGGCATCGACGCGCAGATGCTTTTCCTGGGCGCCGCGGCGGATGAGATCGTTGAAGTCCGCCGAGTCCTTCTCGAACTTGGGGCCGACGAGGACGCGCAGCCGCGCCACGCTGGACGACGCCGGCACCTTGAGAGTCGCCGCGCCTTTGGCATCAACGGGCGCCGTGGCCAGGAACTTACCTTCGGAAGAAAATGCGTACGCGGAGACTTCGGGGGCCTTGTCGGCCTTGGCGACGTCGATCAGTTGAGCGCGGACATGGATATCGAAATAGTCACTATCGGGCTTGGTCATTTTTTACTCCTTAATAAGATGGTGGTAACGTGTACTTTGCGGTGTCCTTTTCGAACGCGATGTTAGGCGATTTCTCTAAGCAAACCCGTGAATCATCTGCGGCGCTTTCTTCACTTGAACAGTACCACGGCGCATGTATATATCTCCATTCTCCGGCGTGCTCACTTCCCTTAGATTAGCAATGCAGCTTCACGCATGCTTGTTTATCATTGCTAATCATAACCATCTCAATCAACTTTAACTGTGAGGTATTCACATTTTTTCTGTGATATATTCACACTCTGGAGGAGACCTACAAAACGCTGGGCTAAGTGTTCCCCCTCGCGCGCCCTCGCTGTGGCGAACCGATGAGGATCATCGCCTTCCAATGGGGAGAAAAGTGTTGAGCTAACCCTCCAGTTGCATAAATATCCACGCGGATCGTCAGGGAAGGGCGTAAAAGACAGGGTTGCAGCGAGTTTGTAGCGTTGCGCTGGACATCACCACCGGTGATATCCAGCCTTTAAGGAAAATATCTGGTGTCATCGTCATCCTGCGTAGGATGGGTAGAGCGAAGCGAAACCCATCAATGGGTGGCGGCGCACATGCGGTGGGGCCAGAGCGCTTTGCTGTCCCGGCGACGGTCAGGGCTTCGTTTGCGTTCTACAATACCTTGGAGGAAATCGAGCGCTTGCGGGGGGATTGCATAAGGCGAGAGAGGTCCTGCTTTTATAATTAGGAGGTCGAATGCCACCTCCGTTGTGCAACGTCGGTATGGCAACCCTAGGTCTGATGCCCCGCCGACGCCTGTGCCGGCTACGATTCATCAGGCGTCGGCCTGCGGCCGACGGGTTGGTGGGTTACGCCGCAAACAGCGCGGGTATCCCACTCACCACCCTCGTTCCCGGTCCGTCAATAGCCCATACGGCTCGACCTTGGCGACATCCACCGCGAATACCAGCGGCTTGTCCTCGACACGCCGGCCCCTCGCTTCCCACCGAATCTCGTTGACTTTCTGAGCACGATAGTTACGCTTTCCCATGGCGAGAATACCTCCTGCGTTATGGGTTTCTGGTTATTGCCATCCCATATTTCGAGGATTCTCGCCTCTTTCGTTATAGCTGACTACCACCGCTACGATGCCGCCACCCTTTATCATCGTCGGCTCCGGCCTGGCCGGATATTCGCTGGCGCGCGAGCTGCGTAAGCTCGATAAGAGCACCCCGTTGGTTATCCTCAGCGCGGATGACGGGCGTTATTACTCCAAGCCCATGCTGTCCAACGCCCTCACCAGCGGCAAGACACCCGCCGAGATCCCGATCTCGGACGCCGCCGCGATGGCACGCCAACTCGATGCCGAGGTGCGTACGGAGACCCGCGTCACCGAGCTGGACGTGGACCGCCGCAGCCTGTGCATCGGCAACGAGATGCTCGAATACCGCGGCCTGGTGCTGGCCTTAGGCGCCGATCCGATCCCCATCCCGGTACAGGGCGAGGCCGCGGCCAGCGTGCAATCGGTGAACGATCTGGCCGATTACACGCGCTTTCGCGGGTCGATCAGCGCGGCCCGCCACGTCACCATCATGGGCGCCGGGCTCATCGGTTGCGAGTTCGCCAACGATCTGCACAGCGCGGGGATCGAGGCCGAGGTGATCGATCCCTACTCTTATCCCTTGGGCCGGCTGGTACCCGAGCCCTTCGGCCGCGACCTGCAGGAAGGGCTGGCACGCATCGGCGTGCGCTGGCACCTGGGCCCGGTGGTCTACGGCGTGGAGCGTAGCGGCGGCCGGCTTCGGGTCACGCTCTCGGACGAGACGCGATTCGAGACCGATGCCGTGCTTTCGGCGGTCGGGTTGCGGCCGCGCACCGCGCTCGCCGCCCGCTCCGGCATCAAGACCGCGCGCGGCATCGTGGTCGACCGGCGGCTGGCCACCAGTGCCGCCGGGGTCTACGCGCTGGGCGATTGCATGGAGATCGAGGGACTGGTCCTGCCCTTCGTCATGCCCATCATGCACGCGGCGCGTGCCCTGGCCCGTACCCTGACCGGGACGCCCACCGATCTCAGCTATCCGGCGATGCCTATACTCGTCAAAACCACTGCCCATCCGGTAGTCGTCTCGCCGCCCGCCGCCGGGCTTGCAGGGGTCTGGGAATACGAGCGCGAGAGCGGCGGCCTGGCCGCGCTTTTTTACAGCCCCGATCGCCAATTGCAGGGATTTGCCCTGAGCGGCTCGGCGGTGGCGAGGAAGAACGAACTGGTAAAGTCGCTGCCGCCGGTCCTGCCTTGAACGGATAATTATGTTTCAGCGGGGCATGCGTCACCGGAAACGTTGGGCTTTAAGAATTGTGTCGTGCAGCGAAGCCTTTAGTAGCTCTATCTACTCATCTGAATCTTGGAGGCTGGTTATGAGGGTTTATTCTGCGGTGATCGAGCGTTGTCCCCAAACCGGCTTGTTTGTCGGTTACGTTCCTGGTTTTTCCGGCGCGCACTCCCAAGCCGAGACGCTCGATGAACTCAATCGCAATCTTCAAGAGGTCATTGCCATGCTACTCGAAGATGGAGAGCCTCGGCTTGAGTCTGAGTTTGTGGGGATTCAGAACGTTGCCGTTGCATAGGCATGGGCAACATCCCACCTCTCAAGCCGGCAGAGGTCGTCGCGATTCTTCTCAAGCTCGGTTTCTCGGAGGTCAGGCAGCGTGGTTCGCACAAGCAGTTTCGCGACGGTGCTGGACGATGCACCACCGTACCGTTTCATCAGGGCCGGGGTTGTTTCGCCCCTATTGCTCAGGCAAATCGCCAAAGACATCGGGCTCACCGTCGATGACTTGCTCAAGCACCGTTAGCCCAGCAAGGCGCTGTAGAGGGGCGCCTCAACTGGTTCGCTGGGCCGCGTCCGCGGTACATGCGGATTAAACGATGGCCTCAAAGCTCAAGATCCGATAACGCACCCAGCCGCGGCGGCTAACCTCCTGGGCCAACTCGGTGGCGCGCTCGGCCGCGCGGTGTCCGGTGGCCCGGATGGGCCCGAGGAGCGCCGGGTAGGTGGGCAGCGTATGCGCGGTGATGTCCCGGTCCTCGCGCATGGCAAAGCCGCGGCGCTTCGCCATCCAGCGATACCCGGTGACGCTGCACGGCGAGAGATAATTGAACCAACCGTAGAAACGCTCGATCTCGGCCGCATGCGCCAGGACCCACGCTGCGAGCCGGGGTATGGCCGGCCCATGGGGCACGAAGTCCGAGATCGCGAGCCAGCCGCCGGGCCGCAGCACGCGGCGCGCCTCCCGGAAGAAGCGCAGCCGGCTGGGAAAATGAAAGATGCATTCGACCGCGAGCAGCGTATCGAACACGCCGTCGGCATAAGGCAGCGCGCAGGCATCCGCCTGTACGAAGATAATCGGATGGGGTACCGGACCGGACGCGAGCGAGCGGGCGCGGCGCAACTGGCGCGCATCGATGTTCAGTGCCGAGACCTCGAGGCCCGAATAATGCGCCGTCAAAAACGCTGCGGTCCCGCCGAATCCGCAACCGGCATCGAGGACGCGCTGGCCGTCGCGGACGTCGGCCGCGGCTACGAGCTGTTCGGTCAAGGCCTCCTGGGCACGTTGCAGTGCTGCCAGCGAGGTATCGCCGGTGCCCGCGTCCGGATAATAACCCCAGTGCACGTGGCGCGCGCCCAAGGCCTGTAGCAAGGGCGCGCCAGGTTCTGAGTCCAGGAGCCGGAAGACGGTATCGAAATAGGGCAGGCGGGGCTGTGCGCGGACCCGGCGCAGGCTCACCGGCCGGCGGGTTGCTGGGCCTTCTTTGCGGGCTTGGGTGACCATCGGCTGCGTTTCTTTTCCTCGGGAGGCGCAGCCAGCGCGGCCAGCGTCTTGGTCAACAGCTCGGCCTTGTAGGTGGGCAGGGCATAGACCCAGTTCGAGACCTGGGCGTTCAACTGCTTGGCCTCGGCCTCGGGCGACACGCCGGGCGGCGTATTCTTATCGGTTCCGTCCTTCGGCTCGATCGGCTTGCCCTCCGGGTGTTCGCCCGATTCTTCTTTCTTCGCCTCGGGCTCCACCGACTGCGCATCGTAGCCCAGCTCGAATTGCCCATAGGTCTTGTCTTCGATCTTGTCTAACGTCGCCTTAACCACGAGACCGTCGAAGGTGCGCAAGGTGGTGACGCTCGGTTCGCCCGGTGTCCATTGCGCCTTGGGCTTGACGTCGTCGAAACGCAGATCCTCCAAGGCGGTCGCCAGGCTGTTCACGATGGTCTGCGATTTGATCCGGGTGCCCTGAGGGGCCGGATCGAGTGCGAAGTCCGTGTCCTTGGGCGCCGCGCGATACACGCGCAGCGGCTGCTCCTTGGGTACTTCGATCAGGATCTCACGGATGCGCTCGCCGCGGATGTTGAATAAGTCCTTCTCCAACCACTCGCTCGGATCGGCGGGCGCGCTCACGCTGCCGGACACCAATAGCGCACGCTCATCGTCCTTCTTCCGCACATAGGTCCCCGCGGCGCGGCCGCTCGCCTGCTTGCCGATGATCAGCGCCGATAAGGCCCGGCCCTGCGCGTCGCTCATCGTGACGAGCGTAGAGGCGGATGCGCCGGCCTCCAGACCCTCGACGCCAAGCTTCGCATAGTTCTCCTGCTTGCCGGTCTTGGGTTCCAGGACCTCCATCCCGGCCAGGCCGAGCACCAAAGCTTTAACCTTCTCGAAGCTGGCCGGATAACCGCCCCGGTCCTCAAGACCCCAGGTAGCGCCGGTCTTGACCAGGGTGCTCGCATGGTCTTTGTCGCGGACCTCGATGCGCGCCACGTCATTCAGCGCCGGCTCCAGATCGGGAAACAACCGGCTCTGCGCCAACTCGGTCTCCGGGGCGCGCCGCTGCACCGAGTAGAACGCCGCGCCCACGGCGAGCACGGTGAGCACGGCCAGTACCGGAAATCCGCGGCCCGCCATCAGCCCGGCCTCTTGCGCATCCTGGCCATCCCGACGCCGATGGCCAGCACGGCGATCAGCAGCGGAATAAGCCCCATGTTGGCAAAACGGAGCTGCGTGCCGAGGCGCTCGATGTTCTTGCGTAGATCGTGCTGCACCGCGCGCAGCGCCTTGCGGGTCTTGACCTGCTCTTGCCGAAACTGCTCGATCGCGCGCTTTTGCTCGGGGCTTAACAGCAAGGCGCTACCCTCGGCCTTCCGGGTCTGTAGCTGCTGGATCTTCTGCTCGGTCTCCTCCAGCTTGGCCTGCAGCTCACGCTCGCGCTCGCGGAAGCGCGATTCGGCCCCACGCTGTAGGGCCTCCACGCGGGTAAACGGCCGCGCATACTCGCCGCGGCTGCGCAGGCTGATCAGATCATCATTCCCGCCCAGGTTCTCCAGGGCGTTGATGACGAGATTGGCATTGTCCGAGATCGCCGACGGCACGTTGATCCCGAGAAAACTCTGCATCTTGACCCAAAAGCGATCGGCGAGCAGGTCCGTATCCGCGACCACCACCACGTTGATCGGCCCGCGCGACTCGGCGATGAAATCCGGGTCCACCTGGGCCTTGGCCCCCGGCTTTTCGCCTTCCTTCTGCGCGGTGTCCGTCCCCGGCATACCGTTCGGGAACGCGGTCTTGACCTTGCCGCTGATGCGCGCGGCCAGTACCAGCACCTTGCCCGCCGGCTTGAAACCTTCCAGCAGGCTGGCCGGATCGCGCACCGCAACCACGGACATCCGCTCCAGCGGCATGCTCTGCTTGCCGGTCGAGATGAGCGGGGTGAAGCGCGTTGTGGCGCCTTCGACGGGCTCCAGGATGCCAGCGGCGGCGAGGTTCAGCGTGTTGAGCTCGCTGGTGATAAAATCCTCGCGGTTGAGGTTGGCCTTGCCCATGCGCAACCAGGGCAGATAGGCGCTCTGCCGCGGACCGGTGGGGCCGTTATACGCTACCTCGAGTGCCGCCTCGAGATCGCTCGCGATCTTGTCCTTGACGAAGCGCAGCCCCCATTTCTCGAACAGATCGGGCAGATCCGAACCGGTCTTGGGCGGGACGCCGGGCTGCTCGGGATTCGGCTGGGCACGGTCCTCCTCGGACAACGGGTCGACGAGGACCATGGCCTTCCCGCCCTTTAAGACGAATTGATCGATGCGGTAGCGCGTCTGCTCGGGCAGGTCCTTGGGATGGATCACCAACAACGTATCCACGTCTTTGGGGATCTCCTTGACGTCATCCCCCAGGGGCCGTACCTCCATAACCTCCTGCAGATGCGTGGCGATGGTCCAGGGTTGGCGGAATTGCGGTTGATCGCCTTGCATGCCCGCGAAGCCGCCGAACACCGGCAGCGTGCTGATCGCACCGATGACGCGCTTCTTCGGGTTCGCGAGACCGTAGATGAGCTTGGTGAGGTCATATTCCAGGGATCGTTCCTTTTCCAGGGCGAAGAACGGGATGCTCGCCTCGGCGTCGGTAGCGCCGCTTCCGACGAGGCCGAGGTAGCCGCGCTCGCCGGTGCCCAGCGGGATCTGCGTGATGCCGTACTTGACGGCCTGGTCCTCGGCCTCGGAGAACGGCTCGGGGTCGATGACCTTCACCCTGAGCATGCCGTTCGAGGCGGCTGCATATTCCTCCAGCAGGTCGCGGATGCGGATGCCGTAATTCTGCAGGGCCGCGACCCCCGAGAAGAGCCGCGCGGAGAAGTACAGGCGCAGGGTGACGGGCTCTTCCAGCCCCTGCAAGATATTGCGCGTCCCCTTCGACAGGGTGAACAAGCCGTTCTCGGTCACGTCCAGGCGCAGCGCCCCGAGCATGCCCTGGGCAACGATGTTGAGTGCGACGAACAGGGCCAACGCCATGCCCAAACCGCCGCCGGTAAGCCACTTGTGCCTCAAGTTAGTGCCCCTTTCGGGCGTCGATCGCCAAGGTGCTGGCGTACAGCCAGAGGACGATCAGACTGATGAAATAGACCAGGCTGCGCGCGTCGATGACGCCCTTTCGGATGGCGGCGAAGTGGGTGAGAAAACTGAAGGAGCCGATGGCATCGACGATGGCCTGCGGCAGCCAGCCCTGGAAGAAATCCAGGACCAGCGGGAAACCGCTCATCAGGAACAGGAAACAGATCGCCACGCTGACGACGAAGGCGATGACCTGGTTCTTGGTCAGTGCCGATACGCAATTGCCGATGGCGAGAAACGCCCCCGCCATCAGCAGGCTACCCAGATAACCGGCGACGATCACCCCATGGTCGGGCTCGCCGAGATAGGCCACCGTGATCCAGATTGGGAAGGTCAACGTAAGGGCGATACCCGTAAAGCACCAGGCAGCGAGGAACTTGCCCAGCACCGCCTCCCATAGCGAGACCGGCAGGGTCATGAGCAGCTCCACGGTACCGGTCTTGTGTTCCTCGGCCCACAGCCGCATAGCGATCGCCGGAACCAGAAATAAATACAGCCAGGGATGGAACTCGAAAAACGGATCGAGGTCGGCCTGGGCGCGCTCGTAGAAACCGCCGAGATAAAAGGTGAAGGCCCCGGTCAGGAACAGGAAGATGACGATGAACACATAGGCGACCGGGGTCGCAAAATACCCGGAGAGCTCGCGCTTGAACAAGGCGTAGGTGGTCTTCATGTGGCGCTGCCGCCGCGCAGGTCTTGGAATTCGGCCGTGATGGATCGGAATACCTCGTCCAGATGCCCGGTCTCGACGCGCAGCTCGACCACGTTCCACCCGTGGCTGCGCACCGCCTCGCCCACCGCCCCGATGATCGCCGCGCGTTGCTTGGGGATCACGCGGAAGTGGCGAACCCCATCGGCGGAATCCAGGTCCTCGACCTCGGCCACCTGGGCCAGACCGGTCAGGTACTTCTTGGCCACCGCCGCGTCCGCGCCTTTGATGCTGAGGGCCACGGCATTGTGTAGCGGCGAGCGCGCCGCCAGCTCGGCCGGTGCGCCGGAGAACAACAGCTTGCCGCGGCCGATGATGATCGCACGGTTACAGACCGCCTCGACCTCCTCCAGGATATGGGTCGAGATGACGATGGCCTTGTCCCGCGCCATGGCCTTGATGAGCGTGCGTACCTCGTGTTTTTGATTCGGGTCCAGTCCATCGGTGGGCTCGTCGAGGATCAACACCTCGGGGTCATGCAACAGCGCCTGGGCCAGGCCGACGCGGCGCTTATAGCCCTTGGAGAGCGTCTCGATGCGCTGGTGCAGCACCGATTCGAGGTGGATCTTGTCGGTTACCTCGCCAATACGCTGGTCACGCTGCGCGGGACTCAGCCCCCGCACCTCGGCGACAAAGGCCAGGAACCCGGCCGGCGTCATCTCGCCGTAGAGCGGCGCGCCTTCGGGGAGATAGCCGATGCGGCGCTTGACGGCGACCGGCTGCTCGGCGACATCCAGCCCGCCGACGCGCACGGTCCCGGAGCTCGGCTCCAGGAACCCGGCGATCATCTTCATGGTCGTGGACTTGCCGGCGCCGTTGGGACCGAGAAAGCCAAGCACGTCGCCACGGCCGACCGAGAACGTCACGTCCCGGACCGCATGCAGCGACCCGAACCATTTATTGAGCTTATCGACCTCGATGGCTTGCATGTGATTGCGTACGGGTGGCCCCCCATCCCTATGAGTCGGCACACATTGTCCAAATTATCCCGCCGCCGTCAAGAAGCGCGGCGACTACCTGCCAGCCGTTCAGTATCACTGACAGCAGGACGGAGTACCTATACCGCGCTTAACCGGATCGACCAACAGCCGCGCTCATGGGTACGCCGCTGACCGAGGCTTCGCCGCGTATGCGTTGAACCCCGCCCGTTTATCGCAATACATGGCCGGGTCCGCAAGTACCGCACCGTCGAACTCGATCGGGCGTAGCAAGGTAAGGTGATGGGTTTGGAGATGGACTGGATGGTGAACGTCTGGCGCGTGTCGCCCACCTGATAGAAATGGCCATCGGCAGGATAGGTGTAGCGTGGATGAGGCGCACCTTCGCATCCACCTCAAGCCCCGGTAGCTCGCCCTATCCACCGTCTCCACCTCACCCAAACGCCTCGCCTTCTCGCCCTTGCCTACTGAACGTTGCACACTGCCCATATACGGCTCCTCCTTCTGTTACGGTTGATGTACAGCACAGATCATCACACCTCAGGCGGTCGAGCCGTTCAAATTCCAACTAAGCTACACACTCGACCGCGCATCACTCGCAGGAACGCAAAGTTTTCTTGGGTCTTCGTGAAATCGTGTGGGTCAGATTGGTCATGAAATTGTCTGCAAGCCATGCTGTATGCGGGTTTCCACGGTTTGATGCTGCTGCGGAAACTGGCATGATTTCGCGATGGCTACCTC
>JBOIDW010000184.1:0-1967 GCA_050740655.1 Gammaproteobacteria bacterium | reverse complement strand
CGAGCATACTTGCATTTCGATAAGATCAAGTGTGAAAGATCGGTATGGAAAACAGACAGGTAACTAAGAGAAAAAAGGGGGCTTGACAAAGCTATGACAGGATGCGGTGAACGAAGGGAACCGCATCGCTCGCGTTACTCCGCTGCCGCAAGACTTGGGGCGTTTTCGCCACCAATCCCCGGTGCGCGGTGTCGCCGTAGATCGTCGAGACCTTCGCCGCGCAGTGATAGACATGCGTGCATCCAGCCACCGCCCTGCGGGTAGCGGATAGATCGCGCAGATCGCCGTAGACACGCTCGACCTAGAGACCCTCCAGCGCGGCCTCATGGCCCCGCTCGCGTACCAGGACGCGTACCGCGTGCCCCTCGTCGATCAGCCGGCGCACCAAGTTCGCGCCGAGGTGACCCGTGGCGCCTGTGATCAAGATCAACCGCCCCCTCCCCGTTTCCCTCATTGTCAGGGGATTTCGTTGGTTGACACGGCCATTGGGCGACATTATGGTCGAAAAAGGCACTCCATTTTCCGGTGTTACACGATGCGACTGTCGACAGACATCTCGTGACGACAGTCTCCCCGCCGAAACGCACACCGACAGCCCCAACCGCCGCGTCCAGCGTGGCCCAAAAAGTGGCTAGGGTTGCCGAACGCTGCGCCCTGCACCCCTGGGGCGTCCTGGCTTTCGCGCTAGTATTGTCGATCCTGTCGGGCTTGGCCAGCGCGCGCCTGCCGGTATACACCTCTCGTCAGGCGCAACGAAGCGTTTCTCTCGCGCCGCATCAGCGAGAGCTTCGCAGTGGTTTGCGTAGGCAACTACCCGAACGTGGGGATCTATGCCGAAAATTAGCCGGTGGCGCGTACCAATTCGAGGGGCACCGCGCTGGTTCCCAGGGCCCGCGCATACGAGAAAAACAATATCGACATCGAGCAAGCGGATTTGCCGTTGCATGCGCGTTTCACCACCCTGCAGATGAACGTCACTCCGGCGTTTCGGAGCGGCGTGCTCGCCGATTTCGGCGTTTGCCCGGCAAACGCGGCGCTGCTGACGGTCGTACTGAGCGACCGCGCCCCGTTGCCGGCGGGTGCGATCGTGCGCATGGTTGGAGGGAAAGAGCAATTTTCGGTCGCGCGTCGCCAGGTTCCCGGGTTCTCGACCGCCAGTTATGGACTCCTCCTTACCAGGAGGAAGGCACATCAGGCCCGGCATCCGATTGGCGTGCACCGACGCCCATTCCTCGTTACGCGCCTCACGGCTTTCGGGCAGCAACTCGGGAGGCGGATCAAAGCGATCCCGGCAAGCCAGGACCGCGGGAATGGCCAAGCTAAAGAATCGGATGGACATCGAGAGGCCCACGCACGAGAATGACCGCACCGTCGAGAAATGCGAGGGCCTCCCGCGTAAGGATAATGACTACCTCGGCCAGCCGGACGATGTCCGTTGCGGGCTGGTCGATGGCATCGCCTACCGCATAGCCCCGGCGCCTTCCGTTCGTCTTGGACTGGTTTGTCTCCGCTTCCCCCACTGACCGTTTCGGTTGCCCCTTGAGATGAAGTCCTACCGCAAGGAGCTTTGGTTCAAGATCCCGAGCCGGCGGGGCTTCGTCAACATCACCGACGGGGTCGAGGCTTGCCTGCGCGAGAGTGCAGTCCGGGAGGGCCTAGTGCTTGTCAACGCCATGCACATCACCGCCTCGGTCTTCATAAATGACGACGAGCCGGGATTGCACCGCGACTACGAGAAATGGCTGGAGGGGCTTGCACCGCACGCACCGACCAGCCGCTACCGCCACAACCTGACGGGCGAGGACAACGCCGATGCGCACCTGAAGCGCCAAGTCATGGGGCGCGAGGTGGTGGTGGCCGTGACCGAGGGGCGGCTCGATTTCGGCCCCTGGGAGCGGAGCTTCTACGGGGAGTTCGACGGGCGGCGGCGCAAGCGGGTGCTCGTGAAGATTATCGGGGAGTAATGC
>JBOIDW010000183.1:0-3598 GCA_050740655.1 Gammaproteobacteria bacterium | reverse complement strand
ACTTCTACCAGTGCTCGTACGGCTTCCGGGAAGGCTGCAATCAGCACCAGGCATTACACGCACTCCGTGAACAATGCCTGGCTTTGGATATCCGGTGGATAGTGGACGCAGATGTGAGTGCATTTTTGGATGCTGCTTCATAATGCCCCCTGGTTCATGAGGAGTGGGTAAACAGGTCGGGTTGCTCATCTATCACCCTGATTCGTAGACCTTTTCGCCGTCCGCGGGAGACATGGACGACATCGAGCTCGCCACGCTTTACACGCTGCAAGACCGTCTGGCGAGTAATGCCAAGGAGTTTCGTCGCTTCTTGCATCGGCACATAACCCGTAGGTGCTTGTTCGACGAAGCGACCGGTCAGTTCATCAGTGAGGCGAATACGCCAAGGCGCACCGGGTGTGATCTGCTCACCGGCGATGAAGCCATCGTTAAGCCATCGATGGATTGTGGAAGGTGCGATACCGAGTATTTCAGCAGCCTGTTTGATATTCAGGAGCTCGCCCTCGGACCGTTCAGTCGGTGGCTCAAAGCGAGGGATATTCCAATGCCGACGTAAGTTGCCCACGTGGTTCGCGGTGAAGCGCAGACCATATGCGGTGGTGCGGCCCTGTCGCGTAAGGATGCCGGCGATTACGGCATCAGGATAATGAACGGCGAGGCGGCGCACCAGGGCCACCGTGTCCTCATCGGTGCGGATGCTTGCAGGACGAGAGCGCGGTAGATTGACATCAACCTCGCTCAGCAAGCCACCTCGCCAACGCAGGATCAGATGTGCGCGGTATTCCTCCCGGTGGACGGCGATGATCACTTCCTCAAGCAGCGTGCGCAGTAACTCTTTTTGATCGCGAGGTGTCGTCGTTGGTGCGAACCACACCGCTTCGAGGTCGTTACCGAGCGCCCCCAGTGCCCTGCGCTCAGGTGGCGTTAATGTGCGTGGCCGTTGTTGTTCACGGCGCCTGAGTTCGCTCTGGGCTCGCTCAAACTCGCGTAGGCGCTGTTCCCATTCGGCTTCGAGCCCACGGGCGACAAGACGATTCTCGGGTTCTACGGTGCGATAACGGCGCTCGGTGCGCTCGGCCTCGTAACGGGCACGTTCCACCGCCAGGCGCCACTGCGCAAGCGCGGCATCGTGGTCGGCTTCGAGTACTTGGGCGGCGAGAAGGCTCGCATGCATGCCCGCCGGTGCCAGTGCTTCGAGAAAAGCCTGTGTCACCGCTTCGTCGATTTGCGCGCCGCCCACGTTGAGGCAGTAGACACCCCGTCCGCTGACGATGTCTTTGCCCGCACAGTGGTAGCCGGGGGTCGCGTTCCGGCCGCGATAGTGGGTGCGCAGGCGACGGCCGCAGTGTCCGCAGCTGGCGAGGCCTTGCAACAAGGCGGTCCCTTCGCGCAAGGCGCCGCCGCCCTGGTGGGGCTGTGGACGGGTATTGGTGTCGAGCCGCGCTTGATTGGCCTCATACGTGGCCCAATCGATATAGCCTTCGTGATGCTCCGGGATGAGCACCGCCCATTCCGACTGAGGCAGGTGGCGGATGCGTTTCTTGAGTTGCCCCTCTGCATCGAGATACCGCTCGCGCCGGGTTTTTCCATAGCAGTAGGCGCCCGCATACACGGGATTGGTGAGGATATGATGGATCGCGGTGTAAGTCGGTGGGGTCCAGCGGATTTCGTCGGTTTGGTTAAACCGTAGGGGGAAGTTCAAGCCTTCGGCGTGAAACCAGAGCCACACCCTTCGTGCCGAACCCAGCTCGGCAAAACGCTCGAACACGGTGCGAATGGCGGCGAGCACCGCCGCATCGGGATGGAAACGGACCTCGCCGTCCGCATCGCCCCAGACGAAACCGATCGGTAACCCGCGGCGCAGTTCGCCGCGAGCGGCCTTGTTGCGGATACCGCCATCGAGCCTAGCCCGTAGAATGTGGAGTTCGGCTTCGCTCATGGTGCCCTTGAGCCCCAGCACGAGGCGATCGTTGAACAGTCCCGGATGGTAGACGCCGTCGGCATCGCCAATCAAGGTATCGGTCACGCCGCACAGGTCGAGCAAACGATACCAGTCGGCATTGTTGCGCGCCAGACGGGAGACTTCGAGGCCTAGCACGATGCCGACCTGGCCCAGCGCCACTTCGGTAATGAGCCGGGTGAAGCCGGACCGCTGCGCCGCACTCGCCCCGGAAAGGCCAAGATCCTGGTCGATGACCGTCACCTGGTCCCGTGTCCAACCCAGTTCCACGGCGCGGTCGGCCAGGGCATATTGGCGTGCGGTCGACTCCCGGTTGTGCTCGACCTGCGTGGCCGTGGATTGGCGGATATAGACGAAGGCGGCGCGGTGTAAATGGATTGCCGTGATTTTGTTGTGGTCAGTCACTCATAGCTGGACTCCTCCTGGCCCAGGCCGGCCGCGACGGTTTTTGCGATCAGCTGTGCCAGCTTGTCGAGCACGATGGCACGTTGTACTTCGTCGAGGTGCTCCCAGATCTCCGGGCTGAGTGATGGATTCTCCGGCAAGGGCAGGCTCATTTGCATGGTGGCGCTCCTCGGTGGTCGATGGACGGTGGAGGAGAGCGTCGACGAGAATGCGGGTACGGAGCAAGTCTGACAACGAGCCCAACAGCGCCCCGTGCCTGTCGGGCGTGTCTGGGGTGCTCTGATCCGCGTACGCCCAGTCCGTCCAATCCACGGGAATGAGCGACCGGCTCTGGTCCGGCAAGATCAGCAGGAAGTGGAGCTTACCGTTCCGGTGCGTGCGACGCAGCACTTGCAGGGCTCGCCCATCAAATGGATGCCCTCGACGGACGATGGTGATCTTTTCGGCAAAGTCTTCGAGATGGGTAGTGTGTCGTGGTTTCCTTCGACACGATAGACCATCGCCGGTTGCAGGAACACCTCCGGCGGCGGGTCAACGATGGAGGGATAGTGCGCCTCATCGGGAAATGGCTCGATGCCGGGGTGTTGGAGGGAGAAATCCCGACCTACCCCGAGCACGGGACCCCGCAAGGGGGTGTCATCTCCCCGCTGTTGGCCAATATCTTTCTTCATTACGTACTGGATGAATGGTACGAGCACGAAGTCAAACCAAGGATGAACGGGCGCAGCTTCCTGATTCGTTTTGCCGATGATTTCATCATCGGTTTCGAACGGGAGGAAGATGCCCGCCGGGTGATGGAGGTGCTCCCCAAGCGGTTCGACCGATTTGGTCTCACCATTCATCCTGCGAAGACGGCGCTGATTTCGTTTGGGAAGCCGGATTTCCATCAGGAAACCGACGTGGGGAACGGCACATTCGAGTTTCTCGGATTCACCCTTGACTTCCCGAAATCGCGCCGGGGTTATTGGGTCATCAAGCGGAAGACAGCCAATAAACGCCTACGCCGAACCAAGAAGGCCCTGTGGCAATGGTGTCGTGACCATCGTCACACCCCCCTGCCGGCCCAGTACCGGATGTTGTGCCAGAAATTGCTTGGCCACTTCCAATACTATGGCATACGGGGCAACTATCGCATGCTCGAGAGCGTTCTCCAGCACGCGCAGAAGGCGTGGCGCTATTGGTTGAGTCGTCGCAGCCATAAGAGCGCTATCCCGTGGGAGAAGTTCGCAAAGC
>JBOIDW010000182.1:0-2784 GCA_050740655.1 Gammaproteobacteria bacterium | reverse complement strand
AAGTAATTGTGGCAGCACCTCCTGGAGATCAGCATGCGGAATCCATCCGAGCGCAGAAACCAGTCCCCGGAAGGCCTCGTCGGATTGTCTAGCTACCGTAACAAGCTTATCGATGCGTTCACCATTGCGCTCTTCAAAAGCTAGCATCGCCGCGGCGAATACCTCGCCGGCCTCGCCGATCCGTAAACCTTCCTGGCAGAGCCGCCACCCTTCTTCCCCGGCGATGCGCAAGCCGTCGATATGCGCCTCCACGCGGTTATCCAACTTGGCGAGGTCCTTCAGGCGGTAATGCGGGGCGCGCACGGCGGCATCCCGCAGAATCCAGAGAAACGCGGCTTCTTCGGCATGCTGCTCAACGATGACGGAGATCACGGCCGATTTCATGAAACATCCTAGTAAGGTGAAGCGGATACATCGCGGCGAAACCGCTCTGTTTTACGCAGGATACTCGGTATCATGCGCACGTTCCATCTTGGCAATTTCCCTGGATGCTGGCGGTCACCGGATCGCGGTATCCAGCGACACGTCCCCGTAAGCGACCCCGGGCCGCGAGCCACTGCGGGTATCGGTGTCCAATTCGATTTGGCGTTGGTTCATGGCTTGATTGGCAGCCGTTACCAAGTCGGCAATCTCACTTATCTCGCGGCCAACGAGCATACCCGCCAAACGGTTGGCTTCCTCGATGGCGATCTCCACGTGCCGTTGCTCGTGTACCCGAAGGCGTTCCAGCATCCGGTCCCATTCCCGTTTAGCCGCATCGGATGCCGCCGAGTAAGCCGCCCAGGTAGGCAGGCGCATGACCAGATTGGCGTGCAGACGGACGGTGAGGTTGGTGCTGGTACCAGTGGGTATTCGGTCGGCCCGCAACATCCCTCCGCCTTCACCCCATTCGGCTAAACGGTTCAGCTCTGCCGCTACATCGGCCAGTGTCTGCCCCCGCACGACGATGGCCGGCGTGATGCGTGGATTGGGAGGTTCCCAGTCATTCGACACATCGGCAATGATGCGTGTGACGGCTAGGGGCACGGGCGAATCGATGCCCAGAGGTCCCGGCCTTTCATATCCGGCGGTTGAAGGTAAATCATTGCCCTGCAGGTCTCCACCCGCGACCACGGTGTCCATCCCTAACGTGCCCGGAGTGCGTCCGCCCATAGCCATTCTCCCACTCTTCGGTTTCAGACCATGTAACCCAATGCAATGCGGCGTCATCGTCCCCTGTTTAGCGCGTAGGACGAAAGACCATCGTATCGTCCTAGGTCTGCTTTGCCGGCCTGCCCTTCGGCAGCGGCGCGACTCGCCGGTGTGCAAGGCCGGAGATCCGTTTCTTGAAACCATCGCCGCCGAGGACCCACCCCTTGTGCAAAGCTTCGCGAATATCGCGCAAGGTCTCCCCGTCCAGGCGCGACTTGAACAACGTTCGGTAAGCAGCTCGTCGCAGCGCCTCGTCCTTACCCAAGGCTTGATAGACCTTGTGATCGGTAATGACAGTATCCCCTCGTCCTTCGGCGTGACTGCGATAACTCGACCATCGATAATCGCGGGCGTGCCTGACCATCGCCGCGCGCACCGGATTCAATTCGATATATCGGTAACAGGTCAAGAGATACCCTTCGGCATCGATCAGCGTTGCACGATAACGCCCTTCCCAGAGCGTGCCAGTTCGATGATGGGTATGATTGAAATACTGGACGTACTTCCGGCCAATCGACTGCATCATCCTACCGATAGCGCCGTCCGTATGGGGGGTAACCAGGAGGTGCACATGGTTCGGCATGAAGACGTAGGCGTGGATGTCGCAGCCTTGCGTTTTCGCGGCAGTCGCCAGACATTCATAATAAAAAAGATAGTCTTCACCACGCATAAATATTGGCTGCCGATTATGGCCGCGCTGAATGACGTGCTGAGGCTGGCCAGGAAGTCTATAACGTGGCAGACGAGCCATGGCAATTGACTTGGTAGCCGGGATCTATACCCTTATTTTGCCAAGGAAAAAGGAATATTCGGGCTCATCGGATTGACGGCGTCGTTTCCCAGTCTTACGTCGGCATATACAATAGCCATCGTCCTTACCCTCATAAAACTCATCGAGTCAACGACAAGTCTAACACGCCGATAGGATAGTCCGACCCTACTTATCCTATCCCAAAAAGGGGTTGCGAATAGTCAGCCGGCCATCGATGACCTGGCCGTCCTGCATATCCTCGGAATAGAGTGTTGCGCATCCGGTTAGCAGCGCTGCGGCAACGATCATGGCATCGTAGACGGAGAATCCGTGGTCTTCCGCCACCTGCAGACCACGGTCATGCTCTTCTAAGGTTATCAGCCCGACCGTGCACACTGTGCGTATGTGAGCCGATATATCCCGGATTTCAACCCATGGCATCCCGAGCTTGCGCCTCGCCACGCTCGCAAATTCATTGAGCACTTGCACACTGATGACGCCTCCCCCGGCAATCGTCTTCTCAGCCCTCTCGGCCTTGGCTTCGTCTCCGGACAACAGATACAGCAGGACGTTGGTATCGACGAACACCTTAGCGCCGTTCATCAAGGCGGTCAAACTTGAAGTCGGCAGGGAGCCGCCCTCGATATTTCCTCAGGCGCGCGAGCACTGAGCGGGCATCCGGTTTTTTTATGATCTCGAGAACACGTGTCCCCACGACGTGGATTTCAATATCATCGCCTTCTTTGAGTCCAAGTACTTCGACCACAGAGGCAGGCAAACGTACGGCTAGGCTATTACCCCGCTTGGAAACTTGCATCTCCTTGCTCCATGGTGGCCTGTAC
>JBOIDW010000181.1:0-2713 GCA_050740655.1 Gammaproteobacteria bacterium | reverse complement strand
GCCACCGCCAGCGTCATCGAGCGTCCGGCGCCGGGTTCCGTGTAAACCTGCTTCGGCACCAAGAGCGCCTCGGCGCCGGCACAGAGGAGGGCCGCCGGCTCTGCCACACCGCGGGTCCCGACGTGGCGCTTGACGGTCTCCGAGGGGTTCTCGATCCCCGGTACGGCATCGAGTTGCGCGGCCGTATAAATTTCTAGCGGCCAGTCGTAGCGGTCGCGAAGGTACAGAAAGGCCGGCTCGTCTTGCTTTCGATCCACCGTGGCGATGGCCTTGATCGATCGGACCGAGAGCCTGTGTTTGTCCAGGATCGCGCGGACCCCGCGTTCCACCATCTCGGCCGAGGCGCCGCGGTCGCATCCCAGCCCCAGCACCAGGCTCTTCGGCCGGTAAATGACGGCGTTCGCCCAGTGCGCCGGGTGGGTGTCGCGAAACTCGCGGTCGGTGGCGACCAGCAAAATCTCAAATAGCGTCGGATCGACGGCCTCGAGCGATGTCGCGTACACCACGCCCTCGGGTAAGGGCTGGTCCTCCGGCCAGAAGCCGGGCTCACCGCACTCTTGCACGAAAGCGACGGGCGCGGCGTTTACGACCGCCGCGCAGCCGCGGGTCACGTTGCGATCGGGGTCGTCCAGCGTCCAGCCGAGCTCACGACCCAGGATGTCTACGGTCAGCGTGCCGCGCACATCCGATGCGGTGGTGATGACCGCTTGAGCGTTCAGCAATCCGGCGATCCGATCCGTGAACGTGTTGCCGCGGCCGACGTGACCGGAGAGGACGCAGATCGCAAAGCGCGCGTCGTCGTCCACGCACACCACGGCGGGATCGACCTTCTTGTCTTTCAGGAGCGGCGCGATCATCCGCACCACCGCCCCGACGCTGATCACAAACACATGGCAGTCGTAGGCATCGAAGGTCTCGACGAGCCGCGGCCCCATGGGCAGGCGCAGGGGCAGGGCGCCCTCGGGCGCCGCCGCGTGGAGCTTCTCGGAGACATAGAGGTCGGCGCCGGGCAGCCCCGCCAAGAGCCGAGCGGCGATGCCGATCCCGTGCCTGGTGATGGCGTAGAGGGCGAAAGGTTTGCGCGTGCTCATCGTGCCGCTCTTACGTCGCGCATCGCTGGGTCGCGTGCTCGCCCGGCACTCGGTTATTCACTGGTTCTCTCCCTCCGCCCGCACTCGCGGCTCTCAGCCGCACACAGCATAGGTTGACGCCAAGCCGCCGGCAACTCGTCCGCTGGGAACAGTGCGATCTCTTTGTCATACCGGTTCGATTAAAGGTAATTCCGTGACAGCAGGATCACGCCAGCCCCGCCCTTCCGAGGACGCGGGCAGGGTATCGCCCGAATCCTCGCGTACGCCCGCATGAACGGCCGCCGGACCGTTTGTCCGAGGGCGCGGTATGCTAATGCGAAATCAAAAACACAGTCAATCGGATCGGGTAAAATGAACGTTCTCCCGATCACCACTGCGAGTCTGTAGCGATGGCCACAACCTCCACGGGACGACGGTATGCATACTTGCTGCTGCTGGTGCCGCCGTTGCTGATGACGAACCTGTCCGCCATTCTGTTCGAGAGCAGCGTCGATCCGGCCGCCTCCATCGCCGAAACGGTACGCGCGCAGATCGAGGCCACGCCGCCGCTAAGTCCCTCGGAGGGGTTTAAGGAAGCCCGTGCACGCTATACCTGGCTCGCGGCGGCGTTGTTGGCGATCGCCGTCCCGATCATCGCGAGCGTGGTCAGCATCAAAACGATTCTGCGCTCGGAGATCGCCGGCCGCGACTTGCGAGTGATTATTGCGACCGGGGCGGTGCTCATCGCCGGTTCCGCCAGCTATACCTTCGGTGCCAAGGGACTCCAAGAGATGATCTACGGTTATACCTACGAAACGCTCTCGGCCTCGGCACGGTTCAGTGGCGAATTCCTCGGCGATATCGCGGTCATTCTGGTCGCGATCAATATGGTCGCCGCGGTGGTTCCGATCATCATGCTGCTCGGCGTCTGTAGCACGGCGATTCTGCTGCCGACCGGCAGCGGCGATCACCCGCGTTATTGGGAACAACAGATGGGCCACCTCAAGGAAATCATGCATGCCAGCTCGGCCTATCTGGTATTCGGGATCCTCCACATGGACGCGTGGCTACAGTGGCCCGCCGCGCTCACCCGAGATGCCGAATTGCGCCAAACGCTGCTGGACCTGGCACACGCGATCACCCTTTACTGGGGCGTCTCGTTCACCTTGCTGGTCATCGCCTCCTACTGGCCAGTCGCCTATTTCCTGAACCGGCAGGCACGCGACGTTTTGACCAGGCATCAGGGAACGCTCGGTATCGATGACCCGGATCGGTGGCTCAGGGAACACAACCTGTCGATCAACATGGCGCATCAGCTACCGCAGCTATTCGCCATGCTGGCGCCATTTTTCTCCAGCCCGCTGATCTCCATACTGTCCAGTATCACTAGTTTTTAGACCGGCAAGCTCGTAGCTCGTAGCCCGGGTTGAGCGTTGTTTGCGATACCCGGGGATTGCTGTCCCATGCGATCCCGAGATCCCCGGGTTACGGCGCAAACGGCGCGCCTAACCCAGGCTACGATTACTCTGGAAGCCTTCCCTGCGCGTAACTCTGCAAGCCTCAACCATTAGCGCCACTAGCTCCACCGTCGCTTGTTCCTAGGATGATCTCCAAGCGCGTGCCACCGCCCACACGCTCTAGGC
>JBOIDW010000180.1:0-2539 GCA_050740655.1 Gammaproteobacteria bacterium | reverse complement strand
GCCCGGCGCCGAGCGCGATCCCGGGCCATTCGCGGGTGGCGCGCACCAGCCGTACCGCGTAATCGACGATGCGATCATCCACCCCGATGGTCGCGACCCGCGCCCGCACCGATTCCACGGCCGCGGCGGTGATCACGGTCTCGACCGGAGAGACATCGAGCGCATCGCCCACCTGCCCGGCCGTGACCTGCCGCACGAGCCGGCCTTCCTCCTCGGCCTCCGGATAGCGGATCAGCACCTTGAGCAGGAAGCGATCGAGCTGCGCCTCCGGGAGCGGATAGGTGCCCTCCTGCTCGATGGGGTTCTGGGTCGCCAGGACCATGAACGGACGCGGCAGATCGAAGGACTGGCCCTCGATGGTCACCTGGCCTTCCTGCATCACCTCGAGCAACGCGGCCTGGGTCTTGGCCGGGGCCCGGTTGATCTCGTCGGCGAGCAAGAGGTGGGTGAACACCGGCCCCTTGCGCACCCGGAACTCCTGCGACTTGAGGTCGTAGAGGGCATGGCCGGTCACATCCGAGGGCATGAGATCGGGGGTGAACTGGATGCGCGCAAAGGTGCCGCCGAAGGTCTTGGCCAGCGCCCGCACCAAGAGGGTCTTGCCGAGCCCCGGCACGCCCTCCAGGAGCACATGGCCGCCCGCGAACAAAGCCATGAGCACGTGCTCGACGACCGCTCGTTGGCCCACCAGCGCGCGGCCGATCTGTTCGGCGACGCGTGCGACGACGGCGCAGGCCGGTTCGTGCGCGGCCACGACGGAAGGTTCGTTCATAGGCGTCTCCTCAAGGACTCCAACGTCTCGATGTCCTGCGCGAAGCGCTGACCGTGCGGCCCATCGTGGGGGTCAAGCTGGCGCAAGGACTGCCCGCCCGAACTTGGCCACAGCAGCATTAGCATGACTTCCATGCTAGCATGCTACAGATTGTATTGGAGGAGTTCTTAACGCGGCCGCGAACCGCCGAGTAGGCAACGCGACTTTATCGAAAAGCTTACTATTAGCGCGTACAGCCAAAGCGCTTACGCCCTGACGCGAAAGATCCCCGAGAGCGCGCCGTACATCTCTGGCAGGCGGTGGATCCTTGGTGAGATTGGTGAGACGGAGGCATTTTTAATGAAACTCACTGCCATATTTCAGAAAGTGCCGGAAGGTTACATCGGCTTTGTCGAGGAGCTGCCTGGTGCCAATACGCAAGGCGCTACACTTGACGAGGCGCGAGCCAATCTCGCCGAAGCTTTCGAGCTCGTGTTGGAGGCCAACCGCATCTTGGCCGAGGAATCCATACGAGGGCAAGAGGTGATTCGAGAGCCGCTGTCGTTACCGACAGCATGAAGCGGCTCGACCTGCTCCGCTACATCAAGGAACATGACTGTACTCTCCTACGCGAGGGCGCAAAGCACTCGGTTTACATTAATCGCGTTACTCGAAAGGCGACGACGGTCCCTCGGCATCGGGAGATCAATGACTTCCTCGCCCGCAAGATCTGCCGAGACCTTGAGATCCCAGAACCTGGGACACCGGACTAGTCGTTCAAGCCGACGGCAAAGATGGCCGTGGCTCCTTTTAGCGGGGAGTATCCGGCCTACCCTTTCCTCGGCGTTGGAAGCGCGGGTCACGAGCCTGCCCCAACTACGTAGAACGCAGTTGGTCCGGCTTCACCGGCAGCTTCCGGACCCGCTTGCCGGTCGCCGCGAAGATCGCATTGGTCACCGCCGGTGCGATGGCCGACGTACCCGGCTCGCCGATGCCCCCGGGTGATTCGGCACTCTTCACCAGATAGACCTCCACCACCGGTGCTTCGTTGATGCGCAGTATGCGGTAGTCGTTGAAATTGTTTTGCTCGACCCTGCCGTCCTTGATCGTGATCTCGCCGAACAGGGCGGCCGTGATCCCGAAGATGATTCCGCCTTCCATCTGCGCCTTCACCGTGTCCGGATTGACGATCATCCCGCAGTCCACCGCGCAGACCACCCGCTGGACCCGCACCTCGCCCTCCTTGGAGACCGCTACCTCCGCGACCTGTGCCAGATAGCTGCCAAAGGCGTGCTGCACGGATACGCCACGACCGTGGCCTTGCGGCAATGGCTGACCCCAGCCGGCCTTCTCCGTTGCCAAATCGAGCACTGCCCTGGCGCGGGGCGATTTGCCGAGCAGCGCGCGGCGATATTCCACCGGATCCTTGTGGGCAATCGCCGCGAGCTCGTCGATGAAGCTCTCCACCACGAAGATGTTGTGCGTGGGTCCGACACCGCGCCACCAACCCGTGACAATACCCGGCGGCGGCTCCTGACGGACGTAATCCACCAGGACGTTCGGAAGGGCATAGGGCAGCTCCGCGGCGCCTTCCACGGCATCGGGATCGAGACCGTCCTTGAACGCCGGCGGGGCCCAGCGCGCAAGGATCGAGGACGCAGTGACCCGATGGCTCCAGGCGATCGGCATGCCCTGTCCGTCGAGGCCGGCGGCGAGCCGATCGTAGTAGTAGGGCCGGTAGATGTCGTGCTGGATGTCTTCTTCGCGGCTCCAGATCACCTTGACCGG
>JBOIDW010000179.1:0-6858 GCA_050740655.1 Gammaproteobacteria bacterium | reverse complement strand
GTTCTTGAGCGAGCTTCTTTTCGATCTCACCCTGAGGGGCTTGCAACCAGTCCATGGCGGCATACAAGTCTTCGGCTTGCGCATCGTTGAGATCGAGCACCTCCCCCAAGCTCGTTGCAGCGCTCCCTTCCCCAACGCCTCGTGCCGTGGCGAGCTTGGAACGCGGGTCGAGCAGACGCGCGACGACCATGGCCACCACCCGATCCCGCTCTGGGGAGCGCTGGGGGGCGATGAGCCTCTCCAGACCGATCTTCCGTAGCGTGCCGAGCACCGCGTTGACATGCCCATGGGGAAGTGAGCGGACGATCTCGAAGCTCTCTTCGAGCCGCTCGACGGCCGTGCCTCCACGCAGCAGCGTGCGCAGCCCCTCGACCAACTGTGCCGGCCAGTCGGTGAGGTTGGCGAGGGTACGTTTGAGCACGCGCTTGCCCTCCCGATAGGACTCCCGCAGGAGCACGGCGGGTGGGGACTTCCGGTTCGGGATCTGCTCGATGTACATGGCCACGTACCATACCGCACATCCAGCATAATGTCAACACATTATTACATATATACATGGGTACCTATTGAGGTGCGAAAAGGCCTCTTTGTCAAACTAATCAAATAGATAGGGAGAAACTTGGAAAGAAGATCGGGTTAGCGCAAGCGGCTCGGATTCCTTCGCGATCATGGGGCTGAACGTGCGTACCGGTGCGGCGAGGCAGCTGAAAACCTCTGCACCCTACGCCATTTCGTTCTCAATCTCCTCAAGCAAGAGACCACTTTGAAAAAAAGTATCAAACAAAAACGCCTCCGGCGCCGGAGTGGGGTGGTGTTCAAGGAGGTCGTGTATCTGTTACGCCGGCGGGCTAATCTGAGCCTGCGGGAAGTTGCCGCGATGGCGGGGGTGTCGATCGGACGAGTGGCGCAGATCCAGAGCGAGCTCGAGTCCGCCCCACCCGAGGCAATACTGAAGCAGGTCGTCTCGAAGCTATAAAGTATAGCCCTGACCCCGATGTATCTGCGATGTATCTGTGACCTCTATTCTGGGGCTTGATTTTCGCGCTTGCGCTCGGCGAGCGGCACTGGAGTTTCCGAAATGGCTGTCGATATATCACCCCATGTCCGAAGGGCGTAATAGCTAAGTCTTGTCATATCAGTCAGGGATACCTCTAGAAATTCCTTATGTCCGAGCCGGTGGGCATCCAGGTTGCGGATCCCACGGGGGTCCTGCTTTCGCGGAACGACGAGACCGGGGGTTTTTAGAAGTGATCTAAGGGAGATCTCATGTCCGCCAAAGAATTGCGCCGGCCGTTTCGGCTGTTTTTCGCCACCTGCTTTCTTACCCTTATCGCCCTCGCTGGAGCGCCATCGAGAAATCCCGACTCTGTCGACGCGCTGTGGGTTGCGGAATCCGCCCGCGCCCTCAAGATCGCTCGGGTTGATGGCACCGTCCTCTTTGAGATCCCCGACGCTGGAGCACTCACCTCACTCGTCATCGATGCGAGCCGCGCTACGCTCTGGGCCTATGGCCAGAACACCTTGTATACCTATGATTTTGCGGGTCAGCCTCGTTTAGCAGCCCCGCTGCCTTCGGCGGGAAATGAGGATGACCACGACGAAGAGGAAAAAGACGACAACGAGAGCACCGACGTACGTCTCGCGGTCGATCCCAATGATGGCTCCGTTTGGCTAGCGCGTCACAAGCACCTCTATCACCTCGATGTGCAGGGGCGGGTGCTCACGACCGTGGTACTCGCTAAAACCATCCAAGGGCTGAGCTTCGATCCCAGCCGTGGTCAAGTCTGGGTCGCGACCAAAAAGCACCTCAGTGCCTACGATGCGATGGGGCAGCGGGTGCAACACCTCATCCCGAATGGCTCGCCTCGTCTCAACGATATCGCGTACGATTCCAGCCTCGATGTCGTCTGGGTTGCCGAGCATCGCCACCGGATCCGCCGTTACAGGGCGCAAGACGGTGGTTTGCAACTGGAGGTGAAGGTTGCTAAACACCCCGACAGCCTCGCCCCGGATCTTCACGGTGGGCTTTGGGTCGGCGCCGATGAGGTGCTCATCAAACTCGATGCCGAGGGTCGCGAGGTCCTGCGACGCAAGCCGTTCTCCGGGGAAGAGGAGGAGATTATCTCGCTCGCCGCCGATCCGGTCGATGGCGGCATCTGGGTCGCCGCCAAGCGAGCGATCCGCTACGTCGAGGCCAACGGCCAGGCTCGGCCACGTCTAGCGCTCGGCGATGCCAAGCAAAAACTCAAGATCCGCGCACTCGCGCTCTATACCGATCTGCTCCCGCCCACGCTGAGTTTTAGCGCACCGGCAGGGGGGAGTTATTTACCAACGAATCAGCCGGTATTCGAGCTGCGCTACGAGGATAGCGGTATTGGGGTCGATACAGCGACCCTCGCGATCACAGAGAGCGGCCAGCCGCTCTCGGTAAGCTGCACCTATGGAGACGATCGGGCCAGTTGCACGCCGACGGCGCCATTGGTCGACGGCGTGTACACGCTGCAGGCCGAGGTCGCGGACTTCAACGGCAACCGCTCGGATCTCGCGAGCGTCGTCGTCACGGTCGATACCGCGCCGCCTGCGATCACGCTGGATCTTCCTAGCGAAGGCGTGGTCACGAACCAAGCCAATTTCACCCTCGCAGGTCAATTGAGTGAATCGGCAAGCTTAAGTCTCAATGGCGCCCCGCTACCAGTAGACTCGGCGCTGCACTTCAGCCAGACCGTGATCCTGACGGAGGGCTTGAATACCTACACCCTCACGGCGACCGATGCGGCGGGCAACACGGGCACGGCCACCGCCCGCGTGACCCTCGATGCCGTGCCACCGTTGGCGCCGGACCCAAGCCAAATCCAAGTCACGGCCCCCGAAGCCGGCACGGTCACGGTCACGGGCGCGGCCGGCAGTGTCGAGCCGAAGGCCATCGCGATCATCACCAATACGCGTACTGGGGAATCCATTACGGTCACGGCCAATAGCGATGGCAGCTTCAGTGCTCAGATCGCCGCCCAAGCGGGCGACGTTCTCGAGATCCGGCTCCTCGATGCCGCGGGGAATCAGAGCGAAATACGATCCTTTTCCGTAGGTGGGTCCAGTGGGGGCCTGCCTCCCGACCCGGCTACCGTAGCGCCACCGCTCAGTGAGACGGGGATCACCCCCATGCTGGGGGCGACGGCGTTTCTCTTTAGCGGCCCGAACCCCGTCCAGACCGGGGTAGCCGAGGGCACGATAGAGCCCACCCGCGCCGCCGTCATCCGGGGCCAGCTACTGGATAAAAACGATGAACCATTGGCAGGGGTGGCCATTAGGATCAAGGACCATCCCCAGTTCGGTCAGACCCTGAGCCGCAGCGATGGCGTGTTCGATATGGCCGTCAATGGCGGTGGACTGCTTACTATCGACTACCAGAAGAGCGGCTATCTCCCGGTCCAACGCCAGGTGCAAACACCGTGGCAGGACTACGTCGCGGCGCCAGTGGTGGTCATGATTCAACTGGATCACAAGGTCACGAGCATTGATCTTACCGCCAGCACCCCGATGCAAGTGGCCCAAGGGAGTGTGACGACTGATGCCGATGGTAGTCGCCAGGCCACCGTCCTCTTCCCGGAAGGCACCCAGGCCACGATGACCTTGCCCGACGGCACGGCCCAAGCACTTACCACACTGCACGTGCGCGCGACCGAGTACACCGTGGGGGAAAACGGCCCCAAGGCCATGCCCGGCCCCCTGCCGCCGAATTCGGGTTACACCTACGCCGTAGAGTTGAGTATCGATGAGGCCATCGCAGCGGGCGCCAAGCGGGTCGATTTCGCCCAGCCTCTGCCGGTTTATGTGGATAACTTTCTCAATTTCCCCGTGGGCGGCATCGTACCGGCGGGGTGGTACGACCGCGAGAAGGCCGCCTGGATCCCCTCTGACAACGGCAAGATCATCGAGATCCTCGGTGTCGACGTCCAGGGCCGGGCCGAGCTCGATACCGATGGGAATGGTCAGGCAGCCGACAGTACCAAGCTCGCGCAGCTCGGCATCACCGAGACCGAACGCCTCCAGCTCGCAGTGCTCTATGTCCCCGGCAAGAGCCTCTGGCGGGTGTCGATCAAGCATTTTACCCCCTGGGACTGCAACTGGCCCTATGGGCCGCCGCTGGACGGCATACTGGCCTACGTCGCTGAATCGAATCACCATACCGAGTTCAAGCGGGCGATTGGGTTAAACGAAGTGTTCCGATCGCTTCGCGCCAGGCAGACCGCACACCGGCATCGGTGAGAAACGTTCGGGGCCGATCGGCGTGTTCATGGTGAGATTCTGCTGTTTCGGGGCTTAAGAAGGGTGAGTCCACCCACCCTCCTTCAGCTCCATTGCCGATCTAATGGGGTTGCGAACGGTTACCCCCGTTTACAAGCCCTTTTATCTCTCCACGATTCCGGGTTGCGGCTGGGGTTCGCCATAAACGAAATCATCCATCACCACGACGTCTTGTTTCCTATCATCATCCGGTCCCGGGGCGACGTTGCCGCTCGTGATCCGCACCCGGGCGATGCGCGCGTCGTCAAACACGACGCCGAAGAAGGAAAGGCTCCCATCGCCCGGCGAGGCCGGGACGAAACTGCTGAAGAGCCGATCGCCGTCGGCGCCGAAGTACTCGATCAGCGTGCTGGCCCGACGGTTTCCGCGCTTCTTGCCAGGCCCGCTCCCATCCGGCTGGTCAACGTCTGTGAAAACCGCGCCGAACCCGGTGGTCGTCGCCGGGATGTCGCCGCCGCCGGGGACGAAGAAGTGCACGTCGGTGATCTTGCTCCCGATGGCGCTGAACAGCCGCAGCGGACTGAACGTGCTGAAGATGGTCCCGTACGTCGGGTTGTTGAACACGCCGGCCAGCCCCCCCGGCGGGAACAGAGCCGGATCGGCGGCAGGAGGAGCCTGCACGAACCCGGTCCCGTCTGGCGTCGTGAAGAGCGCGCCGCGTGTGATCTGAAACCCCGCGAACGGGTTCCCGGCGACCGCCGTGTTCTGGTTGTTGCCTCCGCCGTCCCAGTTGATCTCGCGGCGACCGTTAATGGGGAGCGGCCCCGGCGTGTTGCCGTTGGGGTCTCCCAGAGCAGCCCGATACTCATCGACCGAGCCCTGAATCGAGCCGATCGTCGGCCCGGCTGCCTGGTACACGACCGGGGCAGCGACGGAAGTTGCTGAAAGCGAGAGCGTAAGTGCTGCTATTGCGAACAATCTCATGGTTAGTTCCTCTATTGAATGAAGGGTAAACCTCTGGTAGGCGTGCCTTGCGGTGAAGGCGCCTAAGGCCGAAGGCGCGGCCAAGGACCTGTGTCTCTGTCTGTACATGGTATTTCTCCTCAGTTTGGTTGATGACTAGGTTCCCTGCCCTGGGCTTCAGGGCAGATCGGCGCTTCCCGCCTGCGGGCCGCGCTGATAGGGGGCAGTCTAGCGAGCGTCTGTTTCAACTCGATTTCACGGCAGGGGGATTTTTGTATCAATTGTTTCAGCGCGTCTGTTTGCAGTAACGTAGCCCGGATGAAACAAAGGGAAACCCACACCGCCACACCTGCCCGGATTTCGCTGCGCTTCATCCGGGCTGCGGCTTCCGGCGGGATCGCTTGCCGGATCGCACGACGATGCGGCGCCCGCGCGCTCGAAGCCGCGGCGGGGCACAAATGCCCGAAATCCGAAGGCGGTGGTCGGATCGGGATCCCGGTACCAGGCCCCCGCGTGCTCGGCGAGGAAGCGCTCGATCGCGCGGTCCACCTCTTCGGGATGTGCGCCCGGGCGTCTTTCCCGGGTGCCATCGAGCCGCCGCCACTCGGCACGGGGAAGAGTGCGCGCGATGTGCCGGGCGACGCGTGCCGTCGAGACACGCGTGCAGGGGTGGCCATGCGCCGGCGTCGGATCGGCCCACGGGGCATCGATCCGCGCGCACACGTCGGGCATGAACCGCGCGATCGCGGCCCGGAACCAAGCGCCCGCCTCGAGATAACGCCGGCGCACACGCCGGAGGACCGCGATGTCCAGGGCGGCATGACGGGACCTCGGATCGACGAGCAGGAGACCGGCGGGGGTGGGCTCGTACAGCACCAGCCCGGCGATGCGCTCGCGGCGTCTCTGCGCCAGCTTCATGGCCACCGCCGCCCCATGGTCATGGCCTACGAGGTAGACCGGACCGTGAAAGGCGTCGACCAAGGGCTCGATGAGGGCCGCTTCGCCATCCAGCGAGAGCGCCTCGCCCGTCCCCAGGGCGTGGCGTGTGGCATGAGCGTGAAGGTCCGGCGCCAGCACGCGGTAGGCGATACGCAGGCGCTCGGCGAGTGGCCGCCATTGCTGCGCCGAGCCGGCAGCGGCGTGCAGGCCGATCACCGTGGGCCGCTCGCCCACGGCCCTTTGCGGTCGTTGTAACCCGAATGTGTTCATGATCAATCTCCTCACTTTTGCGTATCATGTTTTTTCCCCGCCCGTGCCGGGCGAGTTGATGGCGCAGTCTAGCGAGCCTGCGTTTCAGGGCGATTTCACGGAGGGGGTATTTTTGTATCATTTGTTTCAGCCGACCCGGCCCGCGAGGGGGGCTGCCGGGGGCAATGCTGTTGAATTAAGCTTTTGGCTCGTGGTTCCGGCAGGGATTGCCGGAACCCAGACGCTCGGGACGACTTGCGGAGTAACGTCCTTGTCGACTGGATACCGGCAATCCCCCGGATCGAGTCCGGGGCAGGCTCTGCCGGTATGACGGCTTAATTCAACAGCATTGGCTGCCGGGGGGCGCGGGAGTGAGCTTGCGACGATCCTGATCGTGGATGGCGAGGCGGAGCTGCGCGAGGTCCTGGAGGAGTATCTGATTATGAGCGCGCAGGGCTACAC
>JBOIDW010000178.1:0-2310 GCA_050740655.1 Gammaproteobacteria bacterium | reverse complement strand
GCCAGGGGCCCACGCCGGGGGCTGGGCCATCGGTGTGCCCATCTTGGCGGCATAGATAGTTGACGCCATCGACGAGGAGCCTGCGCCGAACTGCGGCACGCCCATGGTGCCCATCTTCGATCCGTATGAGGACGGGCCTGCGCCGAACTGCGGCACGCCCATGGCGAGTTGCGGCCGCGGTTTCAGTAGCGAGGCATGCGGTGGCGCGAACTGCGGGCTCGGTTGTGCGGGCGCAGGGCGTGAGTTGAAGGCGGCAAACTGGCGCTCATAGCGCGCGGCGTCCTCGGCCGCGTAGCGGCGTGCGGTCGAGTCGTTCTCGCGCTGGGTGCGTCGATAATAGTCGTAGTCGCGAGCGGGTCGCGGCCCGGCCGCGCCTGCTCCGAGAAAGGCGTTAACCATGTTTAATCTCCGATAGTGATATTGAACCCGCTTCGCCCCTCGCTCTGGAACGCCACATGTGCGACGCTCATCTTCGGTGTGCGCGCGTTGATCCGTTTGATCGCGGCTTTGCTCTGCGCGGCGATGGCCACGAGCAGCGCCGAGGGCGTCTTGTGGTAGGCGGGGCAGAGATCGATCGCGAGATTCGACTTGATGGCTCGCAGGTAGCCCGGCGGCAATACCACAACGTCGGTCAGCGCCGTGAAGCTTTGCAGCGCCTTGAGCGAGTTGATGTAAACCGTATACACCGCGTCCGGAACGCCGTTGAGGATCACGGTCCCGTTCGGAACCGCGGCATAATAGAAGAGCTCTTCCGGCCGGTAGCGGGTCGTCTTCAGCGGGATCGCGTCGTACTCCTCGCGGTCGAGCACATCGAGCGGCGTGTCGTTGCTCGATGAATCGCGCAGGAAGGCCGACTCGATGCGCAAGGGGCGCGTCGTGTTCCAGGTGGCGCCGCTCCCGATGGTGTAGGATCCGGTGCCGGCGACGGTGGCGAAGCCTTCTTGCAAAATCTGATAGACGGCCAGCGACTCATTGCTCAGGCTCTCAAGCAGCTCGTTTAGCTTGCGCAATCCGTGCGCGGCCTCATCCGCCGTGATGGGCTCAAGCGGATCGATGGCGCCAATGTCGGCGAGGCTATCGGAGATAATTTCGAGAGCGGTGGCCATGTCAGGGCTAACGTTTGCGCTTCTTGGCGCCTGCCCCGCCCCGGCTAGCAGCATGCCGGGGTGACGAGCCGGGGACGACTTCCCGCACGTCCTCGGCGTCCTCGGCGACCTCTAGGGCCGCTTCGGCTTGCGGATCGTCGGGGGAGGCGTCGGGTTGCAGATCGATATTAATGGACCTTAGCGCCGCGGCGGGTGAATCCGCCCAGCCCTGTGCCTCAGCCTCCTCGAGCTCGGCCTCGGCGAGAAAAAGCTTCGCGCCCTGCTCAGCGTGATAGAGCCAGGCGGGACACTTCACGGGTATGTACTCGGTCATGGTAGTAGGTCCAAAAAAAAGGGGGGGGCGGAGCCCCCCAGATCGTTAGTCGATGTGTCGCCAGTTGGCGTAAACTTCGAGCTTGCTTACAGCCCTTTTAGTTATTCGCCAGACGAACCGCGAGTTGCGGGCGGATTGTTTTGAAGCCGTATAAAATATCCAAGCGGCAAGGAAACTTATCGTTGTTGATATCGTAGGCTCGCACGATCCGCATGGAGATCCCGTCGAACACCTCGCGGGCGGAGAAATCCACACCGCGCGGTATGATGAGATCCGCAGTCGCCAGCGCGAACCCCTCTTCGTGGTACAGCATCGAGATCCCATGGTTGGTCGAAGCGGTCCCGGCGATGGTGATGGCCGAGTTGTCGGCTGCCGAGTTGCTGACGTTCTGGGTCGCGCCGGTGGCCACGATAGCGGGCGAGATCGGCCACACCGTGGTCGTCGCACCGGAGCCCACCACAAACTGCTGCAGGATCCCGAGCGACGCCTTGGTCTCAGGATGCACCTTATTGACGCCGGCGATGGTGAAGATGTCGCCTTGGACCGGAGCCGTGGCGCCGGTATCGACGTTCAAGGTCGCACCGGTCTGCGTGGCGCCATTGGTGAGGTAGGCGCCGTTCGCGCCCGAGCGCGGGTGAGACGGCCAGATCGTGTTCTCCATGAAGTCATACCCGGCGGTGCGGCCCATTTGGCCCTCGCGGTACTGCTTGCTGACAGCCTTGTCGTCGTGGAAGAGGCCCTTGAGAGCGTCCACCAGGTCCACCGTGTCCTGAGTGTTCAGGTTGGCGGTGCGCGGGCTGTAGGGGGTCAGCGCATCGTTGTGGATCTTGCGTCCGGCGAGGAGCTTCGCGAAGGTCGCGGCGGCGCCGGTGTTATTGGATTGCTGGTAGA
>JBOIDW010000177.1:0-2797 GCA_050740655.1 Gammaproteobacteria bacterium | reverse complement strand
CCTCAAGATCGACCCGGCGGCGCTCATGGGCGCAGCAACGCCGCCCGCAAAGCCATGAAGCCGCCGGCACCTGTTCCGCTCACCGTCCTCAGCGGCTTCCTGGGGGCGGGCAAGACCACTTTGCTCAACCGCATTCTCAATGGCGACCATGGCCTGCGGGTGGCGGTGCTGGTGAACGACTTCGGATCGATCAACATCGATGCCGACCTTGTCGTCGGGGTCGAGGGCGGCGGCGACGTCATCAGCCTGGCCAACGGCTGCGTGTGCTGCTCGATCCGCGACGACCTGGTCGAAGCGGTCACGCAAGTGCTCGCCCGCCCGGAGCGACCCGAATATGTCCTGCTCGAAGCGAGCGGCGTCGCCGACCCGGCGGGGATCGCGGTGACGTTCACCGACGCCGGCCTCCGCGACCGCATCCGACTCGACAGCATCGCTTGCGTGGTGGACGCCGAGCAGGTCTTCGCCGCGCCGGAGCAGATGAAGCTCAAGCTCTGGCAGATCGGTTGCGCCGACCTGCTCATTCTGAACAAGGTGGACCTGGTGGGTTCCGACCACATCGCTAAGATCAAAACCTGGCTCGACGAACATTTCCATCGCTACCGGCTCATTGAAGCTACGCGCTGCGAAGTCGCATTGGACATCCTCCTCTCGGTTGGCCGCTTTGATGCGGCGCAGGTGAGGGTCGGCAAAGAGGAGACGCGCGATTTCCGCACATGGAGCTACGAGACGGATCAGCCATTGTCGCTCGAAGCGCTGAGGCAGGTCGTCTCCCACCTGCCGGTCAGCATCTACCGCTGCAAGGGTGTGATCCACTGCGCCGACGCGCCCGAGCGGCGCGTGGTGTTGCAGGTCGTCGGGAAACGGGTGGAGATCACAGTGGAAGGTCCGTGGGGCGCCCGTCCCCGGCGCACGCAGATCGTCGCCATCGGCGCGCACGGCACGGTGGAGGGCGCAGCGCTGCGAGAAAAGTTCGACGGCTGCATCGCCAACGTCGCAATGACACCGTGAGAGTGCGAAGCTCAGCCGATCGATTGACCAGGTGGCTGCGACGGACGAGCAGAACGTGATTAGCCGGAACGGCCGGCAGCTGTACACGCCCTGCCCTCTCCCCCTCGACGCCTCTCCCTTCTGAGGCCGAAAGCCGCGTAACCCGGCGCGGGCATGAGGACTAGCATACTATCCCTGGTGGTCAGCGGGTGGACCCGGTTCGGTCAACGTGTGGACCCGGGCGGTCATCATGGCTGATCCCGACGTCCAATGCGGAGATCCTGACAAGCGACGCGAGGGTCCACAGCGCAGGGCGCGAGAACGCCGCCATACCGGAGAGAGGGAAAGGGCCATGAGCGCGGAGCGAGAACGACTGCGGGCGGCGGGCGAAGAAGGGATCGGGTGGAGGCGGTGGGGCCCATACCTCAGCGAGCGCCAGTGGGGGACCGTCCGCGAGGACTACAGCGAGAACGGGGACGCCTGGGACTACTTCAGCCACGATCAGGCCCGGTCGCGGGCCTACCGCTGGGGCGAGGACGGCCTGGCGGGGATCTCGGACGACCATCAGCGGCTCTGCTTTGCCCTGGCCTTCTGGAACGGCAAGGACCCCATCCTCAAGGAGCGCCTCTTCGGGCTCACGAACAGTGAAGGAAACCACGGCGAGGACGTCAAGGAGTACTACTTCTACCTCGACAGCACGCCGACCCACTCGTACATGAAGTACCTCTACAAGTATCCCCAGGCGGCCTATCCCTACGCCGACCTGGTGGAGACGAACCGGTGGCGCAGCCGCGACGAGATGGAATACGAGCGGAAACAAGCGATGGGAAAGGCGATCACCAAGAGCTCCGCGGAGTTGGTGTATCCCAAACTGGTGGATCAGGCTGGCGGACAGCCCAGGCTCAACGATAACCCTCCGCTCATTTTCCACCTGGACGAACAGAAAAATCCCGGATGGGACCAAGCGATACGACAACCCGTACGGGAGGGTTACCGGAACTCGTTGCCGGACGATCGAAGGCTACTGATGGATCGATACCGCCCTGTTGATGTCGCTGTGAAAGTTGTCGGAGTTGGCAGCGTGGGCACCCTGTGCGGCGTTATCCTCGTGGTGGCAACCGATGATGATCCGCTGTTTTTGCAAGTTAAGGAGGCGCGCACTTCCGTTCTGGAACCGTATGCAGGGAAGAGTAACTATGAGGACCGGGGCCAGCGTGTTGTCGTCGGACAACGCATCATGCAGGCGGCGAGCGATATCTTCCTCGGATGGGTGACGGACCCGCAAGGCCGCCACTTTTATATCCGGCAATTGCGTGACGCGAAGATTAGCCCGGAGGTGGAGCTATTTGGTGCGTCGAATCTGGTCGAATACGCGAAAGTCTGTGGATGGGCTTTGGCGGCCGCCCATGCCCGTTCGGGACAAGCCGGCGTGCTCACGGGCTACATGGGCAAGAGTGACGCGCTTGATGAGGCGATCGCTGATTTTGCCGAAGCATACGCGGATCAGAACGAGCAGGATCATGCCGCATTGGTCAAAGCGGTGCGCACCGGCCGCCTGAAAGCCATCAAGGAAAAATAGAGAACCCCGATGGAAATCGAAGCCAAATATACAGTCCCCGACCCAGCCCTCTTCGCGGCCTTGCTCGAGCTCACGGCATTGGGCGACTATGCGCTCCGCCCCATTGGCGAGCGGGACGTGATCGATCACTACCTGGACACGCCGCATCGTGACATCTTGCGTGGCGGCTACGCGTGCCGGCTGCGTGAAGGCGAAGAGGACGATCGCTGGCTGGTGACCGTCAAAGGGGTG
>JBOIDW010000176.1:0-12728 GCA_050740655.1 Gammaproteobacteria bacterium | reverse complement strand
CGGTCGTGACCGGACTGGAAGTGATCTGCGGGTTTTGATTGGGCGGCGGCACGCTGACCGTCACGAGCGCCGTATCGGGCGGACTCGCAAGCTGGCCGTCGTCGACGATGAGCTGGGCGATGTAGTCACCGGCCTGGTCCGGAATAAACGTGGGCGTGGCCGTAGTGGCACCCGTGAGTGCGGCCGTGCTGCTGGAGGGTTGCGTGATCAGCGACCACGCAAAACTCAAATTATCGCCGTCGGCGTCCTGGGATCCGTTACCATCGAGCGTCACGGTGTTGCCTACGATGGCGGTTTGATCGTCTCCGGCGTCGGCGACCGGCCGGGAGTTCTGGGTCGAGACCACGGTCTGGTCGGGGGCACCGTCCACCGTCCCGTCGTTCACGATGAGCTGTACCGTGTAGCTGCCCGGCTTATCCACCGTGAAACTGGGATTGACGGCCTGGTCGTTCGCAAGGACAGCAGTGCTTCCCGCGGGCTTATTCAGAAGCGACCAGCGGTAGGTGAGCGTATCGCCATCCACATCGCGTGAGCCGCCGCCGTCGAGCTGAACCAGAGTATTCACAAAGACGGATTGGTCGGGGCCGGCGTCCGCGACAGGCGCCGAGTTCTGGGTGCTGACCTGCACGCTGTCGGGGGCGCTGTCCGCTTTGCCGTCGTTGACGATGAGCTGGATGAAGTAGTCGCCCGGCTTGTCCACCGTGAAGCTCGGCCGCGACGCCGTCGGATCGGAGAGCAGCGCTTGGCTTCCGGCCGGTTGGGTCGTGAAGCTCCATCGGTAGGTAATGGGATCGCCATCGACATCACTCGACGCCGTGGCATCGAGGGTGACGGTGTTGCCGACGAAGGCCGTCTGATCGGGACCGGCAGCGGCCGAAGGCGCGGAATTGGCGGTGCTGATCCGCACCACGTCGGGGGTGCTGTCGGATTGGCCGTCGTTGACGATGAGCTGAACGTCGTAGTTTCCCGCCCGGTCGGCGACGAACGTCGGGGTCGCAGTGTCGGCTCCGCTCAGCACCGCGGTGCTGCTCGCAGGTTTCGCCCTGAACGCCCAGCGATAGGTCAAGGGATCGCCGTCCGGATCACTCGAAGCTTGGCCATCGAGTTGCACTGCCGCATTGAGCGGCACCGTCTGATCGGGACCCGCGTTGGCGAGCGGCGCCGCATTGGCGAGGGTGATGTCCCACCGCAACAGCCGTTCGAGCAACCGGGGATCGATGGGCTGCGCGATCGGCCAGCGCAGCGTGAAGGTGTCGCTACTCGTAACACTTTGCACGGCTGCAACGGGCCCGAAGCTCAATTGCCCATCGACGATCAGGATATTTAGAAAGGGTCGAAGCTTGGCGGTAGCCCCCGAGATCGCGGTGTTCCCGCCGTTGGTGAGCGTGGCCGTGTACCTGAGGTGCCAGTGGAGCGGCCCGATGCGGGTCTTGCCGACCAGCGTGTAACCGCCGATGCGCAGATCGTGCACTGTGGTAACCGCAGTGAGTAACGAGGAACCGCTCAATAGCAAGGCGAGCACCAGCGCGCCGTAGACCATCCTTTTCATGGCGAGACCCCTACGTAATCGTTGTTAGTCTGGGGATCCGGAATGCCCCGGCCACTCGTTAACGGCAGGGCATCAGGATTAGCGCAAAGCGGGAAATCGAGGCGCGCACGCAGTGAGGCGCGCTTCGCGGACAGCACCTGGACGGAACAGGGCAACAGCCTCGCGGTCATTCTTCCTCCCGACCCTGGGATTGGGACTGCAAGGGCTGCGGTCAACCGCCAGCTCCTACAGTCCGGGTATTATTGTAGCCCGTAGACCCCCCTCTACGCGCCGCTCGGTGATTGATATCACATTTATTCGTGAACTCATCACTTGACTTTTTTGTCGTAGCATATCTCCGCGCCGGGCGGGAAGCGGTAGCCTGCGACCTTTTTGTGCATCTGCACAGGAGGTCGAATGCCCGCTCCTCCGTAAATCTCATCTCCCGAGTCTCCTGTAGCCATTCCGTCCGCCTCATGATGGGTTACCTCCTCACCCCTCATGAAACCGGACAGACTACGTGCTCCCAACACCGCCATGACATCGGCGCGTCTTGGTGCCATCATGACCGGCTAGTCGCCGAACCGGAGAGGAACACTATGCTCGCCCGCTATTTGAGGCCGCTGATTCGCACCGTGCTGCAGCGCTGGTTCCGCGTGCAGGTGGTGGGCGAGTCGGGGCAGTTCAATGCGTCGCGCCTGCTGATCATTGCCAATCACGAGTCGTTTCTCGACGGCTTGGTGCTGGCGCTGTTCCTGCCCGTCGATCCGGTCTACGTCGTGCATACCCACGTCGCCAAGAACCGCTGGTTCCGGCTGCTCCTCGCCTTCGTCGATTACGTCGCGATGGACCCGACCCATCCGCTCGGCATGAAGAAGGTGGTCAAACTCGTGGAATCGGGCCGGCCGGTGCTGGTCTTCCCCGAGGGCCGTATCACGGTGACCGGCAGCCTGATGAAGGTCTACGAAGGCCCGGCCTTCGCCGCGGCGCGCTCGGGCGCGACCATCGTCCCGGTGCGTCTGGATGGGCCTGCACGCTCTTATTTCAGCCGCCTCGCCGGGCGCCACCCGCGGCGGCTGTTTCCGCGCATCACCGTCTCGATAGAGCCGGCCACGCGCCTGGACGTGCCCGGGGACCTCAGCGGCAAGCTCCGGCGCCGCAAGGCCGGCGAAGGCATGCGCAGGATCATGCAGAGGATGATCTTCAGCTCGCAACCCAAGCAGACCCTCTATACACAGCTCCTCGACACCATTGAGGTCCAGGGCCGGCGCCGTCTCATCGCCGAGGATATTCAAGGTGTCGAATATAGCTACGGCGAGGTGCTGCGCATCACGCTGATGCTCGGCCGGGCCGTGAGCCGCGTGAGCCGAGAGGGCGAGCACATCGGTGTGCTGCTGCCGAATCTGGTCTCGACGGTGGCGATGATCATCGGTCTCGGTGCCCTGCGGCGCGTCCCGGCGATGCTGAACTACACGGCCGGCACCGAGGGGCTGCGCGGCGCCTGTGCGGTGGCCATGATCCGCACCATCGTGACCTCCGAGGTCTTCGTCAAGCAGGCCCGCCTGGAGGCGGTATTGGCGTCATTGCAAGAGCAGGGGATTGCGGTCGTGACGCTCGAGTCGCTGCGCGCGGGGATCGGCGTGCCGGATGCGATCTGGGTCGCGCTGCACGCCGCCTGGTGGCCGCGCCGGGTGGAGTTGAGCGGCGACCCGGAGGCGCCGGCGGTGATCTTGTTTACCTCCGGCTCCGAGGCGTGCCCCAAGGGGGTGGTATTGTCGCACGGCGCGCTGCTCTCCAATATCTCGCAGGTACGCGCGGTCATCGATTTCGGGATCGAGGATAAGATGTTCAATGCGCTGCCGGTATTCCATTCCTTCGGTCTGACCATGGGCGCCTTGCTGCCCTTGTTGACCGGCACCCGCACCTTCATCTATCCGAGTCCGCTGCACTACCGGGTGATCCCGGAGCTGATCTACGATCGCGCCTGCACCGTGCTGTTCGGCACGCCGACCTTCTTGAAGAACTACGCGCGCTTCGCCCATCCCTATGATTTCTACAAGCTGCGCTACGTCGTCGCCGGGGCCGAGCGGCTCACCGAGCCGGTGCGGGCCGTGTGGTTCGAGAAGTTCGGGATCCGCATCCTGGAGGGCTATGGCGCCACGGAGACGGCGCCGGTGCTCGCAATCAATACACCGATGGCGTATCGCTCGGGGACGGTCGGTCAATTCCTGCCGGGCATCGAGCACCGCTTGCAGCCGCTAACGGGCATCGACGACGGCGGGCAATTGCACGTGCGCGGCCCCAATCTCATGAGCGGCTATCTGCGCGACGCGGCGCCCGGCGTGCTGGAGCCGCCCGGCTCCGAGCTCGGTGCCGGATGGTACGATACCGGCGACGTGGTGAGCATCGATGAGGATGGTTTCGTGAGCATCGCCGGGCGCTTGAAGCGCTTTGCCAAGCTGGCCGGCGAGATGGTGTCGCTGGAGGTCGTGGAGCGCCTCGCCGCGAGCGCCTCACCCGGCGCGCAGCACGTCGCCTCCGTGCAGAGCGACGCGAAACGCGGCGAGGTCATCGTATTGTTCTCGACCGATCCCCGGCTCACCCGCGAGCAAATGCAAGAAGCAGCGCGCGAACATGGCCATCCCAGACTCGCGGTACCGGCCAAGGTCGGTTATTTGGAGGCGATCCCGATGCTCGCGACCGGCAAGGTCGATTACATCGCCGTGCAGCGCCTGGCGGCGTCCGCGTGACCATGCCGAGCGGCGCCTATCCCCGCGTGCGGCTGCGGCGCATGCGCCGCGACGCCTACTCACGGCGCCTGATGCGCGAGCATCGCGTGAGCACGGATGACCTCATTTATCCGATGTTCGTCATCGAGGGGCGCGGGCAGCGCGTCCCGGTGGTTTCCATGCCCGGTATCGAGCGACTGAGCATCGACGAGCTGCTGCGCGAGTGTGAGGCCTTGCATCGGAGCGGTCTGCCGGCGGTAGCGCTATTCCCGATCGTAGCGGCCGACAAGAAGACCGCGGACGGACGCGAGGCGCATGCCTTCGCCGGATTGGTACAACGCGCGGTGCGTGCCCTGAAGGCCGAACTGCCGGGGTTGGGCGTCATCAGCGACGTGGCCCTCGATCCCTACACCACGCACGGCCAGGACGGTTTGATTGACGAGAACGGCTACGTGCTCAATGACCGCACCGTCGAGGTCCTGGTCAAGCAAGCCCTGTCGCATGCCGAGGCGGGTGCCGATGTGGTCGCCCCTTCTGACATGATGGACGGGCGGGTCGGGCGGATCCGCGCCGCCCTCGAGGAGGTCGGCTTCGTCGATACCCGCATCCTCGCCTATACGGCGAAGTATGCCTCCAGTCTCTATGGACCGTTTCGGGATGCCGTCGGCTCGGCGGCGACCCTCGGCAAGGGGGAAAAACACAGCTACCAAATGGACCCGGCCAACGGCGCCGAGGCCTTGCGCGAGGCGGCGCTGGATGTCGCGGAGGGTGCCGATATCGTGATGGTCAAACCCGGCACCTTCTATCTGGATGTCGTGTACCGCATCAAGCGGCGTTTCGGGATGCCGACCTTTGTCTACCAAGTGAGCGGCGAATACGCCATGATCCGCGCAGCCGCACAGAACGGCTGGCTGGACGAGCGCGCCGTAGTACTGGAATCCCTGTTAAGCTGCAAGCGCGCCGGGGCCGATGCGATCCTCACCTATTTCGCCAAGCCGGTGCTGGAGTGGATAGCGGGCGAGCGGTCGTGATGATAATCGGCTCGCCGGATGACAGTGATGGCGGGTGACACGCACACGTCACGCTCCAATGCTCTTCCGCGTATCGTTGCTCGAGCATAGGAACGGTGTAAGTCGCCATGAATTGGGTGTCCAAGGCGACCAGCAGCGCAATCGTCGTGAGCCACTTGATGTAGAAAGTTCTGAGTTCCGACATCGAGATCCCTTTGCGAGTGAGTCCGCCTCGGAGCAGCTCTCTAGGCGCGCCTCCTCGTGTGGTTGAGAAGTGACGTTTCGGTAGGCCTACCGGCCGCTTCACCGGCGCGCAGGCGGAGGTTAGAACTGCTCATTCGGGAAGGCATTTGACAGTAACAGCTCCGCCTGTGCGAAGAGCAGCATCTCTATCGTGTAGATGTGCGTGGCGCATTCCCTTGCGGTGTTGCATAGTAGGTCGATGTACTCGCCGTAGAAGGTTTCCTTCTTCGCTTTTTCCCAGCGGTTCTCGCGCGCGAACGCTCGGATCCTCTCGCCTCCAGATTTGATGGTTTCGTTCTGTCCAGGAAGTAACGGGAACAAGACCGGGGCAGTTACTTGGCCCGTTAGCTGAAGGCTGTTCAATGCCACCGAGACCCGCGCGTCGAATATCGCGTAGTTGCTGGGATCGCGGATGCAAAGCACTTTCGACCATGATGCGATGCCCTTTTGTCCGAGCTCGATCACTTCCTCCGGAATGTGATTCACGTAGTACCGCAAGGTCTCTGGTCTATTGCGTCGAACTCCTCCCCATGTGGACACATAGAACTGTGCGAGCGCGACCCGCTTTTCGTCGTTTGAGGATAACCACAACCTGTGGAGCTCAAGTTTAAGGGCAACGTTCCTCGCATACTGATTGCCGAGAGGCAAAACTACGCCGGGAGGTAATAGCTTGCGCTTAATATCCCGCCAGCAGTACCAATCGTTCTCAGCCGACAATTTGCGGCGGGCTAAGTCGATCAGAAGCTGGGCCAGGGTCATACCTGTAGTTCTAACTACTTAATATGCGCCAAGATCCCATCCAACTCGTCGAGCGTGTGGTATTGGATGGTCATTTGTCCATCGCCCGCCGGGTTGTGGCGTAAGCTGACCCGTGCGCCGAGCCGCTCGGAGAGTTCGCCCTCCAGACGGACGATGTTCGGATCGCTGCGCGGGGCGGGTGGACGCGCTGGGGCCGCAGTGGCCTCCTGTAGCCGCTTTACCAGGCGTTCGGTCTCGCGGACCGATAGCCCTTGGGAGACGATGCGCCGCACGGCCTCGGCCTGGGCGCTGGCCGGCAGGGCGAGCAAGGCACGCGCGTGGCCCATGTCGATGTCGCCGTTCTCCAGCCTGTGCCTGACGGGCTCGCTCAGCTCCAGGAGCCGCAAGGCATTACTGATGGCGGCGCGCGAGCGGCCCACCGCATCCGCAATCTCCTGGTGGGTCATGCCGAGCTCATTTAGCAGGCGCCGGAAGGCGCCCGCCTCCTCGATAGGATTCAATTCCTCGCGCTGGATGTTCTCGACCAGCGCGATGCTGAGCGCCGCGCTATCGTTCACCTCGCGCACCACGGCCGGGATCTCGTGCAGGCCGGCGATCTGCGAGGCACGCCAGCGGCGCTCGCCGGCGATCAGCTCATAGCGCTCGCCGCCGTCCAGCGGCCGCACCAGGACCGGTTGCACCACGCCCTGCATACGTATCGAATTGGCCAGCTCCTCCAATGCCTCGGCGCGAAACGTGAGCCGAGGTTGGTGGCGCCCCTTCTGAATGAGGTCAATGGGGATGTGGGTGACGGCCTGCGCCGGCAGCGGTGCGGGTTCCTCGTCGAGTGGCAAGCCCAATAGGGCATCCAGTCCGCGCCCTAAGCCGCGCTTCTTAATCGTCATACGGGGTTACCTGCTATGGCGTTGCCGGGATGGTTGGGTTCGTCTCGCGCTGCGGCGCGGCCAGACCGGGGGCGCCGGCCTCCCGCCGCAGGATCTCCGCGGCCAGGGCCTGATAGGCGAGGGCGCCGCTGGAGGCGCGATCGTAAAACAGGGCCGGAAGCCCGTGGCTCGGCGCCTCGGCAAGCCGCACGTTGCGCGGGATCACGGTGTCGTAGACCTGGGTGCCGAAACGCTGCGTCAGTTGCGTCGAGACGTCGTTCGCCAGATTGCTGCGCGTATCCACCATCGTGCGCAGCAGCCCCGCGATCTCGAGCTGCGGATTGAAGCGCTTGCGTATGCCTGCCACCGTCTCGCGCAGGGCGCTCAAGCCTTCCAGCGCGTAATACTCGCATTGGATGGGGATGATCACCGCATGCGCCGCAACCAGGGCGTTGACGGTTAACATGTTGAGGGTTGGCGGGCAATCGATGAAGATGAAATCGTACATGGGGGCGATGGGTTCCAACAGCGTTTGCAGCCGCGTCTCGCGCCCGCGCTCCGTCAACAGGCCGACCTCGGCGCGGGTCAGATCGCCGTTGGCGCCGAGCAGGTCCAGGCCCAGGCGTTCCAGTTTGAGCCGTGCCGCCAGGAGCGGCCATTGGCCGGTGAGCACACCGTAGGTGGAGGCCACCAGACGACGTTTATCGACACCACAACCGGTGGTGGCATTGCCCTGCGGATCGAGATCGATGAGGAGCACGCGCTTGGCGCTGGCGGCCAGAGAGGCCGCAAGATTGACGCTAGTGGTGGTCTTTCCGACCCCGCCTTTTTGATTGGTTACCGCGATGATTCTCCCCATAACCTCTCCCCGCCGCGCCGCCCTATTCTAATCCCCGTCGAGGCCGGGCCGCGAACGATTCGGGTTACACCGCGATCTCGATGAGATGCCGCTCGCCGTCCAGGCCCGGGACCGCCAGCCGATACAGCTCCGCCAGCAGCGGGGCGCTCGCGCGCAGCGCGCGCCGATCGGCCGCGGAGAACGCGCCGTGCATGATCAGCAGGCGCCCCCCGTCGCGAGCCAGCGGGCGCAGTCGTTGGATGAGGCCCTGCCATGGTCCGAGGGCACGGACTACGACGCTATCGAAGCCTTGCGGCGGATGGTAGTCCTCGAGGCGCGCCCTGACCAGTTCGACATTCGGTGGCGCCAGCTTGATTAATACCTGGGTCAGGAACCGGGTCTTCTTCGCCGAGCTATCGAGCAATACCCAGTCCCGCGCCGGATCGGCGAGCGCCAGCGCCATGCCGGGCAGCCCGGCCCCGGTCCCGGCGTCGAGCAGGCGCCGGCCGTGGAGATAGGGGGCGATGGCCAGGCTGTCGAGGAGGTGGCGTGTCACCATGGCCCGCCGATCGCGGACCGCCGTTAGGTTATAGACCGCATTCCACTTGGCGAGCAGGTGGACGTAATCGATCAGCGCTTGGCGCCGCGCGGCCGCGAGCGGCATGCCTAGCGCGGCCAGGCCCTCTTCCAAGGCGGCATGCAGGGCTAGGTCGGGATCGCGCTCAGGCCGATCGGGCAAGCTGGCGATGCTTGAGGTGGACCCGCAGCAACGATAGCGCGGCGGGGGTCACGCCGGAGATCCGCCCCGCTTGGCCCAGCGTCGCGGGCCGGTGCGCGCAGAGCTTCTGCACCACCTCCGCCGACAGACCGCGCACCGCCGCGTAATCGAGATCGGGCGCGAGCGCAGTGTCCTCGTGGTCGCGCATACGGGCCACCTCGGCCTCCTGGCGTTCGATGTAGCCGCTGTAACGCGCCTGGATCTCGATCTGCTCGATGACCTGCGCATCATCGATGCCGGGCCCGGCGCCGGGCAACGCGACCAACGCTCGGTAGGATACGTTAGGCCGCCGCAGCAGCTCGGCCAGCGACTGCTCGCGTTGCAGCGCCGTGCCCAGGACAGTGCTAATCTCGGTCTCGTATACCGGCTCGGGACGCAGCCAAGTGTTGGCGAGCCGCGACTGCTCGTGATGCAGCCCGTCTCGTTTCGCTACGAAACGCCGCCAACGCACGCCGTCCACCACGCCCAGCTCGCGGCCAATCGGCGTCAGGCGCAGATCGGCGTTGTCCTCGCGCAGCATCAAACGGTACTCGGCACGGCTGGTGAACATGCGATACGGCTCGCTGGTGCCGCGGGTGATGAGATCGTCGATCAACACGCCGATGTAGGCCTGATCGCGGCGCGGGCACCACGGCGTGTTGCCCTGCACGCGCCGTGCGGCGTTGATACCGGCCACGATCCCCTGGGCCGCGGCCTCCTCATAGCCCGTGGTGCCGTTGATCTGTCCGGCCAGGAACAGGCCTTCCAGGCATTTGCTCTCCAGGCCCGGTTTCAGATCGCGCGGGTCGAAGAAATCGTACTCGATGGCATAGCCGGGACGGGTGATATGTGCCCGCTCAAAACCGGCGATGGAGCGCACCAGCGCGAGTTGCACGTCGAAGGGCAGGCTGGTGGAGATGCCGTTCGGATAGACCTCATGGGTATCCAGCCCCTCGGGCTCGACGAACACCTGGTGCGAGGTCTTCTCGGCGAAGCGCACCACCTTGTCCTCGACCGAAGGGCAGTAACGCGGCCCGGTGCCCTCGATACTGCCGTTGTACATCGGCGAGCGATGCAGGGCCGCGCGGATGATGTCATGGGTCCCTGCATTGGTGCGGGTGATGTGGCACAGCCGCTGCTCGGGGTGTTCCCTGGGCTGGCCCAGGAATGAAAACACCGGTAACGGCTGATCGCCCGGTTGCGCTTCCATGCGTCGCACATCGATGCTGCGCCCGTCGAGCCGCGGCGGGGTCCCGGTCTTGAGCCGCCCGATGCGTAGCGGCAGTGCGCGCAGCCGCTCGGCCAGCGCCAGCGCCGGCGGATCGCCGGCCCGTCCGCCTTGATAATTACGCTCGCCGACGTGGATGCGGCCGGCCAGGAAGGTGCCTACGGTGAGCACCACGCTGACCGCCTCGAATATAAGCCCGATCTGGGTCTTGACCCCGGTGACCCGCTCCCCCTGCAACAACAGGTCGTCGACCGGCTGCTGAAACAGGGTGAGCCCGGCTTGCGCCTCCAGCGCCGCTCGCACCGCCTGCTTGTATAAACCGCGGTCGATCTGGGCGCGGGTCGCACGCACCGCCGGGCCCTTGCTGGCATTCAAGATACGGAAATGGATGCCGCAGCGATCGGCGGCACTGGCCATGAGTCCGCCCAGGGCGTCGATCTCCTTGACCAGATGCCCCTTGCCGATCCCGCCGATGGCCGGGTTGCAGGACATCTGCCCGAGCGTTTCGATGCTCTGGGTCAGGAGCAGGGTCTTGGCGCCTATGCGCGCGGCGGCCAAGGCGGCCTCGGTGCCGGCATGCCCGCCGCCGACGACGATGACGTCGAAGTGCTCAGGATAGTGCATGGTGTAGGGCCTCGTGCCGGCCGCGCGTGTGCCGGTGCATAGTACTCGTTTTGGCACTGGTCTTTGTTCCGACGGTGATATGCGGTCCTAAAATACGCATTCCATTCCTCCTTACCTGCCAATTTCTACGCATCGTATCTTTTCCAGCAACTGGCTTAATGCTGATCGAATCTTTCTACGCATCTCTTCCGGACCTGGATTATCCACACTAATTGAAACTTGGTCCTTGTCGATCGTGGGCAACATCTTTGCTTTTCTAGATATGTCCACAATTCGTACCCGAGGCTTATTTAACACATGTGCAGCGAAGTATTCGACTTCCAGCCACCGCATGTCAGAATCCCCGTGATCGCTCATATAAAACTGTATTAGACCGTCACAAATCTTAGGTTTTTCGCTGACGGCGGCGCTAATGGGTTCGAGGGTGTGGCGCGGGCGTTCTTTGTGCAGATTGAGGTTCATTCAGGTCGGCATTCCAAGGAATTTCGTAGTCCAACATCCGTCAAAACTCACTCCATACAATGTCAAGCGGGTATCATCAGCCTTACAAGCGCGGCGAAGATGCCGGTCATCGCCACGACCGAGCCAATAATGAGGCCGGCCATCCATTTGATGAGGTCTGCTTTGAGCTCAGCGATGTCGGTCTTGGTCGCCAACTGATTCAAGTCGTCCCGGCTCAATACGCTGGCGGCCGCTCGTTTAGCCAGATCATCCGGAGTTCCTGCGGCAATGAGCGCTTCGTAGAGCTCTTGGTTGATGGCGGTCATAAATCGTGGTCTCTTTACCAAAAAATGGCGTTTAAAATCCCTATTCCCGAAGAGCTCCGTGAACGCATCGGGCAGGGCCCTCCTCCGGCACTGCATAGCTTGGAAGACTCCCTAAGCTAATGTCTCGTGCAGCACGGCTCGCTCCAACCACGCTATCGCCCGGTTCCGGGCCAACCGCCGGGCCGCTGGTGCCGGCATGCCCGCCGACGACGACGATGACGCCGAAGTGCTCAGGATAGTGCATGGTGTAGGGACTCTTGCTGGCCGCGCGTGTGCCGGTGCATGCCGATCATGATAGCGCGGGTTATGGCCGGCGGGTTACCGGGCTGTGCCGTCGCGACCCCGCCCGCACGGGCCGCCGCGATGATGGGCACCCTTGTGCGGCTCAGGCATCGCGTCGGTGGTGGGCGGACCGCGCATAAGCTGAATTAAATCTCCGTGGGTAGCACGCGGCCCGGGTCCTCTCGGCGCGCCCCCGCACCGCGCCGTGCCCTCGCGTCGAACAACTCCCGTAGGTAACACCATAGACCTTGCGGATACAGGCCGCGCGCGAGGAGCTTCCATGCCACCATACGGGTAATGGCGGCAATGTCCGCAATCGGCTTGAAATGGCTGCGGCGGCCACGCGGATAGACGGCGGTGACGGGCACCGAGACGACGCGGATCCCCCGGCGGGCGGCCTCGATGAGGACCTCACTCTCGAATACGAAGCCCTGCGTCCGATCCAGCCGGTCCCGTAACCGCGTCAACACCGACTGGGGATAGATACGGTATCCGCATTGCGTGTCCGGGATGGCCTGGCCGGCGGCCCAGGAGATCCAAAAATTCGCCAACCGATTGGCATAATAGCGGCCGCGCGGGACGCGCCGCTTGTGATGCAGGCGCGCGCCGACGATGATGGCCTCGCGATCGGCGCGGTAGGCCTCTATAAGCCGAGGCAGATCGCGCGGGTCATGCTGTCCATCGGCGTCCAGGGTGATGAGCGCCGGCGCCCCGGGCGCGGCCGTAAAGCCTCGCCACAGGCTCGCCGCCTTGCCCAAGTGACCGGGGTTTTGCAGCACGGTCACGCACAGCCCGTCGAGGACCGCCGCCGTGCCGTCGGTCGATCCGTCATCGACGACGATGACGCGCCCGATGTGGGCCAAGACACCGCACACCACCGCGCGCAATGTCCCTGCCTCGTTGCAGGCCGGGATCACGGCCGTCAATCCGTCTCGTTGCATGCGCTTATTCAAGTGTGCTTTCAAGATGAGACTAAATGTGGCACAGTGGTTGGATGGCGAGACCACGACGAATCGACGAAGAACTGGTGGCGAAAGCACGGCGAGTTGTCGCCCGCACCACTGAGGTGGAACAGCTGCGCGCCGCCCAGGCGGTGCTGC
>JBOIDW010000175.1:0-3115 GCA_050740655.1 Gammaproteobacteria bacterium | reverse complement strand
ATCCATTGTGACCGCAAGATGCCGATCGCGTCCTGTCGGTGGTTCGGGAAAAGACCACTGCCCATCGGTAGTGCTAAATGGCGCACCGAATAGATAGACGCCAGTATTCCCACGAATAAAAAACCACGCATGCGTGCCGGTGTTATGGACAAAGATACAACCAAAATCAATGCCGCCATTCCCATTGCGATTAGACCAGACCGACGTTGTAAGCTGTGGACCGAGGGTGACTAGCTCAGACACACGGACGCGATCTGTCGAGCCAACCCCCAACGTGCTGCCGAACCCGCGCGCCATCTTTAGGAGACGCTCGTCACCTTCGCGTAGAGCACTTTCACGTTGGTGACGGCGTTCGTGGCATCGAGATTCGTCACGAAGACCCGATAGGCTCCGGTCTGCAACACGAACGAGACGATCTTACTCGTCGAGGTGGTGGACGGAACGGTGAACGTGAAGGCTGCGATGGTGTCGAATGTCGAAGAGGTCAGTGCATCGACGGCGCGGAAGACATCGACCCGTAGCCCAGACGTGGCTGCCACCGTGCCGAAGGTGACGTACACCTGGAACTCGCCCTCGAACGACGTGGTGAGATCCACCGCGTTCGCCCCGCTGTTCGCGGTGCCGCTCGCCGCAATAGATGCCTGGTTCGAGATGGCGGTGTTATTGAGCGATGTGACTGGCGAGGCCATTGGCGGCTCCTAACTCACCCGGTAGAAACCAGCAGGATCAAGCTGGGCTGTGATGTTGGACCCATTCGGGGTCACGACGAAGTCGTAGGCGCAGAGCGGGATAATGCTGCTATCCGTGCCTCCCGTGGTATCAGGATCATAACAAATGAGGACTTTTGACCACCCATCACCTACGGCAACCGTTGTCCACGTTTGGTCCGCAAAATCAAGATCGACACGGTCATTCGTATCGTCTGGCGCGAAGGCCGCGAGGTCCGCCTGCGTGAGCACCTTCCGCGCATAGCCCGTGTTCGTCACCTCGTTCGTTGTCCCCGAGACCACCGCCGCGAGATCGTCCTTGTCGATGAGCACCGCGTCCGTTTCGAGTCCCGCCGTCGCCAGCACCACGATGACCAGCGCCGAGTTCGCCGGATCATCGGTATCGACACGGTTGTAGAACTCGGCCACGCGCCCTTTCGCTATGTTAAAGATGAAGTTAGCCACGTTGCCTCCTAGTGGGGTCATGACAAGCGCCAGGTCTGTCTCACTGCATTGTCCAATGGCCTGCACAATCTCAGAGGCAGGAAGCCCCCAGGTCTCCCCAGCGCGCCACGCCGCAGCGTGGAAGGCCAGGTTCCATACCTCGCCCATCTCCTTGAACCCGCTCGACCCCCCAGGGCCACCGCCCCCAATCGCGTTTTTCGTATGCGAGGCGTGCGCGTCGGCAATGTCCCGGAATGCGGTGTTGCCGGTTACGCGCCAAGCGTAGACGTACAACGGGAGTAGCATCGTGTTCGCCCAGTATTCGCTCGCGCCCGCCGTGCTGTTGGACATCATGTAGGGGATCTTATAGGCGAATTGCCCCGGCTGGAACGAGAGCATTTCATGCGGACCCGTCGTCTGGTTCAGACACAGTGTGGCGAGATCCACCATGGCCTGCGGGACGCGCGCATCCTGCACGAAGTTGCAATACGCGATCATCACGTCAGCAAAGACAATCTGAAGCTGGAAGTTTGGCACCGCTCCGACCACGGACCCGAACGCCCCCGGCCAACTCGGCGCGGCGCACCACTTGCCGTAGAGAAAGCTATTCGGTTGCCCCGTTGGCTCAAATCGCTTGCTCCACGTATCGAAGCTATCGAAGTAACTAATTTGGTACCAGGATTGGTATGTCGCAAGATGGGTGCGCGGCGAGGGCAAGAGCGGCGTGGCATTGTAGACATCCTGGTATTTCAACGCCATGGGCATCGTCAAGAGACCATAGAAAAGGTCGGCTTGTCGCCACTGACGCCAATCCTGCCGTCCACCATATATGTAAGCATCCGCAGGAGTCGTCGGGAAGCCATTGCCGAACTGTTTCGTCATATACGGGAGCACAGTCCCCAAGGCTTGATTCCAGCCCGAGAGGCAATAACACATGAAACAATCAATGTAGATGCCTGAGAACACTTCGCCATCGGCCAACGGCTGAAAGCTCAAGCCCGTATAGGCTTCGTAGTTGATGGGGAAGATGTCACCAACCGCGTGCCCTTGATAGGCTTCCGCGTACAAGACAACCTTGCTCGCGGTTCCTGTCCCGGGGTCCTGTCCGTTCCCATCAGACGAACGCCCCGGCGCACAAAACGTCGCCGATCGCATATCAATCGGCCACCCGCCAGCATATTGGGCCAAATGATGCGCGTCGGCGAGTTTATCGAGATCCCCGCTCGTCATGTACCGGTAATACAGTGCCGACAAGAAATTGTAGTTCGCGGTTCCGCCAAATGTGCCGGGCACGGTATCCGCGAGCACTTGGGACCGTGGGCGCCCCCACGAGGGCCATACGCCAGTCGTGACATCGAACTCTGTGGTCAGAAACGTCTTCCACTGAGCCGGGAGATCCGGGTGATCGACGGATACCAACGGAAGCGGAGCAACGCGCGTCGCGCACATATGCGTGGCGTCGGTGCAGCCGATCAGCGTCGGGTTTCGCATCCACGCCCCGGTAATGGTTGGCTCCGACGGTCCTGGGGTGACGAGCGGCGCTGTCCCGATCTTCAGCGTCAGGTTTTTCTGCACACCCGACGCGAGCGTGAACGTCGCGCTCACCCGGACCACTTTGAGGGAGCCGCCGACGTGCTGGGGATACAGTGCCGAGATGGTCAGCGCCACCTCGGAGGCCCCCTCCCACAGGGACACCGTCCCGAGATTCGCCTCGGTCAGTTGTCCGATGGCAAGGGGAATGCACCCCGTGAAGACGGCGGAGCCCGAGCCCCCGTCGTACCGCTTGGCCGCGATCGCGATGTCAGGAATGGCGCGGCTAGCCTATCGCAGGAGTAGCTCAGGCCCCTGCCATCAGCAGGTACACGGCCACGCCCGCGGCGCCCGTGGCGCCTTCGGGCCGGAGCGCGTAGACGTTCTCTTGCACGGTCTCGATGTCGTTGGCGCTCTTGCTGAGCGCGTTGCCC
>JBOIDW010000174.1:0-9243 GCA_050740655.1 Gammaproteobacteria bacterium | reverse complement strand
TCCATGCGGCATGATCCCGTGCGTGTCGCAGATACGAAGGCATGGCTTACAAAGGCCGCCAATGACCTGCGCGCCGCTGACTTGACACCAGCGGTTTCGGTCATTCAACATTTTCGTAAAGAACAGGGCTTTCAATCGTCAACTCCAGGCTCGCGAAAAGAACCGGATCGTTTCCGCCGTATTCATGCAGCACCCAATGGCCGGTAGTGTCCCGCCGAAAGATCTCCGCCTTACGCTTGACGGGGTTGATCAATACATATTCGGCGAGGGAAGGAAACTGCCGGTATTTCTCGAACTTTTCCCCTCGGTCATAAGCCTCGGTGGACTCGGAGAGAACCTCCACAATCATGCGCGGCTCTGCCATGTACCGTTCCGCTTGGTGGTCGGATTCGGCGCAGGTGACGAATACGTCCGGGTAAAAGAAGGCGTCCGTCGCGTCCAGTTTAAGCCTCATATCCGCCACGTAAACGCGGCAGCGCGTGCCGCCAAGATGGTTGCCGAGAAAGCGAAACAGATTTCCCGCGACGGTGGCATGCTGGCGTGTGACGCCGACCATGGCGAATACTTCCCCCTCGATGAATTCGTGTTTTTCCGGTTGTTTCTCTTCCCATTCCAGGAACTCTTCGACCGACATCGGTTCGGTGGTTGCGGGATAAGCCATCGTCAATGCTCCCAGTCAGGTGTTGCGGCAAATGCGTTGCCGTCAGCAAATTCTGAAAAATCCTCGTTCATCGCGTCTGCATAATATAACGACCGATAAATGACCCTTCAATGCCGACGTTTCCCAGCGGGATAAGGGAGATCCGTGGCACAGATCGTCCGATCTACATCGCACTCAGGGGCATCAGCGCATATACCGTCTGAAGGACAATGAAGGTGAATACCCCCGCCAGGAGGTCGTCCAGCATCACGCCGTGGCCACCCGGGACCTGCCGATCGATCGCATCGATGGGATAGGGCTTAAGGATGTCGAACACGCGGAACAGCACAAACCCTAGCGGGATGGCCCACCAAACGTGAGGGGCCGCCAGCATGGCGAGCAGAAACCCTACGATCTCATCCCAGACGATGGCGGGATGGTCGTGCACGCCGAGCACGCGCCCCAGTCGGCCGGTGCACCAGACGCCGAAGCCGTAGAGCAACACTACTACCGCGAGATAGACCTGCCAGCGCCAGTTGGCCATGAGCAGATAGATTGGGATGGCCGCGAGCGTCCCGCAGGTTCCCGGCGCGTAGGGGGCGAGGCCGGTCCCGAAACCGAGGGCACAGAGATGTCCAGGGTCGCGTAACAGCCGGATATCGATGGGGGGAAGCAGAACACCGGGTCGCATGCGCTTTCCCCTTGTATACGTCTATTCGCTGCTCTGTAGCAGGAGCCCGCGTGTGCGCGCCGCCTCGACCGCCCATAGGAACACCCAGGCCCCTAGCCCGATATACAGCAAGTTGAGCCCTACGGCATAGCCAAACAGCGCCGGATCGAAGTGGTGCTCGAAGAGTACCGCGCGCATGCCCTCGAAGACGTGGCTGCTCGGCAGTGACCAGGCCAGCGGTTGCAGCCAACCGGGCAGCGTCGCGATCGGGTAGTAGATCCCGCTAATCGGCGCGATGGCGAAGATCGAGGCCCAGGCGAAGGGCTCGAAGCCGAGGCCGAAGCGCAACAGCATGGCGCACACCAAGAGGCCGATGGCCCAACCGAACACCAACAGGTTGCTGAAGAAGGCGAGCAGCGGTAGCCCCATGTCGAAGATCGAGTAATGAAACAGCGGGATGGCGAGTAGCGCCGCGGTCCCGATGCCGATGGTGGTGCGCACGATGCTGATGAGGATGAGCGCACACACCAGCTCATAGGGCCGCAGGGGGCTGGCGAAGATCTGGGCGAGGTTGCGCGCGAACATCTCTTCCATGAACACCACCGAGATCCCGAGTTGGGCGCGGAATAACGTGTCCCACAGCAGCACGGCCGCAATCAGCACGCCGGTTGCCTGGGCGACCCAGGAGCTGTTGGTGGCGAAGAACCGGGTCACCAGGCCCCAGATCAGCATCGATACGGTGGGCCAGTAGGCCTGTTCGATGATGCGTGGCCAGGAGCCGCGCAGGAGATACAGGTAGCGCATCACCATGGCCCAGATCCGCAGTGGCGAGAACCGGTGTCCCGGTCGCGCCTTCATGTGGCGAGCTGCCGCCGGCGGTCGCGGGCAATATCCAGGAACACCTCCTCCATGGTGGCGCGCCCATACTTGGCGATGAGGCCCGAGGGCTCGCCGCGATCGACGATCGCCCCGGCACGCATCACCATCACCTCGTGACAGACGCGCTCGACCTCCACCATATTGTGCGAGGCGAGCAGCAGGGTGGCCCCGCTCCGGCGCTGATAGTCCACCAGGTAATGGCGCACCCGATCGGCGCTATCCGGGTCCAGCGAGCCGGTGGGCTCGTCCAGCAGCACCAGCTCGGGCGTGTTGAGCAAGGCCTTGGCGAGCGACACCCTGGTCTTTTGCCCAGCCGAGAGCGAGCGATACTCGCGCTGCAAGAAGCGATCGATCTCCAGGTCCCGGGCCAGCTCCGCGATGCGCGCGCTCAAGCCATGGACGCCGTATAACCGTCCATAGACGGAGAGATTCTCCCTGACCGTCAGGCGTTGCGGCAGATCGACGTAGGGCGAGGAGAAATTCATGCGCCCCAGCACCCGGTAGCGGTGCGCGATCATATCCTCGCCGAGGATGCGGATGCGTCCCGCACTGGGCGTGATGAGTCCGAGCAACATGGCCAACGTGGTCGTCTTGCCCGCGCCATTGGCGCCCAGCAAACCGAAGATGGTGCCGCGCCGGACGGTGAAGCTCAGCGCCTTGACCGCGGGTGTGCCCTGAAAGTCCTTGCTGAGGTCATGGACCTCGACCACCGGATCGGCCGCCGGGCCGAGGCCGCTCGCGTGCTCCAGCATCCTCTTACATCGGCAGACCCGGAATACGCCCGCCGAAGGCGCGCATCAACTTCGCCATATTGCCCTTCTTGTTGAGCTGGCGCATGGTCTTCTCCATCTGGCCGAATTGTTTCAAGAGGCGATTGACATCCTGCACCTGGGTGCCGGAGCCCGCGGCAATGCGCTGCTTGCGCGAGGCCTTGACGATATCCGGGGTGCGCCGCTCGCCGGGCGTCATGGAGTTGATGATGGCCTCCAGTTTGATGAGCTCCCGATCATTGACCTGATCGGCCATGCCCTTGGGGAGGGCCGCTACCCCCGGCAGCTTGTTCATCAGGCTGCCCAGACCGCCCATGCCGCGCATCTGTTTCAATTGGTCGCGAAACAACTCGAGATCGAACCCGCGGCCCTTTTTCAAGGACTCGGCCATCTCCTGGGCCTGGTCCTGGTCGATATTGCGCTCGACCTCCTCGATGAGCCCCAGCATGTCGCCCATGCCGAGGATGCGTGCGGCCATCCGATCCGGGAAGAACGGGTCCAGGGCGGCGGTCTTTTCGCCGACACCGATGAACTTGATGGGCTTGCCCGTGACGTGGCGCACGGACAGTGCCGCGCCGCCGCGCGCATCGCCATCGGTCTTGGTCAGGATGACACCCGTGAGCGGCAGGGCTTCGTCGAAGGCCCGGGCGGCATTGACGGCGTCCTGGCCCATCATGCTATCGACCACGAACAGCGTCTCCGCGGGATGCAGGCCGGCATGCAGGCGTTGGATCTCCTGCATCATCGGTTCGTCGATATGCAGCCGGCCCGCGGTATCGACGATCAGCACGTCGTGAAAGCCCTTGCGCGCGTGCATCAAGGCGGCCTCGGCGATCGCCGCCGGGTCTTGGCCCATGGCCGAGGGGAAACACTCGACGCCGATCTCCCGGGCCAGCACCGCAAGCTGCTCGATGGCCGCCGGCCGATACACGTCGCAGCTTACCACCAGCACGCGCTTACGCTCGCGCTCCTTCAGCCGCCGCGCCAGCTTGGCCACCGACGTGGTCTTGCCGGAGCCTTGCAGGCCCGCCATCAATACCACTTGCGGCGGTTCACCACGCAAGGCCAGCGCTTCGCTCCGCTCACCCATCACAGCGGTGAGCTCATCGCGCACGATGCGGATTAAGGCCTGGCCGGGCGTGAGGCTGCCGATGACCTCTGCACCCACCGCGCGCTCGCGGATGTGCTCGATGAAACTGCGCACCACCGGCAGCGCCACGTCGGCCTCCAGCAAGGCCATGCGCAGCTCGCGCAGGGTGGACTGGATGTTTTCCTCGGAGAGCCGGCCTTGGCCGCGGAGGCTCTTGACGATCCGGGCGAGGCGTTCGGTAAGATTGTCGAACATAGAAAACGCTAGTTTATGCTGCGCATTTCCGCGCAGAAGGGCATCTTAGCACAGCACCTGCCGGGAGCCGCGGCTACTCGACCGCAGGGGCTTTGTGGCATGATTCGCACGCCCCGGCCCCACTCCATGTCCGGGCTCAAGAGCTGTCTCTGCGAGCTATATGAACATCGCCCCCCCGGCCGCAATCGCTATCGCGCTCTATGTGCTTGCCGCCGCGCGCATCGCGCACGGCCTGCAACGCCGGGCGTTGGGCCGGGAGGCCGGCAAACGCGGCGATCTGCTCCTCGCTTTCACCGCCATCGCCCTGCACGGCCTGGTCCTCTACCAACACCTGTTCACCGCGGCCGGGGTCAACCTCGGCGTCCTCAACGCCGCCTCGCTGGTGGCCTGGGTCGTTACCCTGCTCGTGGCGGTCGGGGCCTACACGCAGGCGAGCGAGAATCTCCTCGTCGTCCTGTTGCCGCTCACGGCCTTGCTCCTAGCTCTGGGGCTGGCCTTTCCACAGCAGCATCTGGTGTTGGCGGGTGCCGCGGCGGGGCTGCGGGCGCACGTCGTGTTATCGCTTGCCGCGTATAGCCTGCTCACGGTCGCTGCACTGCAGGCTCTCGTGCTGGCCATCGAAGAACGTTTGCTGCGTAGCGGCCGGCTGTTGGCGGCGATCCAGGTCTTACCGCCCTTGCAGACGCTGGAGACGCTCATGTTTCGCATCATCGGGGCCGGATTCTTCATCCTCAGCCTGAGTCTGGTGAGCGGCATGATGTTTCTTAAAGACATCTTCGGCCAACACCTGGTGCACAAGACCGTGCTCGCGTTCATTGCCTGGCTGGTATTTGCCGTATTGCTATGGGGCCGGCGCCGCCATGGCTGGCGTGGCCGCATTGCGATCCGCTATACCCTCGGCGGCTTCTTCTCCCTCATGCTCGCGTATTTTGGCACCAAGGTGGTATTGGAAATGATCCTGCATCGTGTCTAGGGGCGGTCGAGGATGCGGGTAGCCGCTCGAGCTATTCCGTGCTTTCGGCCGCCGGTACCGCGGCCTTTTTCTCCCCCCGCTCCTTGGCGACCAGGAAATCGACGATCTTCAGCATGTTCGCAAAGGTCCCGGCAGTGGCACCCGCGACATATTTGCCGTTAACGACCATCGCAGGAACACCCGTGATCCCGTAACGTCGCACCATCGTCTGCGCTTGCTGGAGCTTGCCTTCCACGCCGAAGGAGCTCAGGGTCTGCTTGAAATCATCGGCGCTGACCCCCTGTTTCGCAAAAAATCCGGCCAACGATTCCTCGTCCGCCAGCGTCTGCTTTTCCTCATGGATCGCCTTGAACAGCGGCGCATGGATCTTATCGAGCACACCCAGCGCCTCGGCCGCGTAATAGGTCCTGGCGTGCAGTTGCCAGCGCTTGTTGAATGCGGCAGGGACCCGCTTGAAGTCCACGTCGTCCGGTTTGTCGGCAAGCCACTTCGCCACATAGGGCTCGAAATCGAAACAGTGCGGGCAGCCATACCAAAACACCTCCAGCACCTCGATCTTGCTGCTGTCCGCGACCGGTTGCGGGGGCGTGACTGCCTGATAGTCCCGACCCAGCATGAATTCCTCGACCGCGGCGGCCGGGGCCGGGGTAGGCGGCGGCTCTGCGGCCACCGCCCTCGCGCCAACCAGCACGGCAAGCAGCAGACTACTCCAACGTAGGCTCGCTAAACGAATCCGATGCATAATTTTTCCCCCATTGTCGATTGGTTAGTGCAGACCCGAGGTGTAGGAAGACACGGCATCGATGCCCTCGTCGCTCATCTTCCCGGCGATCCCGCGCATGACACCCGAGGGATCGTTGCCGCGTTCGGAGGAACGATAACCGCGCAGCCGCTTGGCCGTGTATAGCGCCTGTTGACCCGCCAGGGCCGGAACCGCAGCGGCAGGATTTCCGGCCCCGGAAGGCCCATGGCAACCCATACAGGCGGGCACGCCCCGCTCGCGCTCACCGCGGCGATAGATGCGCATGCCGTACGGGACCAGACCGGCAGCAGCGCTTCCGGGGGCCGGGGTCTGGCTGGCGAAATAGGCGGCCAGATCGGCGATGTCCTGCTCGGTAAGCCCCGCCGCAATCGGGCCCATCAGCTCATTGCGGCGTTTCGTGGACTTGAAATCACCGAGCTGTTTCATGAGATAGCTCTGGTTCTGGCCCGCCAGGCTCGGCCATTCCGGTGCTGAGCTGCGGCCCGCATCCCCGTGGCAAGCGGTACAAGCCGCGGCCTTGGCGTTGCCCGCGTCGGCATTACCTGTACCCGGTGATGGAAACGAAACGAAAAACGATAAGGCGGCAATCACGAACCTGCGCTGCATGGGCATGTACGTTTTTTTTATGACGGTCCCTGGGGTCAGCAATGCTGCGGCACCGCCCAAAGCATACACAATGGGTGGATGGATGGCACGCCGGGAAATAAAAAAATGCCCCGGCACAAAATAGGGGAAAACTGCTGCCGGGGCCAATATCGCCCGGCTGGGGAAACCGGGCACTTGTCCCGCTCAGGGAGGGAGAGCGGGAACGTTCACGACGAACGTGGCTACTATGACCCGGTGCTTTCTGCGAAGTTCCAAGCCACGGCACAGGTCGCGCAGCGGCAACTTTTTCACCGCTGGCCTACAAACCAATCCCATTCAAGGCCGACTGGGCTAGGGCCTGGGAGTGGCGTCAGAGGATGTATAGTATCAGATTGTTTTTAAATCACTTTACACTAAATAGCACAGATTAGCCACGGCTAGGCTGGTGACCTGGCGGTGCCAATCATACAAATTTATCCACAGATTTATCCACAAAGAACTTTAAATTTAAACCCCGTCCAGAGCGGTTCGAAACCCCGCACACCGCATGCAGCCGTCTGCGGAGCTGCGAGGGCGGTTGCGAAAGCCAGGGCCAGGGATTGGCCCTGCTTGGCGCGCCGAGCAACTGTCTTGGAAGTCAAGCGTTTTCGGGTGCACTTTGTGCCCAAGGAGTATTGGTCTTGAGCATCGTATTCAAAATCGTTAACAGCTTTCTCATACACGCGGTTAAGGCGATCTTGGGCGGCTTACCTGCCTTGCATAAGCGTGTGTAGAACGCGCGGATGACTGCATTGAAACGCACCGCTACTAAAGTCGCCATGTACAACGTCGAGCGGACTTGTGCGCGACCTCCCCAAACACGACGTTTGCCCTGGAGAGTGCCACTGTCGCAGTTGAAGGGCGCCACACCCACCAAGGCAGCGATCTTCCGGCGATTGAGCTTTCCCAGTTCGGGAAGGGCCACCAAGAGAATGCTCGAGGTGACTGGCCCCACGCCGGGGACACTTTGTAGCAGTTGGTCTTTGACCAACCAAAGGGGACTCGCTTTGATACCGCGGGTGGTCTGCTCGTCGATAGCCTTCAGCCGCTTCTTTAGCCAAGCGCTATGCTGGAGAATATCTTTACGTGTCTGGGAGGATGCCATGGACAAGCGATTTTGCTCGATGGTGAGCATCTCCAAGAGCTGCCGACGCCGGGTAACGAGTGCCTCGAGCGCCTGGAGATCGGCGTCTTTTATTGGCCGCACCGCAGGACCTATCGCTTCTCCAAAGTGCGCCAATATAGCCGCATCAATGGCGTCTGTTTTTGCCAGCTTGCCTGTGCATTTGGCAAAGTCACGCACTTGGCGTGGATTGACTACCGCCGCAGGTAAGTTGGCTGCCGCCAGGGCGGCCACCGAGGGAGTCTAAAATCCGCCGGTGGCTTCGAGGAAAATAAGAGCTGGTGCCAGCGCGTTCATCTCCGCGACCAACGCCTTAATACCACCTTCATCATTGCTAAAGCGCAGCGTGGTCCCCGAGGGACGCACCGCCACATCCAACACGGCCTTAGACACATCGATACCGACGAACACTGAGGGTGTTTGGTTCATGGCATTCCTCCGTTACCCAACCTTGCAAAAATACGGGCTCTTAACGCCCAAGCAACTGTTCGGGTTGATTGAGAGAGGGACGTGGCGACGCATGCTCGGCGGCGGGATCTGAGTCCCAAGGACGCATCGGTCTACCACGTCCATTACAACACTATGCCTCACTATTTTTACTGAAACCAAGGTTGTGGATATGTGGATATCTTCCCTGATACCCACATATCCACAACCCAACAAAATAATAAGAATCCATAAAAAAGAAAGATACAAGGATGCAACACTGTGCTGCACCATCACCCGTCCCGCCTTTGCCAACGAACGCCTGACACTCAACCGTGCCGGGCAGGTGGTGCTCACACTGAAGACCCCCTATCGCGATGGCACGACCCATAGCGTGATGTCACCGCTGGAATTCATGCAGCGACTCGCCGCGCTCGTCCCACGGCCAAGGCTCCATCTCATTCGCTTCCATGGCGTGCTCGCACCGAACGCGAGGCTCCGTCCCGAGATCATTCCATCCTCGGGGCGCCCAGCAGGCGACGTCCCTGTGGCTGTCCGACCGTGCCGATCAACGCCCATACCCCCTCAGCCGACCACGCCGAGGCGCTCCCTCCCGCGGCGCCCGCCCGCCTGAGCTGGGCCCGGTTGCTCAAACGGGTGTTCGCTATCGACCTGGAACACTGCCCCCACTGCGGCGGCCCCTTGACGATCATCGCCGCCATCGAACCTCCCCCCGTCATTGCGAAGATCCTCGCCCACCTCGGCTTGCCCGCCCGGGCACCGCCCCGATCGCGGTCATTCGATCGATTCCCAATGGCCTGTTCCCAGCTAACAGCACGCTGGGATGACGCCCAGCCCGCCACCCCCTCCCACCCGGTTCCACTCCTCGAGCCGACAGCCTCCTTTGGCCGGCACTCGCCCGAGAGCCCAAAACGCCCCCGGATCCGGGAGTCTCGGACGGCCGAAGGACCCGGCTTGGACCGACGGCTCGCGCCATTGACAACCCACAGGTCCATCCGTACTCTTCCGC
>JBOIDW010000173.1:0-12564 GCA_050740655.1 Gammaproteobacteria bacterium | reverse complement strand
CGTAGGCGTGTTGCAGAACATCTCCGCGGTACACCTTGTCGTAGAGGAGGTAGAACCGATACTCGGGCTCTTCCTTCGCTTTGGCATGTAACGCCGTCTGTAGCTTCTGAATACTGCTCGGAGTTGCCAAGGTCATCCCCAATCTCCTATCCCTCACCACGTCTTGCGTTGGTCTTGAACCGAGGCCCCTTCCCTTTCACCGGCATTACCCGGCTTCCACGGTAACTACGGGCCTCTCCGTCACCCCATCGCGCACGGCTTGACCCTCGCGGGCATCCGTTTGGTCGAAACGTCCCGACCACCCGATGGGGCTTCCCGTGTTGCAGCGGTCTTCCTCTTGTATGCATGCTATCGCCAATACCCCGGCGGAATCCTTGGGTGCCCTCTTCGCTCGCTTCCCCAAGAATGACAGCCTTCCCCGAATTCTCGGTCGGGTCGGCTTCCGCATCACCCTTTTCGAGGCCTGCTCAGCGTTCACTCACGTTACGGCCTGCATACTCGCCAAGTCACCCTAGCGTGACCCTCTACACCGAAGGCTTCAGCCGCTTCGTTACCTCCACGACTGCTCCATTGCTACCGGCTGGAGCGAAAGCTACCGGGCGGGGTTCGCACCCGCTGAAAGACCGTGCCTTGGCACGGCGCACGGGGAATGCAGGCTAGTCGCGCGTACGCCTGATAACGGCGCCTGCGGCGACCCACCGAGGATCTCGCCTCGCAGGTCGTATTTGTTCACCAGCGCCCTCATGGCGGCGGTGAGCATCTCGATGTTACCGAGCTCCAGATACGCCGTATTGCTGCGCGCGAACGAAGTGCGTGCCCTTCCCGGCGAGACCGAGGCGGAGTTCCAAGGCCTGCTCGACCTTATAGAGGCCGCGATGGAGGCCGCCAGCTCGGGTCGCGCCAAAACCCTGGCGCTCCGGGCCCTCGACGCTAGGGAAATCCGAGAGCACAGGCGACTGGATCGGGGCCGTCGATTCCGGCGACCGCGTCTCGAACCTTGGGGGTACGGTTCTGGTCGCTCGTCCCGCTGCCGAGGACGGAGATCTGGGCCGATCCTTTGAATCTTCTCACGTTTCGCTGGATTTTCCGGCTTCCGCGGCCGGATGGCGATGCGCGGAGGAAATCGTATACCGTGCCATCCGACGCAAGCCCACTTCGAAGCCTTGGCCGAGCGCTTGCTACGCCACCGCGAACGCGGTGCATAGGCGATAAATCGCCTGCCGGCTTTTTAATCGACCTATAAATTCCATAGGAGATCAGTATGCTTTCTAGATCAGGATCATGGCGCTTTTCCAACGAGAACACGGCGTGCGCCGGTTCGCAGCCGTACCTCGTTCCCGACCCCCCTGTGTCGCATCCGCGATGCGCCGGGCAAGTGCATTCCCGGCCGGCGCGGAGAGGATGGCTCGGGGCGCTGGCTCTCCTGCTTGCCGTCGGCCAGACACCGGCGCTTGCGGCGACCATCCCCGTCAATGGAGTTTGCACTTTGGTAAACGCCATCACCGCTGCCAATACGGACTCCGCCGCGGGCGGCTGTAGCGCCGGGAGCGACGCCGACACGATTACGCTGTCCGTGAACAGCGTTCAAACGCTGACAACCGTCGATAACAGTGGCTCTCTGCTTGGCGAGACAGGGCTGCCACGCATCACAAGCCAGATCACCATCGAGGGCAACGGTAGCACGATTATGCGTGCCACAGGTGCCCCGGCCTTTCGCCTACTCGCAGTGGACGCCACGGGGAACCTCACCCTGGTCGGCACAATGCTCAGGGGCGGGTGGGCGCTGGGACGGCAGGGTATCGGGGGCGCAGTGTCGATCGCGCCTGGCGGCATCCTGAACCTGACCAACAGTACCATCTCCGGTAATACCGCAGCGCTATTGGGCGGTGGGATCTTCAACGCCGGTGTCTTGAACATCATCGCCAGCACCGTGGCGAGCAACACGGCGGGAATAGGGGGTGGTGGCGTGTTCAACCATCTCAACGCGACCCTGGGGGGCGGGAACTGCACCATCTCCGGGAATACGGCCTCGGGGAACAGCGCGGGCGGCGGCTTATTCAATCTCGGCACCTCGAACGTGGCGCACTGCACGATAACGGCCAATACAGCGTCGATAGGTGGAGGTGTATTGAATGGGAGTGTATCGAACGGCAGCACGAGTACGCTAGGTCTGGTTCATTCTCTCATCGCCGGCAATACGGCGACCGGCATTCCGGGACTTGGTCCGGAGGTGCTGAACCTCGCGAGTGGCGTGGCCGGCATTGTCAACGCCGACGACTTCAACCTGATCGGGCACGATGGTATTTCGGGGGTGGTGGGCTTCGTCCTCGGCCCCACCGACCTCGTACCGGCCGGTGGGCTCGACACGATACTCGCACCGGTCCTCAGCAATAACGGTGGTTCCATACTGACCCACGTGCTGGTCACTGGGAGCCAAGCCTTGGACGTCATTCCGGCGGACCAGTGTCCGCTGATCGTGGATCAGCGCGGCATGGCGAGGCCTCAGGACGGTGATGGCGACGGCTTGTTCGAGTGCGATATCGGGTCCGTCGAAATGCCATCACTACAAACACCGCCATCGCCACCGTCACCGCTGCCACCGCCGCCACCGCCATCGCCACCGCCGCCGCCGCCGCCGTCAGCAAGCGTGACCTGCGATGGGTTGCCGGCCACTATCATCGGCACCGATGGGAGCGAGGCGCTCGTCGGTACCAACGGGCCTGATGTCATCCATGGCCTTGGCGGGAACGACGTGATCCAGGGTCGCGGAGGAAACGACGTCCTCTGCGGTGGATCGGGTAACGATGTGCTGCTCGGACAGGGAGGTAGAGATCGGCTCTTCGGTGGGTCGGGCAACGATCTTCTCAACGGTGGGCCCGGAATCGATCGGTGTGTCGCAGGCAGTGGCAGGAACAGGCGCATCAATTGCGAAGACAGATCGATCCGGAGCGACGCAACGCCGGCTCCGTAAGGCTCAAAGGACCTTTGTCAGGGATTGCAATCCACCCGGCCTGGACGGTCGGGTGGATTTTTCCACGATGACGATGCAGGGGGTAGGCCAATGGCCTCCGAGACTTCGACGAAAACACACTGGATACCCGGACGAGCGCGAGGGCTCGATGCTGTGATGATTGGTTTATTGAGCACAAGGCGGCGCCTCAACCCTTGGCGTGAACATCGCCTCTGGTCCCCTGGAAGCTTAGGTCGGCACTCGCAAGCAGGGGGGAGTGGGTCCCTCGCAGACGGAAGAGATTGGCCTTGTTTGATCGGATCCTGATCCTTTGTACTGGAAATATCTGCCGGAGCCCGATGGCGGAGGCGCTGCTGGCTGACGCTCTCGCCGTGCGTAAGTGCGGAGGCCGGGTCGAGTCCGCGGGCCTCGCCGCCCTCGTAGGACAGCCCGCAGACCCGACTGCCCAGGCCTTGCTACGGGAGCGCCATCTGGATATCTCGGGGCACCGCGCCCGCCAGGTGACAGAAGAATTGTTGTTTGCCTCGGACCTGGTTCTGGTCATGGAGACGCCGCAGCAGAAGGACCTCGAGGCGAAGTATCCGGAGCTGCGCGGCAAGGTGCACGGGGTCGGCAAGTGGTGCGACTTCGATGTCCCGGACCCCTATGGCCAGTCCCGGACCGCTTTTTTAAACAGCCTCGTGATAATCGAACGGGGTCTCGCGGAGTGGGAGCGAAGATTATGGCGCGACGTGGCGTGAAGACTTGGATCTTGGCAGTACTGACTTTTGCCGTCGGGGGATGTTCGTATATCTCCGGTATGGCGAGTATCCCCGGCATGTCCAGCGACCGCATCGCCGGGGATTGGTTGCCCACCGTTGCGACGGGCGAAGCGGAGGGGACGGTACCGGAGCCCAAGGTCATCCCGATCACCGCGGGCCTCACCAAGACACTGCGGCAACAGGAGGCCGAGGCCCTCGCCCAGAGACAGGATCATGCCGCGCCGCTGCGGCAACAAGGGCCCTATAGCTATCGCATCGGGGTCGGGGACATCCTGAGCGTTACCGTCTGGGACCACCCCGAACTGACCATACCGGCGGGCGAGTATCGCTCCGCCGAGAGCGCCGGCTATTTGGTAGGCCCGGACAGCACCATCTTCTTTCCCTACGTCGGCAAGACCACGGCGGCCGGGAAGACGGTCGATGAACTGCGCCAGTCCCTGACCCGAGGGCTCAAAACCTATGTCGAGCGCCCGCAGGTCGATGTCCGGGTGGCGGCGCATCGCAGTCAGAAGGTGTATGTGACCGGCGAGGTCGGCGCGAAGCCCAATACCGCCACCGGCGGTGTCACCCAGTCCGGCATCCTGCCCGTCACCGATGTCCCGCTGACCGCCCTCGAGGCCATCAACCAGGCCGGCGGTCCCACCGCCGAGGCCGATCTGCACCGGGTGATCCTGACCCGGCAGTCCAATACCTACACCCTGGACCTGCAAGGTCTCTACGAGACCGGGGTAATCGACAGAAACTGGGTCTTGCAAGACGGCGACCTCTTGTATGTCTCGGATCGCAACCTCAATAAGGTGTTCGTCTTCGGCGAGGTCAGGCAGCCCGCCGGCTTCCTCATGGTTAAAGGCCGCATGAGCTTGGCCGAGGCCCTGGGAGAGGCCAAGGGCATCGACCAGACCACCGCCAACGGCGCGAAGGTCTACGTGATCCGCAATACCGGCACCGGGCCGGAGATCTATCGCTTGGATGCCAGCTCGGCGGATGCCATGTTGCTCGCCAATCACTTCGCGATGCGGCCGCGGGATGTGGTCTATGTAGCCGCAACCGAACTGACCCGCTGGAACCGCTTTATCCAGCAGGTGCTGCCCACCATCCAGACGATCTTCGCGCCGACCGAGTCAATGTTTTAACCGTGGGCCCAGGGCATTCTCCAAACCAGAAGGGCGGGATCAGCGATATGAATTCACTCGACACACGAGAGATGGACCTTCGCTATGTCCCACGTGAGGTTCGCGATGACGAGATCAAGCTGCACGACGTCGTCGCCACCCTCTTAGGCGCCAGGTGGCTCATCGCCGCGACTACCTGCGTGGCACTGGCGGTAGCTGTCTTCTACGCACTGGTGGCCACCCCCGTCTACGAGTCGGACGCCTTGCTGCAGGTGGAAAAGAAGAGCAACGCGATGGGGGCCTTGGATGACATCACCGCCCTCCTAACGGGCGATAACGAGGCCGAGGCCGAGATCGAGATCATCCGCTCGCGGGCCGTCCTCGGCGCCACGGTCGAGCGGCTGCACCTGGATATCATCGCGCGGCCAAGTTATTTCCCCCTAATCGGCAAGGCTATCGCCCGGCGCCGCGAGGCCGACCAGGGTCTCGCGGAAGCCCCCTGGGGGCTAGACCGCTTTGCCTGGGGCGGGGAACGGATCCGCGTCGATGCCCTGCAGTTACCCGCCAGCCTGCAGGACGAAAAACTCCGGCTGGTGGCGGGGGAAAACGCTGACTTTCAGCTCTTCGGTCCCGACAACGAGCTACTGCTGAACGGTAGAGTCGCGCAAGTCGCCAGTACCTCCTCTTCCTTACCGACGGTCCCCGCCAGCGATACGCGGCCCTCGCTCCTCGTCAGCGAGCTCAGAGCTCGGGCTGGAACCGAGTTCATCTTGGTGAAACGGTCGTGGACGGAGGTCGTCGCGGACCTGCAAAAGGACCTGCAGGTGGAGGAGAAGGGCAAACAAACGGGCATCATCAAGGTTACCTGGAACGGTGACCAGTCGACCTTGGTCACCGCCACGGTAAACACCATCGCCGAGATCTATCTGAGGCAGAACATCGTACGCAAGTCGGAGGAGGCGGAAAAGATGCTGGGCTTTCTGTCCAGCCGCCTGCCCACCATTAAGACCGACCTGAGCGCCGCCGAGGCGGCCATCAGCGATCACCTGCAAAAGAGTGGGAGTATCGACCTCAGTGCGGACCTGAGCCTGACCGGCAAAGCCCTGCTCGATCAGAGCGCGGAGATCGAGCGGCAGATCGCTGGGCTCGGTCTGAAGCGCGCCGACCTGCGCCAGAAGTTTACCGACAACCACCCGCTGCTGGTCGGGTTGCAGCAGAAGGTAGAACGTCTCGAGAATCAACGTGCGGCGGTCACGGCACGGATGAATAAGCTGCCAGCGACCGAGCTCGAGAGCGTCAGGCTGATGCGCGACGTAGAGGTCAATAAGGAGATCTATCTGCAGCTGCTTGGCAAGATGCAGGAGCTCTCCGTCGCCAAGGCCGGGACCATCGGCAATGTGCGCATCCTCGATCGTGCCGTCGAGCCTGGTGAACCGCTAAGACCGAAAAAGGTGCTGGTTGTAGCCTTGAGCCCAGTCCTGGGCCTGATGCTCGGCATGTTCGCGGCCTTGGCCCGCAGGGCCCTGAACCCAGGGGTGGAAGACCCCGACCTCATCGAGGAACGGCTAGGGGTACCGGTGTACGCGGTGATCCCACATAGCGACACCCAAGACCGGCTGTTCCGCCGCATCAAGCGGAATGTCAACCAAGAACGCCGCGTACTGGCGTTGCAAAACCCGAACGATATCGCCGTCGAGAGCCTGCGGAGCCTGCGTACCAGCCTGCAGCTTGCCCTGATGGAGGCGAGCAACAATATCTTGGCGATCACCGGCCCGGCGCCGGGGACTGGCAAGTCATTCGTCTCGGTGAACCTGGTCCATGTCTTGGCCGATGCCGGAAGGCGCGTACTGCTCATCGACGGGGATATGCGCCGGGGATTCCTCCACGACTATCTGGCCGTGCCACGCTCGCCGGGCTTGTCTGAGCTCATTAGGGGCGAGGTCGGATTGCAGGAGGCCGTGCGCCCGCTCGAGGGGGGCATGGTCAGCTTCCTCGCCAGCGGGGCGCCGCCGCCGAATCCCTCGGAGCTCTTGAGCAGCGAGCGGGTGCAGCGTCTCTTGCAGACCCTCTCGGACCAATACAACCTCATCCTGATCGATACTCCGCCGGTCATGGCGGTCACCGATGCGGCTATCATCGGGCGGCTCGCGGGCACGAATTTCCTGGTGCTGCGTGCCGGGCGCCATCCCTTCAAGGAGATCGCCGCCGCCATCAAACGCTTCGAGCAAGGCGGGGCGAAGATCCAGGGGATGATCGTCAATGACATGCTCCGCCGTCACAGCAGCTATGGTTACGGATACGGGCATTATCATTACGACTACAACAAACGGAGGAACTAATGACTTGCTCACCATTTAGCACACGACTCACATGCGCGGTTTAATGAGATGGTGAACACGAGATTGGACTGGGTCGATTATGCCAAAGGGATCGGCATCAGTTTGGTTGTCTATGGTCACGTATTGCGGGGGATTTACCATGCCGCGCTCGGGTTATCCGAGGCGTTCTTCTTCTATTCGGACAGCATCGTCTATAGCTTCCACATGCCCTTGTTCTTCTTTTTGTCGGGGCTATTCGTGCGCAACAGCCTGTCGACTCGCGGTGGCTTGGCTTTCCTTACCGAAAAGCTTCGACTCATCGTCTATCCCTATTTCATATGGTCATTGCTGCAGGGTGGTGTCGAGGTGGTGTTTTCCGACTATACCAACGGCAATGCAACGGTTGCTGAGTTGTGGCGCGTTTTGTATCAACCGCGTGCGCAGTTTTGGTTCTTGTATTCGCTGTTGTGGATGTATGGACTCTATCTTACTGCTGCTACGCTCAGGTCTCCTTCGTATGTGCTCCTGCTCGTATCGATGGTCTTGCTCTATTATCCGGTTGAATCCCCTCTTCTTGGTCTCAGCGGGCTTTTCAAGAACCTAATCTACTTTGTATTAGGGACACTTCTCTTGAGCTCCTCCCTCACGGAGAGGGCTGATCAGCTAAGGTCTAGTGTTATTGCTGTAGCTGTCATGCTCTTTGCGGTCCTGGAAGGCGTCACCTTCTACGAGGCCTGGCAGCCGGGGGCTACGGTTTGCTTCTCGCTAGCGATCATCGGCATCGCATCCGCGGTATTGGTGTCCATGCAGTTGGCTAAGAGCGGGCGGCTGGTTTGGATATGTACAGTCGGACGGTACAGCATGCCCATCTACCTTGCCCACATCCTCACGGGAAACGGATTGCGCATAGGCCTACAAAAGCTCTTGGGCCTTCAAGATCCGGGCGTGCACCTCCTCGCCGGGGTGGTCGTGGGTTTGGCAATGCCGATCGTGGTCTATCGCCTTTCGCGAACAGTCGGTTTCCCTTATCTATTCGAACTACGGCAACCCAGACCCGCGGAGAGTCTCTACCATAGCGGTACTGGTTGCCCGATGCCCCCGCGTCGCGCCGATGAGCCCGTCGGTTAATCAAATCGGCCCAGAGGACGTTGATCCGCATACGTCGATGTTGAATCCCCATCTACTTTCAGGCGCAGGTATGACTCGTCGAATTGCGCAGGCAATGTTGCCAAGAGCGAAACGGATCGTGATCGCACTCCTGACGGCGCTTCCCTCTATTCTCCCGGCCGACCCTGTGGTTGAGCAGACGCCGTCGATGGCCTGGCCTATCTTTAAGGTCGGTGTGGCTGCCCATCTAGGGCAGAGTAAAGACGAGATCGAAAGCGATCTCCGCTTGATGAAGGACGCTGGAATTAGCTCGTTTCGAGAGGATGTCCCGTGGAAACAAGTGGAGCAAACGGAGGGACAGTTGGCGATCCCTCCGCGATGGGATACCTATGTGGATCGTGCTATGCAGCTCGGGATCGAGCCCCTGCTGATCCTGGACTACGGAAATCGCTTCTATGACGGCGGCGATAAACCGCTCTCCGAGCGCGCCCTGCAGGGGTTTGTGCGCTATTGCGAGTTCGTGATCCGGCATTTTAAAGGCCGGGTCAGGCAGTATGAAATCTGGAATGAATGGGATGCGGGCCTGGGTCACACCACCCCAGGCTCCGCGGCCGACTATGTTCGGCTGGCGCAACGGGTCTATCCAGCCATAAAAGGGATCGACTCCGGGATCACGGTGCTGGCTGGGGCCGTGACCTTCGAGGCCATGCTGGGGAGCCGGGTCGACCGGGTCCTCGGTGCTGTCGGCGTCCACACCCGCTGGCTCGACGAGCTCATCGCCGCGGGGGTACTGCGCTACGCCGACGGGCTCTCATTGCATCCCTATGTCTATAAGCATCCCCACCTCGATAAACGCACGCCGGAGGCCTGGGCCCGTTGGCTCGACGAAATCCAAACGGACCTACGTTCCCATCATCAAGGACGAACGGTCCCGCTCTATATCACCGAGATGGGCTGGCCGACCCATCACGCCCCGACCGGGGTGACGGCGGAGCGGGCCGCCGACTATCTCCCGCGCATGTTGCTTCTCGCCCGCACCCTCCCCTATGTCAGGGGCATATGGTGGTACGACCTGCGGGATGATGGCTGGGATGAGCGTAATGGCGAACATAATTTTGGCCTGGTGCGCCCCAATCTGCGGCCTAAGCCGGCCTACGCTAGCCTTCTCGCCGTAGCGGATTTAGCCGGTCGCGCCGAGTACCTGGGCCGCTACGAGACCGGCGATCCCGCCTTATGGGTGCTCAAGTTCAAGGCCACTTCGGGCGACGAGGTGTGGGCGCTGTGGTACACGGGCACGGCCGCGCGCCACATCGTGCTGCGCTACCCGACGCCCGAGGTCCGGCTGACGGAGGTCCGTCGCCTGGGGGACAGGCCCATCGAGCACCGCTGTCCGCCGGCGGCCGGGCCGGTCGTCTGCCACCTGCCACTTACCATTGCGGGGACCCCCTGGTTTGTGAAAGGTCGGTTGCAGAATCTTGATGTCGCTCTTCAGTAATCGGCCCACGTGCCGATCTCGTAGTTCATAGCAAACCATCTTCGAAGGCCACCAGCGCCGGCCCTTCAGCCTAGCGCGTGGATGACGGCGCGCTCGGGCTGGGGACAGGTAGTGTATACAGGGCAATGGGGGGATTTCGAGTGCGAAGGGCAATTATCACAAGCGCAGTAGTGGTGAAGACCGTCTCATAGCACCGCACGGTATGGACGCACTACTTTTAATTGGGGTTTTGGGAGGCACATTCTTCCTGTTCTCCCTGCTCGCACCGCGAGGGTGGCGTTTCGGCGTCACCCTCTGGAGCTCCGTGTTTCAGGTCTACACCGTGCCGGTGATGGGTATCTATCCGCCCCTGACACTGCTGACGGGCCTCGCCCTGTGGCCCGAGCTGGTGCGTAGGGCCGAGGTGTTGCGCTGGCCACCGCTGCGGATCTTCATTCTCTTGCTCGGCGTGCATGCGCTGAGCCTAGCCTGGTCCGAGGACAAGGTCCTGGGGATACGGAACATCGCCTATCTCCTGCCTTTCCTCACGGTCTTCGCCGCGGCTTACGGGCTGGCGCAGCGGCGGGCCGGATGGGTAAACAGTGCGATCGCGGTATTTGGCTTGGCGGCCTTGATCGAGGCTGCCCTGGTCGTGCTGTTTCGCATTGCCCCCGATGTAGAGGATGCCTTTTTGCACTCGTCCATCGCGCGCTGGTTTATCACCCCCAACGCGCTCGACGTCCTGTTTGACGTTGCGCGCAACAACGTTCTAGGCCCGTTGAAGTCGGGGGGGTTCTTTACCAATGCCAATGTCGCCTCCGGCTTCCTCGGCATGACCGCCTTCGTCTGCTGGGGTCTGCATTTGGCGTACCGGCGCCGGGGGCTCGGCGCCATCGCCGCCCTGCTATGGCTCGCCATATTCTTTACCGGCTCGAAGGCGGGGCTCATGTTAGCCCTGCTGCTCTTGTTTGCGGGTTATCTCGTTTGGCATGGTTCCAACGGGCCGCTCACCATAAGCCGAGTAACTACCCTATTTGGTAGCCTCGTGGCAGCTGTGTTGGTAGCGCTCGGCCTCTCGCAACTTGCCCAGAGCGACTTTGCCCAGGAGTCCGGTGAGACCCTGGATGTCCGCGGACTCATCTGGACCCACGCCCTGCACGAATTCCTGGCCCATCCCCTGCTGGGCCAGGGATTCGGCGGTTGGGAGACGAGCTTCACGCGCTACGCCGCCAAGCTCGGGATCTCCGAGAGCTTCCCACCGCACAATACCCTGATCTTCCTGTGGTCGCAGAGCGGGATCCTCGCCGCTCTTATCGGCTTGCTGTTCATGTACGCCGTGCTCGCCTTCGGCGTCAGGACCCTACGCAGCAAGAGCCGCGAGCTGCAGGCGCTGGGCCTGGGCACGACCCTGGCGTTCCTGTGGGCCTTCATCCAGGGCATGGGCGAGAACTGGGGGATCGTCGGCGATCTGCATATGCAGCCGGTGCTCGCGTCGGCACTGGGTCTCACCTATGCGAGATACCGCCTGTATATCCAAGCATCGGGCTAGGAACCGTTATGCGCGACGCACTCATCTACCGGCACCAGCTCTTCAAACCCTCGGAGACCTTTATCACCTGCCAGGCCGGGGCCTTGCGGCGCTTCCGGCCAGTCTATGCGGGGCGCCTCGCCCTAGGCGAGCCCCCGCTTGGGAGTAGGGTCGCTACGCTGCAAGGGGCCAACCGCCTGACCGTTGCCCGCCAGGTCCTGCTGCGCGACCCGCGACCCCTGCACCACCGGACCCGGGGCTACGGGCCTGCCCTCATCCATGCGCACTTCGGGGTGGAGGGCCTGTACGCCTTGGGGCTGGCCAAACGGCTAAAGGTGCCCCTGGTCACCACCTTCCACGGCTTCGATGCCACCACCACGCGGCTCGCGCTCCTGCGATCGCGCAAACCGGCCTGGATCCACTATGCCCTGTTTGGCCGCCGGCTGGCCCGCCACGGGGACCTGTTCGTCTGCGTCTCCGACGCCATCCGCGAGCGGGTCTTGGCGGCGGGATTCCCGGAGCGCCGGGTGGTGCGTCACTACATCGGCATCGACACCGATGCCCTGCGGCCGGCCACGGCGCCCGCCGCGCGCAAGAGCATCGTGCATGTGGCCCGTCTGGTGGAAAAGAAGGGCACGCGTTACCTGATCGAGGCCTTCGCCCGCGTGGTCAAGAGCGACCCCGATGTGGAATTGCTGATCATCGGCGACGGCCCACTCGGCCGGGGCCTGAAGGCACTTGCCCGCTCAAAGATCTCCGGGGATCGGATCCAGTTCCTTGGCACCCAAGCCAACGCCGTGGTCCTCAACCGGCTGTCCAAGGCCGCGGTGTTCTGCCTCCCTAGCGTGACGGCATCCTCGGGAGACCTGGAGGGCCTGCCGATCTCCATCCTAGAGGCAGCCGCCATGGGGGTGCCGGTGGTGGCGACCCTGCATAGCGGAATACCCGAGGCGGTCCGCGACGGTGAAAGCGGCTACCTGGTCCCGGAACGCGATGTCGGAGCACTGGCAGAGCGTCTGAGTCACCTGCTGGCGAACGACGGGCTGCGTCAGGCGATGGGCCAGGCAGCGCGCCGCCTGGTGGAGGAGAAATTCAATCTGCAATGCCAGACCGCCGCCCTCGAAGACTTGTACGAGTCCCTCTTATGAACCCCGCCCACGTCGTTATGTTCGCCCGTACCTTGCCCTTCCACAGCATCGGCGGCATGCAGGCCGTGGCCTGGGACCTGGCCCGCCAGTTCGCGGCGGATGGGGTGCGCGTGTCCTTACTCACTACGCGGATACCGGGTCGACC
>JBOIDW010000172.1:0-9978 GCA_050740655.1 Gammaproteobacteria bacterium | reverse complement strand
AGCCCGATGGGGGTGACGAGCGCCATGGCGCCGATAATGAGCCACATCTCCCGGCAATCTCGCGGGCCTGCCTCGGGACAGTAGGTCGCGAGGAGAACCCCGGACAGCATGCCGCACAGCATTGGGTAGAGTAGAGAACAGGATTCGCATTCGGCAGCATTGGGGTCACATCTTGTATTATCACATTTGTAGAAAGACGGGGGTTAGGCCCGTTGATGCCATGTGGGAAGACCCGATTGTGGAAGAGGTGCGCAAAGCACGTGACGCGCACGCCGCGCAGTTTAATTATGATTTACGAGGAATTTATCGAGCCTTGAAGAAGGAAGAAGCCGAGAGCGGGCGTAAGTTTGTAAAGTTGCCGCCGAAGCGCATCGAAACAAAAGAAGCAACTCTCGAACAATCAGAGGCGTAGAGCTGCCTAACAATCGCTTCAACTCGGGCTGGCCTACAGCGCGGCCACGGCTGAACCGCGGCGTTCGGCCCCACGACCCAGCCCTCTGGAGCGTTGGAGTGATTGACGACACTTGTATGCGTTGTTATCTTCTCCAACATGAAAGCCGTTGCACTGATACGCCGCCGTGTCGTGCTCGCCGAGGACGCATTCGCCGAAGTGGCGATATGGCGCGTTTCGCAGCCGGTGTCGCCCTCCAGGCATCGCTTCAAGTACCGACTCGCCTATGTGGTGGCCAGCCAGTGCGTGGTGCGCTACGACAACGAACTCGGCAAGGGCGATCACCGGCACGTCGGCACGGTGGAAGCGCCTTACATCTTTTCTACGCCGGATCAACTGATGGCTGACTTTAACGCCGACATTGCGAGGTGGAATCATGAACACGGTCGTTCTTGAGGTGCGTTCTCTGGCCGAGACGCTGGCCGATGCAGCGCGGGCGATGAAGACGGGCCGCACCGAGCGCGAGGCGCGCATAAGCTTTGCGACGCCAGAGTTATTGTGGCAGGTGCTCACGGCCAAGCGATGGGAACTGCTCAAGGTTCTGTCTGGCGCGGGCCCGGTGTCGATCCGCGAGGCGGCGCGGCGCGTGGGGCGCGATGTAAAGGCCGTGCATAGAGATGTGGCGGCGCTGCTAAATGCCGGCGTGCTCAGCCGCACCGCTGATGGTAGCGTCGAGTTCCCGTTCCAGGTAGTGAAGGTCGAGTTCGTCCTGCAGGCAGCGTAGCATCATCAATGCTCAATTTGCCGCACAAGGTGCTCCACCGGACGCGGCAAAGCGCCACGCCGGCGAGCTTTATGGTTAGGTTAATACCGCCTCCTTCCGGGAGTAGGTGCAGATCCGGTCTAGGCACGTTCTTCCGCGTTGGCCGGCAGGGATCCGGTCAATGAGCGGTACAGACCTTCCATCTCGCGTACCACTGGACCGGCCTCGAATTGCCGCGCCGAGTCACGGGCGCGCAGGCCATATTCCCGGCGCAGGGCTGGGTCGAGGATGAGGGCACGCATGGCTTCCGCAAAGGCGGCCGGGTCGTCGGGGGGGACCACCAAGCCATTGTGCCGGTGCCGCACACACTCGGGTACGCCGCCTGCCCGCACCCCGATGGTGGGGATACCCAAGGCCATGGCTTCCAGGAAGACCAAGGGCTGGACCTCGGTCTTGGAGGCCGACACGAAGACATCGCCCGTCGCCAGTCGCTCGATCAAGGCCAGTCCGTGCAACATGCCGCCCCACACCACGTCGTCCCCTATGCCGAGCCGGCAGGCTAACGCCTCCAGCCCGGCCCGCTCGCGCCCATCGCCCAGGACCAGCAAGTGCGCTTCAATGCCTGACCCGCGCAACAGCGCGAAGGCATGCAACAACACATCCACGCTCTTTTGCTTGACCAATCGCCCCATGTGGACCACGGTCGGCCGGGTAATCCCATAGCGTTGCTGCAAGTCCTTCTTGGGCTCGGATAACGAGAATCTGGCGAGGTCGACGGGATTCGATATGACGTGGGCGGGACGATTGAGGCCGTATTCCAGCAGCTCGTCGCGCAAGGCTCGGGCGGGCGTCACGACCGCCGTGCAGCGATTGTAGTACCAGGCCAGATAACGCTTGAGCACGGCCCGGGCGAGGCCGAAATCGAGACCGAAGTTATTCAAGTATTCGGCGAGAAATCCGTGGTGAGTACCGACCAGCGGGCACCCTAATAACCTCGCGATGCACACCGCCTCCCAGCCCATCGTGAAGATGGTTTGCAGATGGATCACATCCGGATGGAAGCGCCGCGCCGCCTTCAGGGGCTGGACCACGGTCGGGATGCGCGCCTGAATATCCTTGAAGCCGGGGACCTGCAAGGAGGGAAACGCATGGACCCGAACCCGCGGGTCGAGGTCGTCAAAGGACACCGCGCGCGGGTAGACCTTGCTGACCTGCATGGTGAAGACCGCTGCCTCGTGCCCATGCCCGACCAGGCCGTTGACCAGGGTGACCGTCGAGCGCACCACGCCATTGACCTGCGGTAGAAACGTATCGGTAAAGACGGCGATGCGCATCGACGCGGGTTAAATAACGGCCGATTCGAGCTGGCGGTGCACGGTCTGGCAGGCGCGATAGAGGTCCAGCAGCTCCGGCACCCAGGTAAAAGACTCGATGATACGTTCCAGCCGGCACCCGGGCTCCAGTAGCTGGGGCAGCTCCTGAGACAGCTCGAAGACGTGCACGCCGTGTTTACGCGCCACCACCAGATAATACAGGTAATGCAGGGCCCGGATGGCGAGCTTGGGGTCGTGGTAGGCATCGAGGATCGGCACCAGAAACGCGAGCTGCAGCGAGCGCGATCGGGTATCCAGCAGCGTCTTGCCATCCTGCAGGGTACAGATCATGGGCAAGGCCGCGCGGGTCTCCTCGTCGCTGAAACCAATGGCCGGCCACGGGGACTCGGGCGCCGGTGTGCCGAACAACGCCGCGAAGGCCTTTTGATAGCACCAGGCGAGGCTCACGGCGACCGGATCGTGCGGCTCGCGTACCGATCCGCTCAGGGCCCGCAGGACCGGCAGCAGGGCACGCCGCAGGTCCACGACCGAGGCATCGCCAGGGACATCCGCGAGCACCCGATAGCCCCAACCCGCAATCAGGACGATGCGCGACAGAGCCTCGAAGCGGGGCAGCGCCTCCAGGATGAGCTGGATGGCGCGCGGCTCGATGGCAGTCTGGGTCCAGGCCAGGAAGGCGATGACGTTTCCCGTAATATAGGTATTGCCGGTCTTGCGCCAGGCCTCCAGCACCGCCTCGACGCGTTCCTCGGTCAGTGTCTCTCCGCGAAAGCATTGACCGGCCATGCGGTAAATGGTGGAGTTGAACGCGGTGCTGCCGAAGTCCTCGACATAGCCCCATTTCAGGCACAGCACGAAGTACCGCGCCAGTAACAGCTCCTGCCAACTGCGATGGGCAAACCGGATGCGGCTCGCACCGGTCGCAATAAACACGCTGCGCTGCATGATCGCGTTACAGGTCGCGCCGTCCTCCAGCAGGCGGAAACCCGACACCGGTTCCCGCCCTTCCTGGGACTGGGCCTTGGCGGCGAAATACCCCTCCCAGCGCGCGCGCACCGTCTCGACCTCCTGGCGCATTACGCCTATATCCATCTCGCCCCGATGCTTCACGAAGAATACCCAGGCGATCAGCGTGAGCGCGCCCAACAATTCATCGATCTCGAGGTGAGCGCCGCCGTCGCGACGGAGATCGGTTAACTGGCTGCGGCGCAGCAGGGTCCGTAGCGTCTGCTCCAGGACATAGGCCGGCGTCAAGAAGCGGCCGTCGCTCAGGGTCTCCGCGTCCGGCTCGAAGCTCGAAAGCACGAGCGGCGTGGAGACCAGTTCCAACAACGCCGGGTCGCGTATGCGCGGCAACCAGCCGGTACAGGCCGGGAAGGCCTGTTGTGCCTGTGTGGCCGACAAGCGGAGCACCTCATAGAGGTCCTTGGGGGCCGTCACCAAGCGCTCGATACCGTGCAGGCCGCTGCGCACGGCGGCCAGGATCGCGAAGCGGCCGTTGCGCCCATAGCGGCTGGTGACTCCTCGCAACGCATCCACCAGGAACGAGAATCCGATCGTGGGGTGGTTGACCAGGAAGTCGTCCAGCCCGTCCAGAATCACGACCGAGGCACGCCGCGCGAAGGCCTCATGCAGCACTCGCGGGTCCAGCGTACGATTCGGGTAGAGGCTATGGGTCCAATCCGACCACCACGTCAGTAGCCGGTCCCAGAACTGCTCCCCCACCGGTTCGCTCAAGGTGATCTGCTGCATGGGAATCAACAGCGGGAATGGGGTTGACGCCCCAGGGCCCGCCAGGTAATCGCGGGCCAGCCGCCAGGCGATCATCCGCGTCACGGTAGACTTGCCCACCCCGGCGATGCCGGTCACCACCAGGCGCCGGGGCAGCTCCGACTCGCCGGCGAGCTTGCGCACTACCAGGTCGCAGATGTCCTGCTGCGTCCCCGGCATTGCGGAGGCCACCGAGGCCGGCACCGGCTGGTCTTGGGGCGTGGACGGATCGGCGCCGATAAGCTCGCGGGTCTGTGTGGCACGATTGACCTCGGCGATCCGCTCCAGGGTCTTGTCCGCTAGATCCAATACCGGATCGGTACCGTATCGAGTGACGAAGGCGGCGGCCACCGTGATCACCGGCGCGTCGGGCTGCTTCGGGACCTTGACCGATCCGTGCGTCCCCCGAAAATAGATCTCGCGCTCGCCTTCCACGGCACGCAGCGGGACCGATAGATCGGATTTGGCGAAAATGTCATGCACGATCGGCGCGGGCAACCCATGCCTGCCAGCCGCCGCGATCTGCGCCAGAAACTCCGATTCGAGCGCCAGTAGCCAGGGATTGCGCCAGCGCAGCGCAGTGATGATCTCGTTCCGGCCCCAGTCCTTGCCGCCCTGGGTGACGAAACGCACGGCGCGCAGCAAGGGCGCGACCAGCGGATAAAACACGTAGCGGTAGACGAAGCCGCTGGTATAGGTCTGCAAACGGGCGCCGCCCGAATGGGGCACGGCGATATTGACCACCCGGCGCGCCCGCCACCACACCGAGCCCAGCGCCATGCGGTCCAACTCGCCCTTTTCGAGTGCCGCGCCCAAGGCGGCGTACGAGCGCCGCAACATCTGTTTCACGACCAGTCCGCCGGTGCTATGGGTAAAAAACACCAGGTGCCGGTGGTCGGCAAAATCAGTCTCCAGCCAGGTCTTCAGATCGTCTGCGGCCTGGCGGACGCTGGTCCGATCGAGTAACCGAGACGGATAGGCGTAGGACGCAACGGTGACGTCCACCCCGGCGCGTTCCAACACCCATTCCGGCATGCGCCCCCACGTGCGCCGGCTGTCCCCGAAGATTCCGTGCGCAAACACCAGGAGGAGATTCGACCCACTGTCGGAATTGCCCCGGGGCGGGGTGTGCACCACACCGTAGTCGGTGCTACGGGTCCAGAAAGCGGCAGGGACGGGACGAGTGCTCACACGCTCGGTGCCTTATGTGATCTTGTGGCGGCCCGGGAGGTCGAAACCACTATAACAAAAAAAGGGAGGCACCGGCCTCCCTTTTTCTTGTACGCCTGAACCTGGGATTCTAGAACGTGAAGCCTAGGTAACCGCCGACCGTCCAGAAGTCGTAATCATTTTCCGTATCACCGGTAAGCCTGATGCCTCGGCGAGGATCGCCCGGCGGCAGCTCCCGGAGCTCCCGGTTAGTGACCGCGACCATATTGTTATCCGTACTGCTGATGTCTGCCGTATAGTGGTAGCGACCATCGATACCGAACTTGATCCCGGGGATGATCTCGTACTCGACGCCGGCGGCAAACTGCGCCCCTACGTCGAGGTAGGTCGCCCCATCCGTGGGTGGGCTGATGACATGAAAATCGAGGCCGACGGGGATGATCCACGGGCGTATCTTCCACGGATGGCCTTGGAGGAACTTGATCTTCGGCGCCGCGCTTACCGTAAACATCGTTAACGCCACATCACCCGTGACCAAGCACCCGCCATCGACCGGACCACCCGGGTCGGTAACAATCCCGTCCAGCGCATCGAAGGCGACCGCGCCGGTTAGCAACGAGCATTCCGCCGCGGGCACTACGAGCACCGCGCGCTCACTCCCGAAGTTCTTGTATTCCAGACCGATCTCCCCGAGGACCTCGGCGGTCGGCAGCAGACCCCACAGGTCATCCGAAATACTGTGTTCGATGGCCGCCCCGACGTACCATGCGCCCTCCGCGTCTTGTCGCGGAAAGCCCAGGAGCTGGCCGGTTCCATCGACATCGTGGACATCCGTGAACGACTCGAAGCCCCGGGCATTGTCGACGTAGTCCGCAAAACCACCGCGGAAGAACACCATGTTCTTATTCCGGGTCGACCATTTCGTCGGGACCGTTTCTATACTGGTCACACGCTCATCCAAACGCCGAATGTGCTCCGAGTTTTCCGCGCAGCACGCCGCCGCCTCTTGCGCTTTCTGCGTGGTCTCGGTACGCAATTCGTCCAACTGCTGCTGAAGTTGCTGCACCTGTTGCTCCAAGTCCAACAGCCGGTTGGACCCACCTGCCTGCGCCGATAGCGGCAGAGAGGCAACGGCGGCGGTCAGCACGCCCGCCAACACACCATACTTCCTCGTGACATCCCCACACTGTGTTTTCATAAGAATTCCCCTTGTCGTTTTGGCCGAAACCAATGTCTACTGTTGTATGAAAGATACTACTTGACTACCAAGGCCTAGAGACGGTGAGCGCAAAGACTACGCGATTCCCGACCCGAGTGTCAATATACTTATCCTGATTTCCGAAGATTTACTTGAGGATCGTTACTCACACCGCTCCGATTACCTGTTGTATGCCGGCAACGCTGCCGACTTACAGACCCTTGACCCCCTGGATCAGCTCCGAGCCCATCTTCTGCCCGTCGCCGTAGAGCATGCGGCAGTTATCGCTGAAAAACAGGGTGTTCTCAACCCCCGAGAAGCCCGTACCTTTACCGCGTTTGATGACGATGACGTTCTTGGCCTTATCCGCATCCAGGATGGGCATGCCGTAGATTGGGCTCGTCTTGTTGGTCCGTGCGTCGGGGTTGACCACGTCGTTGGCGCCGATGATGAGGGCCACGTCGGCCGTCGGGAACTCGGCATTGATGGCCTCCAGGTCGTAAATCTTGTCATAGGGCACGCCGGCCTCCGCGAGCAAGACGTTCATATGGCCCGGCATGCGACCCGCGACCGGATGGATGGCGAATTTGACCTTGACGCCCCGTTCCTCCAAGAGCGCGGTCAGCTCCCAGATCTTGTGCTGCGCCTGGGCGACCGCCATGCCATAGCCCGGGATGATGATCACCTTTTCGGCGAAGGCCATCATGATGGCCGCGTCGTTGGCCTCGATGCCCTTCATGGTGCCCGTCGCGGCCTCGCCGCTGGCCTGGGCATCGCCGGTCCCCAAGCCCGAGAACAACACGTTGGCTATGGAGCGGTTCATGGCCTTGGCCATGAGCTGGGTGAGCAAGGTACCGGCCGCACCGACCACGGTCCCGGCGATGATCATGGCGGCGTTATCGAGCACGAATCCCTCGAAGCCGACGGCCAGGCCGGTAAAGGCGTTGAACAAAGAGATGACGACCGGCATGTCGGCACCGCCTATGGGCAGGGTCATGATCACGCCGAAGGCCAGGGCGATGGCGAAAAACAAGACGATGAACAGCCCGACGGGCTTGAACAACACCATGGAGAGCCCCAGGACCCCGATGGCCACGAGCGCGCAAAGATTGACCTTCGCCTGCTGTGGCTTCGGGAACAGACCGCCGCGTTTGATAAGGTCTTGGAGCTTGCCCCAGGCGACGATAGAGCCGGTAAACGAAATGGCCCCGATGGCGCCGCCCAACACCGCCAGCAGCAGGGCGACCATGCCGTGCGTGCCCGGCTTTAGCAATTCGACCGCCGCGATGGCCGCCGCGGCCCCGCCGCCCATGCCGTTGTAGAGCGCGATCATCTCCGGCATTGCGCTCATGGGGACGACCTTCGCCCAATACCATGCGAGCCCCGAACCGATGGCGATGGCCAGGATCATCCACAGATAGTTGTGCATGCCCGGCGTCAAGAAGGTGATGAGGATCGCGACCCCCATGCCGCCGCCGGCCCAGACGATGCCTTCGCGGGCCCGCACCGGCGAACTCATGCGCTTCAGCCCGAGGATGAACAGGATCGCAGCGGCAAAGTACGCGATTTCGATGATGGTTTTCATTATTTTGCCTTCCCCTTGCTGCTCTTGAACATATCCAGCATGCGCTCGGTCACGACGTAGCCGCCGACCACGTTGCCGGCCCCGAACAGCACGCCAATGATCCCGATGCACAGCTCGATACCGCTCTCCGGATCGGCGTGCCCGAGGGCCACCATGGCGCCGACCAGCACGATCCCGTGCACGAAGTTGGATCCGGACATGAGCGGGGTGTGGAGGATCACCGGCACTCGGCTGATGACCTCATAGCCGGTAAAGGCCGCCAGCATGAAGATATAAAGCGCTACAAATCCTTCAATCATTGCCGTTCTCCGTGTAGTAGGGCGCGGGTCGGCGCATGCATGATCTCGCCGTCGCGGGTCAGGGTCGTATCGCGCAGCACCTCATCGTTCCAATCGGGTGCCAGCTTGCCGTCGCTCAACATCAGGGCTACGAGGTGGTACAGGTTCTTCGCGTACATCTCGCTCGAGTGCATGGGCAGCGTGCTAGGGACGTTGATCGGACCGCAGACCTCGACGTCCCGGTAACGCACGCCTTTGTCCGGCTTGGTGAGCTCGCAGTTACCGCCGGTCTCTGCCGCCAGATCGATGATGACCGAGCCCGGCCGCATCGCCTCGATCATCGCAATGGTGATAATGCGCGGGGCCGGCCGGCCGGGCACCGCCGCAGTGGTAATTACCGCATCGGCCTGGGCGATATGCTTGGCCAGCATGTCCTGCTGCAGGCGTTTTTCCTCCTCGGACAACTCGCGCGCATAGCCGCCGCTGGCATCGGCCTTGATATCGAGCCCCAAGAATTTGGCGCCCAGCGACTGAACCTGTTCTTTGGTCGCGGGCCGCACGTCATAGGCCTCGACTATGGCACCCAAGCGGCGCGCCGTGGCGATCGCCTGTAGCCCCGCCACGCCCACGCCGATGATGAGAAAGCGCGAGGGTCGGATGGTCCCGGTGGGGGTGGTCAACATGGGCAGGAACTTGCCGAGCCGAGCGGCGGCCATCAGCACGGCCCGATAACCCGCCGCCGAGGCCTGCGATGAGAGTGCATCCATGGCCTGGGCCCGCGAGATCCGCGGCACCAGCTCCATGGCGAGGCTGGTGAGCCTGCGGTCGCGCAGCAGTTTGACCAGCTCGAGGTTCTTGTGCGGACTCATAAAGCCCGCGACGATCGCACCGTCCGGGATCTGCCCGGCCTCCTCCAGGGTCGGCGCCTGCACGCGCAGCACGAGCGCGGCGTCACGGTACAGGGCCTGGGGATCCCGGACCACCACGGCGCCGGCCTGGGCATAGGCCTCATCGGTATGGAACGCGCCGCGGCCTGCGCCGGACTCGATGCACACCTGCGCCCCGAGCTTGACGAGGCGGGTCGCGACCTCCGGCACCGTCGCGACACGCTGCTCCCCCGCCGCGCTTTCTCTAGGAACGGCTATCTTCATAGGTACTCCGTAATAATAATTGGGAGAAATTCGTTATTCTTGTCGGCCTAAACCACCCGTGGCAATTTTGCCCGCTGCGCGGACCTTGCAGCCTTTTCTACTGTAGCGAAAACCGGCACCCATCCGCAATCGCTCGCCGCTCGCACGCGGCGGTTGAGAAATTCACGGCGATTGCCTATGCTGTCCACTGCGCCACCGGGATACGGGTGGTCGCGACCCAACAAGAACCGTAACTAGAGAGGAGGCATTTATTATGAAGCGGATTATCAATGTTTTGGCCATTGCCTTGATCGGGTTAACCTTTTCAGCGTGCGGCAACAACCCAGCTACCTACAACC
>JBOIDW010000171.1:0-3998 GCA_050740655.1 Gammaproteobacteria bacterium | reverse complement strand
ACCCATTGCCGCCACTCGCAGCGCCTCGATAGTAGACGCCGATCGAAATTTCCTGGGACAGCTGACGCACACAGCAAAGGATTGTACGGAAGGAATCCGTCGTCCAGGGACGGCCACGCCAGGCCGCCGAAACGCGCCGCAGCTTGCCATCCCCGGCCCTTGGATTCCGGCGTCCCAGCCGGAATGTCGAGCGTATTTTTCACGTTTCCGATGGGACATTACCGTAGATCGAAGGCTCGCCTATTGGTAAACTCGCCGCCGCAGCGGTTACTCTCTTGTTAACGAGTAAGGGCGTTTAAATACCTACATCCCCGCTACGCGGGCCGGGCCGGCCCCACGCGCCAATATGACCTGCGGCATCCACGGCATGTCGAACTCGCCCTACAGGTCTCGATTCGTTGATTTCACCAATCTTTGGCTGGTTCGTGCTTGCGCCGGGAGCAGGTATACGCTGATTCCCATCCGCTCGCTGGGGGAGCGGGCGTTTAGCAGGGCGCCGTCTGCCGCGCTGCCGCGAATTGTGCAGGTGTCCCGATGAAGAAGATACTGAACGTGGTGGGCGCGCGGCCCAACTTCATGAAGATCGCGCCCATCCATAAAAAGATGCTCACGATGTCCGGCTATGCGCCCGTGCTCGTGCATACCGGGCAGCATTATGACGAGGCCATGTCGCGGGTCTTCTTCGAAGACCTGGAGTTGCCGGAACCGGACGCGTATCTCGGGATCGGCTCGGGCAGCCATGGGGAACAGACGGCGCGGCTGTTGGAAGGGCTGGAGCGGGTCATGCTGGCGGAGCGGCCCGCGCTGGTCGTCGTCGTCGGAGACGTCAACTCGACGATGGCCGCGGCCATCGATGCCGCCAAGCTGGGCATACCCGTGGCACATATCGAGGCGGGCCTGCGCAGCTTCGACCGGTCCATGCCGGAGGAGATCAACCGGATCGTCACCGACGCGCTGGCGGAATATCTGTTCGTGACCGAGGTCAGCGCCACGCAGAATCTACTGCGCGAAGGTGCCCGCAGCGATCGCGTCTACTTCGTCGGTAACGTGATGATCGACACCTTGCTGGCCCACCGGGACAAGGCCATGGCCTCGAACGTATTGCAGGTGCTGGGTCTCGAGCCCAAGGGCTACGTGCTGGTGACCTTGCATCGCCCGTCCAACGTGGATACGCGTGAGGGCCTGGCGCTGATCCTGGATGCGTTGGAGCAGATCCAGCGCGCGACCCGGGTCGTGTTCCCCGTGCACCCGCGCACGCGCAAGATGCTCGACCACCACGGCTTCGGCGCCCGGCTGGCCGCGATGAAGAACCTCGAGCTGATCGAGCCGCAGGGCTACCTGGAGTTTCTCCGCCTCATGAGCGGCGCGCAAGCGGTAGTCACCGATTCCGGCGGGATACAGGAGGAGACGACGGTCCTAGGCGTGCCCTGTATTACCGTGAGGACCACTACCGAGCGGCCCGTCACGGTGACCACGGGTACCAATGTCCTGGTCGCCATGGACCCGGATCGGATCGTCGCGGTGACCCGTCAGGCGCTCGGCGGGCAGGGGAAGCAAGGCGACATCCCGCCGTTGTGGGACGGCCACGCCGCGGATCGGATCTGCGCCGTGCTTGCGCAGGTGTTGTAAGCGCTGCACCCGCTCGAGTCTTGCGCCGGGCTAGGCCTATTCATCCAGCTCGATATCCACCATCAACTCATTGCCCAAGGCCTCCAGGACCTCGCGCAGCCGGGCGGTCGGCAGATCGGCCGGTACGCTGAGTGCCGCCGTTACCTGGAACATCACCTCGCCCGACCAGGAGGCACTTAAGCAACGGCTGTCCAGCTCGTCGATGCTCACCCCGCAGGCGGCCAGGACATGCGAGATCTCATGGATGATCCCGGGCCGGTCCTGGCCGGTCATCTGCAACTGCAAGGCACGCGGCGCAAGCCCCTCCGGTGCCGCCCCGCACAGCACTACGCTCACTGCCAAGCCCTCCCGGGATAAGCCCTCCAGATCGCTGCGCAGGGGATTCAACTCGGCATCGGGAAGGCTCGCAAGCAAGAGGCCGGCGAACTGGCCGCTCAGCGTGACCAGGCGGCTCTCCTGCCAATTCGCGCCGTGCGCGAGCAGCACCGTGGAGAGGCGATCGATGAGCCCTGGCCGATCGGGGCTGGTGACGGTAAGCACTATCGTTTGTGCCATAGCGGGGACCTCTCAGGCGGAACTGGACGGATCGCCATAGGCGCTCAAAGGCGGGCAGGCGCAGATGAGCTGGCGGTCGCCGCGTACGTTGTCGATGCGCCCGACCGGCGGCCAGTACTTGTTCTCCTTGAGCCCCGGCATCGGAAAGAAGGCGACCTCCTTGGAATAGGGCAGTTGCCACTCCGAGGCCATGAGCAACCCCGGCGTATGCGGGGCGTTGCGCAAGGGATTGTTCAATGGATCGGCCGCGCCCCGTTCGATGGCGGCGATCTCGCGGCGGATCCCGATCATGGCTTCGCAAAAGCGGTCCAGCTCACGTTTGTTCTCACTCTCCGTGGGCTCGATCATCATGGTGTCGGCCACCGGGAAGGACATGGTGGGTGCGTGGAAGCCGTAGTCGATCAGGCGCTTGGCGATATCATCGACGGTAATCCCGGTCGCCTCCTTGATGGGGCGCAGGTCGATGATGCACTCGTGCGCCACCCTAGCGTGCTTGCCTGTATATAAAATCGGGTAATGAGGCGCAAGCCGCGCGGCCAGGTAGTTGGCGTTGAGGATCGCGACCAGCGTCGCGCGTTTCAGCCCCGCGCCGCCCATCATGAGGATATAGGCCCAGGAGATGGTCAGGAGACTGGCCGAGCCCCAGGGCGCCGCCGCCACCGGGCCGATGGTCCCGGCCGGCCCGGCCGCGGGATTCACCCCGCCGACCAGCGGGTGATCGGGCAGGTAGGGCGCGAGGTGCGCGCGCACGCCGATAGGCCCCACCCCCGGTCCGCCGCCACCGTGCGGGATGCAGAAGGTCTTGTGTAGATTGATATGCGCGACATCGGCGCCGATGAGCCCCGGCTTGCATAGACCGACCAGGGCATTCAGATTGGCCCCGTCCATGTACACTTGGCCGCCGTAGCGATGGATGGTGTCGCAGATCGCGACGAAGTCCTCCTCGAACACCCCGTGGGTCGAGGGATAGGTGATCATCAGGGCGGCAAGCTGGTCCGCGTGGGTCTCCGCCTTGCGGGTGAGATCTGCGACATCGACGTTGCCGCTCCGGTCGCACTCGACCACGACCACGCGATAGCCGGCCAGTACCGCGCTCGCCGGATTGGTGCCGTGCGCCGAGGCCGGGATCAGGCACACGCGGCGCCGGCCCTCGCCGCGCGTCTCATGGTACTTGTGGATGACGAGCAGCCCGGCGTATTCGCCCTGCGAGCCGGCGTTCGGCTGCAAGGAAAAGGCATCGAAGCCGGTGATGCGGCATAACATGTCCTCCAACTCCTCGAACACCTGCTGATAGCCTTGGGTCTGGTCGAGGGGCGCAAACGGATGCAGCGCGCCGAATTCGCGGCGCGACAGCGCCTGCATCTCGGTGGTGGCGTTGAGCTTCATGGTGCAGGAGCCGAGCGGGATCATGGCGCGGTCGAGGGCGATGTCCTTGGCCGCCAGCCGCCTCACGTAGCGCAGCATCTCCGTCTCGGAGTGATAGCGGTTGAAGGTCGGGTGGGAGAGAAAACCGCTGCGCCGGCGCAAGGCATCGGGGATGCATTCCCGCACCTCGGCATCCAGGGCATCGATGTCGAGCCGAGTATCGGCCTGGGTCGAAAAGACCCGCCATAGCGTGCGCAGGTGCTCGCGGGTGGTGGCCTCGTCGAGGGCGATGCCGAGCGTGTCGGCATCGACGATACGCAGATTGATGTTCACCTCGCGGGCGCGCGCCGCGATGCGCCGGGCGATCCCCGGCACGTGCAGGGTCAAGGTATCGAAATAGGCCGGGTGCATGACCGGATATCCGAGTTGCCGCAGACCCTCGGCCAGGA
>JBOIDW010000170.1:0-2995 GCA_050740655.1 Gammaproteobacteria bacterium | reverse complement strand
CGGCAGGTCCGACCCGGGAATATATCGATCCGGTACGTTACCTGAGCAACCGAAGCTCCGGTAAAATGGGCTATGCAATCGCGCAAGCAGCCGCGGAGGCGGGAGCCTCGGTTACCCTCGTCAGTGGTCCCGTCGCGCTTGCGCCGCCGCGGGGTGCCGAACCCGTGTGGGTGTCGAGCGCCCAGGAGATGTATCGCGAGGTAATGTCGCGTGCGCATCATTGTGACGGTTTGGTGGCCGCGGCTGCGGTCGCGGATTACCACTGTGGGGTGCCGGCATTACGAAAACTGAAACGCGGCGGCGCTTCGCTTACGCTGACCTTGCTGCCTACACCCGATATCATAAAAGCCGTAACCGCTTTGGCACGGCGCCCGTTTACCGTCGCGTTCGCCGCGGAAACCGAAAACCTGGTTGCCAATGCGCAAAATAAACTAGAAGATAAGGGGGTCGATATGATCGCGGCAAACGATGTCGCCGCGAACGGCGTGGGATTCGACCATGACCGGAATGAGATCGAGGTGCTCTGGCGGGGTGGAGGCATTCATCTCGCCAAAGGCTCGAAGCAGACCTTAGCCCGGCGTTTGATTCGTATCATCGCCGAACGTTATCGTGCGAAAGATACAGCTTAGGGTGCTCGATCCCAGGATCGGGCGCGAATTTCCGCTGCCAGAGTACGTGACCGCGGGAGCCGCGGGAATGGACCTGCGGGCGTGTACGGACGCGACGCTGAGATGTCATCCAGGCGACACGCATTTGATACCGACCGGTGTGGCGCTCCATATCGGGGATCCTGGGATTGCGGCGCTGGTGTTACCGCGATCGGGACTCGGGCACAAGCATGGGATCGTCCTTGGAAATTTAGTGGGCTTGATTGATTCGGATTACCAAGGACAGATTTTCGTTTCCTGCTGGAACCGGGGACGCGAAATATTCGATATTAAACCCGGAGATCGCATCGCACAGATTGTGTTCGTTCCGGTCGTTTCCGCATGTTTTGATATCGTTGAGGCCTTCACGCAGACGGCGCGTCATGAGGGTGGTTTTGGACACACCGGCCAGGCGTAACCAAGTACGTTGTTTAAGGGCTCGACAGACACCATGAATAAGCGCGCAGGTTCATTCACGCGGCGATTCCGATGGCCAATGACACGGATCGCGCTCGGCGTCATGATCGGCGCCGCCCTAGCGTTTAATTCCTATGGAGAAGCTGAGCAAGCAACCGATCCCCAGGCCAAAGCGGCGGCCGCGGCCGACGCTTTGGCCGCCGAGGTCGGAAGTCGCTTCAGGCAACAGATTGAACTCCTCGATGCGCTGAGCCGGGATGAGGCGCTGATCGCGGCCTTTAAGAATCCCGACTCCGAGGCGCTGGACCAACGTGCCCGGCAGACGCAACTTCCATACGCGCTTAGAGTAAGGTTCGTGCGCGCGGGCCAGATTCAAGTCGATGAGCAAGGGACGCCCTATCTTGGGTACGCGTCGGTCGCGATGCTGCGCCATGCGGAGCGCACCCATCTCGCCCCCAATGCGGAGGTCCAATTCCTTGGCAGCGCCCAACAGCAGGTCGCGCTGGTGAAACCGGTCACCGACGCCGGTGGTGAATTTTTAGGATCGATTCACGCGAGTCTGGACATTGCGGTGCTGGATGCGATTGTGAAGGCCTTGCGGTTAGACGGCGCTTATATTGAGTTGAGGCAGGTTGGACCGGCCGCTTCCCGCGTCTTAGCTAAGCTCGGACCCGCGCAGATCGCTGCCGGCACCGCGGCTCAGAGCCAGGTTCCGGTCGCTGGGACCCAGTGGGTGCTGGCCTATTGGCGGCCGACGGTCCCTCAGAAAGTGTGGAATACCGACGCGCCGTTCACCGGAAACCTGCTCCTGTTTCTAGGGGCAGGAATTGTGCTTTTAGGTACTATCGGGGTGATGGCGTTCGCGAAAAAGCGGGCCCGGCCGCCTGTGAGTGACATGCCGCCAGTGTATCAAGGTGCGCTAAGAGCGATTATCGACGGCGAACACCCGCATGTGGAACATCTGGTCCCCGATTTATCCCTGCCGGCGCGGGGCCCAAAGCCGTCGAATACCATGGCGAAGGATCCCTTAGACGACACGCTTCCTCTGGCGATCGACTACGCTGACGCCCCGGGCCCGGAGGAGACTGCTCATGCCAGGACGCCGTTGTCCGCGGAGCCGTCGACGCCTACATCCGATGATCCGGCGGAGGACACGCTGCCGCTCTCGACTTTGGATTTGGGATCCGCTCTCGCGCTCCCAAGCGTGGATTTTGATCTCGATCCCGCGCCCACCGAGCCGAGCGGCGCGCTGTCAGACCATTCCGTTCCCGACTCGATCTTTCGCGCTTACGACATACGCGGAATCGTCGCCGAGACCTTAACAGAGGAAACCGTCTACAAGATCGGCTTGGCATTAGGGAGTGAAGCCGGCGATTTAGGTCAAGTGGAAGTGGTCGTGGCGCGTGACGGACGAGTTTCGAGCCCGGCGCTGGCCGCGGCGCTCCAAAGGGGCCTGCGCGATAGTGGGCGAAATGTCATCGATATCGGTATGGTGCCGACCCCGGTACTCTATTTCGCAACCTACTATCTCAATACCCAAAATGGGATCATGCTCACGGGGAGCCATAACCCCTCAAATTACAATGGCTTAAAAATCGTAATGGGCGGCCAGGCGCTGTCAGGAGAGGCAATTGCAGCGATTCGAGACCGCATCCGCCGCCAGGGGTTCACCCGCGGCGCGGGCACCGTGGTAACGCAGGACGTTGTGCCTGCTTATGTCCAACAGGTAACCGACGCGGTCGGCGTATCTCTCAGCAATGGCCTGAAGCTAGTCGTTGATTGCGGAAACGGGGTTCCAGGTATGCTGGCGCCTAGGCTCATGACTGCCCTTGGCCACGATGTGATTGAGCTTTATTGTGAGGTTGACGGATCCTTTCCCAACCATCATCCGGATCCCGCGCAACCTGACAACCTTCGGGATTTGATAGCTG
>JBOIDW010000169.1:0-6296 GCA_050740655.1 Gammaproteobacteria bacterium | reverse complement strand
CCATAGGTTCGATCCCTATATCGCCCACCATCCCGACCTGCTGCGTGCCTCGGGCGCGCAGGGGCGGGTTTTCAAACCCGCCCCTACATTTCCTGTGGGCGGTCCCGCCCGGACTAGGATTTCCCTGCGCCCGAGAATTCCGTGGCCTTCTTTAGATTACCCTCGGCGTCCTTCAAGAATTCGGTCTTGGCCTCCTCGTTACCGAAGCAATAGGTCTTGCCGTCAAGGCCAGTCCAGTTGGTCGAGCAGTCGGTCTCGATATTCTTCCCCAACGCAAGGCCCATGGCACATTGATTGCCGAACTCGCCCGCTCCTGCGCCGACGGAGAACACCGACAAGGCGATCGCAAATATCGTTCGATGGCTACGCATAGCTACCTCCAAATTGGATTGATGATAGGCCGGTACCGCTCGTACGCATCCGCGCGCGGGGCCGGGCCGCGTACACCTTAGCATCGAGCCACAGGAGTGCCAAGCCGTGCAGGCGCGCTCAAACGTCGATCCGAACAGGTACCCGGCCTAGGCGCAGAATAGCGTCAGGCACGTTGATGACCAGGCGGCGGGCGCACGGGCGTGTGATGCCAATTTTTCACACTCGTAATATGCACAAATGCACATTCTTTCTCGTATGCGCTCGATAGACTGCTTCCCACGGTAAGTAATCCAAGAGGGAAGTCACAATGGAACAGGTAATCCGTGATCTACTGCGTTTTAGCGAGGCATTCGAGCAGCAAGACGTCACCGCGCTTGCCCCGGTAAGGCGTGAGGAGGGGATCATCGCCGTCACGCCGGTCATGCAAGGGTTGCTTGCGCTTCTCCAACAGGCCGCACAAAGCCCGCTCGCGATCGTCCTGACCGGAGAGACCGGGACCGGGAAGACCCTGCTGGCCCAGGCCGTACATCGCTGGAGTCAGCGCCGCCAGCGCCCGTTCATCGCACTCAACTGCGGCGCCCTGCCCGAGACCCTGTGCGAGAGCGAAATGTTCGGTTACCGGCGCGGTGCCTTCTCCGGGGCAACCCAGGATAGACGCGGCTTGTTCGAGGCGGCCGATGGCGGGACGCTGTTCCTGGATGAGGTCGGTGAGCTTAGCCCCGCCCTACAGGCCAAACTTCTGCATGCCTTGCAAGACGGGAGCTTTCGCCGCATCGGGGATCTTCATACGCGTCGCGCCGACGTGCGGGTGATCGCGGCCACCAATCGCCATCTGGAAACCGAGGTCGCGCAAGGCCGATTTCGCCCAGACCTCTATTACCGGCTGTGCGTCCTGCCGCTGGAGGTCCCGCCGCTGCGGGATCGCCGCGCGGACATCCCGGCGCTCGTCGATTATCTGTTCAACAAGCACCAGCCATTGCTGAACCCCAAGGTCTTGGGATTTTCGGACGAGGCGCTTGAATACCTGTTCCATTACGACTACCCGGGTAACATCCGCGAACTGGAGAACCTGGTACAACGCGGCTTGGCCTTGGCGCCCGGCCCCTGGATCGCACCGGGCTTATGGCAGCCGCGTGCTCAGGGCGTCGCCGGCGCGCCTACCGTGAAGCGCTTGGAACGTCCGGCACGCGCCGCAAGGGCGGCGGAGAGGGGGCTGGCGTGTGTGGCCTGAACCGGCAGCCGTAACAGAACTGCCGGTTCCCCTACCGGCACGCTCGTGGACAGGAACGTAACTCGTTTGGTGACGGTCTGGAACGGGGTGGGCTAGCGTGATGGCGCTCAGAAATAGGACTGCCGTCGTATGCGTTGCCCCCATCCCTGGCTTCCAGCAGCGCACCGATTAGCAGCCCCGCCGTTCGGACGCGAGCCTAGCCGCGCGGCTGTACGAGCCCTCTTAGGGCGGGATGGCTCGGCACGGTTCTCCTCAATCGCTTATGATTGGATCACTCCACCGCCGGTGTCGACACCGACGGGTGAGCCACTCCCGATGACCAGCACGCTTAAGGCCATTGCCGCCCCCCACCGGTGCAGCTACCTGCCGGGACGGCAGGCGGTTAGCCTGTTTCTGGACCCCGGCGTGCCGAAGGATATGGTGCTGTACTCACGCCTTGCGCGGCAAGGGTTTAGACGCAGCGGGGAAGAGGTGTATCGCCCGCAGTGTCCCCGTTGCCAGGCCTGCGTGCCGGTGCGCATCCCCGTACATGAGTTTGCCGCGAATCGTCGCCAGCGCCGGACGTATCGTGCCAACCGAGACCTGGAGATCCGTTGGCGGCGGCCGGCCTTCTCAGAGGAATATTTTCGCTTGTATCGTGCCTACCTTCAGGCACGCCACCCAGACGCCGGAATGGACGATCCCGATCCGGAGCATTTTCTGCGTTTCTTGACGGCCGGTTGGTGCGATACCTATTTCTTGGAGCTGCGCCTGGGCGCTGCGCTCCTTGCGGTGGCCGTCGTCGACAGGCTAGAGGATGGGCTCTCGGCCGTCTATAGCTTCTTTGATCCGACTCACTCCAGGCGTAGCCTCGGAGGCCACGCCGTGCTCCTCCAGATTGAGGAGGCCAGGTGCCTGGGCCTCGATTGGCTTTATCTCGGCTATTGGATCTCGGCCTGTAAAAAAATGAGCTACAAAGGCGATTTTCGCCCGCTCGAGTGCTACCGAGAGGGACAGTGGGCTCGGATCTCGTGACGCATATTGCTACGCCCGGATCCGGCCGATGCGGCGACGCTCTTTGCGGGGTAAGCGCGTTTCGGGCAGAATCGGTCGATTCGATCACTGCGAGGAGAACTTAGCGTATCTTATGCCCAAAGAAGACCACATCGAGATGGAAGGCCAGGTCGTCGAGACCCTGCCGAACACCATGTTTCGTGTCCAGCTCGCGAATGGCCACGTCGTTACGGCGCACATCTCCGGCAAGATGCGCAAGCATTACATTCGCATACTCACCGGCGACAAGGTTACGGTGGAGCTGACCCCTTACGACCTGAGCAAGGGACGCATCATCTATCGCGCGCGCTAAGCGCCCTCCCGAAAACGCACCTGCCAAGACCGGGTACGCGGTCTCCATCCGATTGCCCCGTCAGGGGGAAAGGTCCAACCCCGCAATCGCCCGACGGCCTGCGCGCCTAGTCGCGCAGGGCCCGCAACGCCCCTATCGCCAACGCAGGCGGTCAGACCACGGAGACGTCTTCGGCATGCAAACCCTTCTGGCCTTCTTTGACGGTGAACTCGACGCGCTGCCCGTCTTGGAGCGAGCGATAACCGTCACCGCGGATCGCTCGAAAGTGTACAAAGACGTCATCACCCTTGTCACGCTGAATGAAACCGAATCCCTTGGAGTTGTTGAACCACTTCACCGTACCTTGTTCACGTTCTGACATGACCACTCACCTTAGCATTTACTGAACACACCCTGCTGACACAGGACCTTAGCACCATTACGCACTGCCGCCATGACGCAAACCGCTACCGAGCGCAGCCCCCTCGCCGCACACCCGGGGACACCCGCCAGAGACCTGCCGAAACGGCCAAGGGAATATTTCCTATAGGGAAAGGCGGGGCTGCTACGAGAACCTCTTGCTTGAGCTTGTTCCAACCGATATTGCCGTGCAACACCAAAGCTAACCTTCCGGGAAGACCCTCATCCGAGCCCAGCTATAAGCCAGATCGTGCTAACAATCATTGCTATTTTTCATAAGGTTACATCATATTTCTTAAGATGTAAATAAGCTTGTTGATCGATCTCGCATCCGTCGCTGCTGCGGACGGGTCTTCAGCCGATGTGCCGCATGCGCGCGGCACGATTGCGCCGAGCGGAGCCAAATATCTGGCCACCTCCGATACCGAGCGCGAAGTGTAGGTAAGGTGCTGCATGATGCCCTGCATAGACGAAGCGAGCGCCTGTTGTGATCACCGGCCTCGACTGTGGCCGACCTGTTTTCATGCCCCCAGCAAGCCGTAGTCAACGCGCCCGAAACTGTGCCACACTTGAAGGCGCTCTTCGAACGTCTTACGGAGGTCGATTAATGCCGCTTTCCCAACCTACCCGGGAGGAACTCAAAAAGCTCTACAACGCCCTGGCTGACCGTGTGCTCGAGCCCGGCGATCCGGTCTATGTGGCGCAGGTCAACTGCCAGGGTACGGGTGATGCGGTTGAAGAAATCGCCACGGAAATCGACTGGCAGGAGGGCGGTGGCGTCTGCCTGTTCACCGGACAGCGCGGCACCGGCAAGAGCACGGAGCTCAAGCGTCTGAAACAACGCCTGGAGGAACTCGGCATGACGGTGTTCTACGCCGATCTGTCCGAGTTCATCCTGCTCACCAAGCAAGTCGAGATCAGCGATTTCCTGGTGTCGGTGGCCGGTGCGATGTCCGAGCAGGTGCAGGCACGTTATGGCGCCTCGCCGGGCAATCGCAGCTACTGGGACCGGTTCGCCGCATTCCTCCAAACCAGGGTCGAGATCAAGGAAGTCAGCGCCAAGCTGGCCGCAGTGGACATCAAGGCGGCGCTGAAGAGCGACCCCGACTTCAAGCGCCGCGTGCAGGAGGCCGCCCGCGGCCATGTCGCCCAACTGGTACAGGAAGCCCACGGGTTTCTTGGCGAGGCGGTGAGCTTTGTTCGCCAACGGTCCAGCGCTGCCAATCGTAAGGTGGTGCTGCTGATCGATTCCGTGGAGCGCATCCGCGGGGTGGGCGGTGAGGCGATGGCGGTGTACGAAAGCGTGCGCAACCTGTTCTTCGGCCACGCCGAGCATCTCCGCGTGCCGCTGCTGCACATCGTATACACCATCCCACCCTATCTGTCGGTGCTCGCCGCGGGCGCCGGCACGCTGATGGGCGGGGCCGTGGCGCGTCGCCTCGTCAGCACTCATATCTTCAAGGACCGCAGCCGCGATGGCGACCCCGATGGCCTGCAAGTGCTACGCACTGTCATCGCCAAGCGCTATCCGGGTTGGGACCAGCTCTTTTCGGCGGCTGCCTTGGACAGACTGGCCATGAGCTCCGGCGGCGACCTGCGCGAGTTCTTCCGGCTCATCCGGCTGTGCCTGCCGGCGGTCCGTGACGATTCCGCGCTGCCGCTCACGCTTGAGGCCGTTGTGCCGGCCGAGAACGCCGCGCGCAATGAGATGCTACCGATCCCGGCGGAGCATCTGGTCTGGCTCAAACGCATCACGCAGACCCACGACACCTGTCTGGAAAAAGACGCCGACCTCCCCACGCTGGCGCACTTTCTCGATAACCGGCTGGTGCTGAACTATCGCAACAGCGGCGACTGGTACGACGTGCACCCGTTGCTGCGCGAGGTGGTGGATTCCCATGGCAGCGCTGGCGCTTGACGCGCCGACCGAGCGTATCGCAGTCAATCTGTTACGCCACTTGGAGTGGCAGGCCGACGGCTTTTCGCTGATCTTCCTGTTCGCCGACGTCGGCCCATCGCTGCAACTCGCCGATTGGCTCGATCAACGGCTCGCCCTGCACGAGCGGCCGTTGCAGCGGCAGGAAGCGAAGGATGAATTCGCGCGCAACCCCGAGGCCGCGGTCGATGCATTGATGGCACGGCTCGCCGAGGTGTCGAGTCGGCCCGGGGCGTTGTGGTTCGGAGCGCAACGCCATCCCAGCGACGCGCAATGGAACCGGGCACGCCGGCTCTACCTGGCGCGACTGAACGAGCGGCGTTTTCTGATGGAACGCGACCTGCGGCGTCCGCTGGTGCTGGTCTTGCCCGCCGACTTCAGGCCCGAGGCGCGCGCCATTGCACCTGACATCTGGCACGTGCGGGTGCTGAGTGAAGAGCTGCGTGCGCCTTCTTCCACGGGCACGGCAGGCGAGCAGCGGCCAAGCCCCGTGCCCGCGTCCAGGGTGGTCGACGCCGCCACCCCCGCGTATGCGGAATGGATGCGCATGCAGCCGAGCGTTGCAGCCGACCGCGTGTTCTTGCCCACCGCCTGGCGTGCCTGCGAGGAGCTGCTGTCCGCTGGCCGACCCGCCGATGCGGAGCAGGTTGCGCGGTCCGCGTTGTCGCTTGCGCGGCAGCGAGTAAATCAGTCCTTCAGCCCCTCGGCGCTGCGCGACCTCTCCATCGCGCTCAACAACGTGGGCGCGGTCGCGCGCGCCCAAGGCGACTGGGCGCAGGCGGAAAGCGTCTATCGCGAAGGCCTGGCCTTGAGACGTCAACTGGTCGAACGCCTGGGCGGTACGCCCGAAGCCCTGCGCGACCTCTCGGTCTCGCTTAACAACGTGGGCGCGGTCGCGCGCGCACAAGGCGACTGGGCGCAGGCGGCCAGCGTCTATCGCGAGTGCCTGGCCTTGAGACGACAACTGGTCGAACGCCTGGGCGGTACGCCCGAAGCCCTGCGCGACCTCTCGG
>JBOIDW010000168.1:0-2126 GCA_050740655.1 Gammaproteobacteria bacterium | reverse complement strand
CCTATGGGCGTTACGGCGTGAGCTTTCTATGGCTGGTCGACCCCCTAGTCAAGACCTTGGAGAGCTTCGAGCTGGAGGAAGGGCGGTGGGTGATCAGCGGGGTCTTCAAGGACGATGACAAGGTGAGCGTGCCGCCTTTCGCGGAGACTGCCTTGTCCCTGACCGAGCTGTGGGTGGGCGCGTGACTATCCGCTGTTCATTGCGCCAATACCATCACTATTGCACTCCTCTATCGACGTCCCGTCGAGTCGCATGCTTGCCGACACGCTTGATGTCTATTGCATGGGGTTCCACACGATCAGTGACCTCGATGCTAGACTCCCGGGGCCCTAGCCGAGCGCCGCATACCACGAGCCTGCATGCGAAAACACCAACTGGACGGCCTGCGCTTCATCTTGTTTCTCATGGTCTTCGCCACCCATTACGCGCCCAACCCGGTGCAGGTGGGCTATCTCGGCTATGCCCTGCCGGTGTTCTTCGTGATGAGCGGTTTCCTTATTACCAAGGTGTTGCTGTACACCGATCACCCGCGGCTCTCGACCCGGCTCAAGGTGTTCTATGTCCGGCGTATCCTGAGGATCTGTCCGGCCTACTATTTGACGGTCGTGGTCTTGATGGCCATGGGGGCGCTGAGCTTCCCGGTGTCTTATCTCGGCTACCTGGTCAACATCAAGCTCTATGCCTTGAGTCTCAATCCCGCGCCCGAGTTTCACCAATGGTTCGCGCAGAGCTGGCGCACCGAGTCCATGCACCTCTGGTCGCTGAGCGTAGAGGAGCAGTTCTACGTCGTCTATCCACTCCTCCTCTATCTCACCGCGCCGCGCTACCGTACCGCAGTGTTGTTCGGCCTGTTGCTTGCGAGCATCGCAGTGCGCGGCTGGTTTATGCACTACCACCCCAGCTCGTTTTACGGCACGTTGTTGCCGGTCAGCGCGGAGTATTTTCTCTGGGGCTGCATCTTCTCCTGGCTGGAGCATACCAAACGGCTCGGCAGGCTCGCGCCGGGCCTCACCTTCTGCGTGTCGGTCATCGGCCTCGTGGCACTGATCGCCGGCGAATATTACCTGGGCCAGAACGGTTTCTTGCAGTTTTCCGTCTCGCACTATCAGTCCCCGATCGCGCTCGCCATGGGATTCTTCATCTGGGGGCTATGGTCCCTGCCCGACTCACATACGGTGGTGCGGGTCTTGAGCTGGCCTCCGTTGGTCTATTTCGGGGGCATGAGTTACACGCTGTATCTCGTGCATCTCATCGCGGCCGATCTCTACCGGCGTACGGGGCTGGACCTGCCGTTCTCGCCGTTCATGGACTCGGTCATCGGCGGCTTCTTTACCTCACTGCTGATGGCGATGGCGATCTGGCATGGGTTCGAGCATCCGATCTATGCACTGCGCCGCTATCTGCCGTACGAAGCGCGCCGTCGCTAGCGGTCTGTCGTGGCCGCGTGTACATGAAATAGCCGACCAGCATCTCATCGGTATCGCGCAGGCCCCAGCGCACCTCTTGCCCCGGATCGGGGTTGATGGGGTTGTCCTTGGAATTGTCGAAACCAGCCACGACGCGAATGCGCGTGCCGGCCGGCAGGGGCTTGGGTCGGGCCAGGTGATACAGCGACTGCCAACTGAAGTCGTAGTTGGGCACCGACAGCAGGGGCTCGCGGCGGCCATCGGGATACTCGGCCGTATAGCTGAAGTAGCGGCCGCGGTAGTGCATATGCGGGTAAAAGGCGTGCAGGGTCAGTGCCTCGGTCACTACGGTCGAGGCGTGCTCCTCATGCCCCGCGGTCCGCGGCGGGATCCGGATGCGCATATTGGAGGCACTCTCGACCCGGTATTCGAGCTTGGGTGGGCGCTCGTGAAAGTACAGCCCGAGCCGCGGGCGATCGCTGCCGGCGCGGCCCTGGGCGATATAGTGTAGCTGGAACACGAGCTTGGCGCCGGCCGGGATGAATTGGCCTGAATCCGGCGGCAGCTCCAGGACATCGAAGCCCGGTACATGGGCGGCGAAGAAACCATTGCGGCCTTCATCCCACACCGGCTGATTACGCGTCATGGCCGCGGGATACTGGACAAATACGAAGCCATGGTGCATGGCCGCGGGGTTGCTGGGTTTGAGCTGCACGGCCC
>JBOIDW010000167.1:0-4127 GCA_050740655.1 Gammaproteobacteria bacterium | reverse complement strand
AGCCTCACCTATACCGGACAGGCGGCGCGCTGGTCTTGGGGCGGGCAAGTGAGCGGCATCCATCGGCTCGAAGATGAGAACAGCTCCGGCTATGCGCTCGGGGATCAGTTTCAGGCCACCGCTTGGGGCGGCTACGCGCTGAGCGACTGGCTCTCCGCCTCCGTACGCGGAGTTTACACGACTCAAGGGGAGATCCGAGGCGAGTTCGAGGGCCAGGTTGGCCACCTGAATCGACAGGGACCCATGGACTTCCCCCAGAACTCCGGCGGGCGGTTCTGGGATGTGGGCTTCGGGCTCAGCGCCGAGATACCGATCGCGGGGCTCAAGGACAACCGTTTGAGCATCGAGTGGCTGCAACCCGTGGAGGACGACTTCAACGGCTTTCAGCTCGAGCGCGACGGCTCCTTGTTCGCAAGCTTCAGGCTGAAGTTTTGAGCGGCAAGCCGGAGACCCACGGTGGGAACGACACTCCGTAATCTGGAGGTTTACCGAACCGCGTTCAAGGCGATGGGGTCTCCGTGTGAGATCCAGCTTTTCACCAAAAACCAAGCGGAAGCCGATCGGATAACGGGCATCGCCATCGCCGAGGTGGGCCGGCTGGAAGCGCGTTATTCGCGCTTTCGAGCCGACAGCTTTCTATCGGAGATCAATCGCGTAGCGGCCCGTACGGGAAGCATCTCCGTAGACGAAGAGACTGCGGGGCTGCTCAATTACGCTGCGACGTGCTATCGCGAGAGCGGAGGCCTCTTCGACATTACCTCCGGTATATTGCGCCGCGCGTGGCGTTTCGATCGCGGCGCGCTGCCGGATGAGGGACAGATCCAACGTCTACTCGACAAAGTCGGGTGGCACCGGCTCCGCTGGGCACCCCCGACACTCGAATTTCCGACGCCCGGTATGGAGATCGATCTCGGCGGTGTGGTCAAGGAATACGCCGTCGATAGGGCGGCGACACTTTGCTGGGAGGCCGGCGCCCGATCGGGCTACGTTAATCTGGGTGGCGACATCAAGGTCATCGGGCCGCGACCGGATGGCGGCCCGTGGCGGATCGGAATACGCCATCCCCGACGTCCGGGTGCCCTCATACAAACGGTCTCGTTACACCGCGGCGGATTGGCCAGCAGCGGCGACTACGAACGTTGCATCGTGCTCGATGGTGTGCGTTACGGTCATATTCTCAACCCAAGAACCGGTTGGCCGGTGCGCCACTTGGCGTCCGTCAGCGTGGTCGGGGATCTGTGTCTCATCGCGGGCAGCGCCTCGACGATTGCCATGCTCAGGGAGGACAGCGGCCCCGCCTGGCTGGAGGGGATGGGTTTACCCCATTTCTGGGTGGATGTACAGGGCGAAGCGGGCGGCTCGCTCGCAGCGGAGAGTGTTAAGGATGAGGCTGTCCGCTCACATGGCGCCCAGAATGGCCCGGCTTTCGCGGTGCTCAATGATTTCTAGCTACAAACCGCTAAATGTCTTCGAACGCGCCGGACTCTACCTGACGGTTTTCCTGACCGGAGCCGCGGTGATGGTGATCGAGCTTCTGGGTACGCGCCTAATCGCCCCGTTCTACGGCGTGAGCCTGTATGTTTGGTCGTCCCTGATCTCCGTGACGTTGATCGCGCTCGCCGCGGGGTACTTTGCCGGCGGCCGGTGGGCCGACCGGGCGAAACGCACCGGACTTTCACTCATTATTTCACTCGCTGCACTGTTTACACTCTTAATCCCGTGGGTGACCCGGCCCGTCTTGTTGGCGACCGACCCGCTGGGCCTGCGCGCGGGCGCCTTCGTGAGCGCGCTGGTGTTGTTCTCGCCCAGTCTGACCATGCTGGGAATGGTTGGGCCTTATGCCATTAAGCTCTCGACGTCACGGTTGGACGGCGTTGGCGCCAGCGCCGGCTCCATCTATGCCGTCAGCACGCTCGGGAGCGTTGCCGGCACCTTGCTATTGGGGTTCTTTCTATTTCCCTTGGTGGGCTCACGCCAGATCCTCATGGGGCTGGGTCTAGCTTTGCTCGCGCTAGGCGCGGCCGTGGCGACCTATGAGCAGAAGGGCTTGGGGGGAATCGCCGCCGTGCTACCCAGTATTCTCGTGGCCGCTATCGGGATCGGTTTGCTGCCCCAAGCCATCGGCGCGGGGCGTGCCTACACCCGGGCGGACAAATTTCAAATCCGCTCCGAGCGGGAAAGCCTATACGGCTGGGTGCGGGTGATCGATCAAAGAGAACGCGATCTCCGTCTCCTCATGACGGATGCTTCGACGATAGGCGCCGCCAGCCTATCCAGTGGCGAGAACCGGCTCACCTACCAGGATATCGTGCAGTTAATCCCGGCCTTAGTGCCCAACATGCAGCGCGCCTTGCTCATCGGCCAGGGCGCGGGCCTTATGGCAACGACGCTGCGTGACCGCTACGGGATCGTGACCGACACCTTGGAGATCGATCCGGCAGTGGCGAGCGCCGCGTCCGCCTTTTTCGGCTTCACCGCGACTGGCAAAGCCATAGTCGGGGATGCCCGCTACGAGATCCGGCATCTCACAGGCCCTTACGACTTGATCATCCATGATTGCTTCACCGGAGGATCGGAGCCGGCGCACCTCTTGACCGTCGAGACCTTGTCTCAACTGCGCGGACTCCTGTCAAACCAGGGCATCCTCGCGCTGAATTTCGTCGCTTTTTTGCAAGACGGCCAGAATGCCGCCCTGGCGTCCGTCGGGCGTACCATGGCGCAGGTGTTTCCCCATCACTCGGTCTTTATTTCCGAACCTGGCAGGGATTTCAACGATTTCATCTTCCTCGCGGCCGCCCGACCCATCGACCTCGACTCCCCGGCGCTCCTAGCAGAGCAAGTAGCGTGGCTGAAGGACCGGATCGTCGCGGTGAACGAGACTCGAGGTGTGACTCTGACGGACAATTTCAATCCCCTCGAACACCTCCAAACCCGCAAGGCCGAACATTACCGGCGCGTCATGGTCGACTGGTACGGTACCGATCTGTTGGTTCGCTGAGCGTAGCGCCGAGAGCGGCAAACCCCAGCCAAGCAGTGCAATCCCCTAACCGACTCTTGTCCTTCAGCCCTGCTAATCATAGCAATCGCGATCGCCTTTGAAAATGCGACAAATTGTCGCACCCCACGGCGTTGCAAGCTGCGACGAATTGCCGCGCGGCAATTTGCCACATTGCGCCGCCTGCGGGTCTGGGGTTAAATGCAAGTGCTATTAATCTCGAAACGCGAGGAGACGACAATGGCAGCCTTTACCATCCTATTATCGGCGGACCGCACGACCGTCACGCTGAGCGCCGTGGGTCATTTTGATTTGTCGCACGGTTTCGCGCTCTGGCAGTATTGCGAGCCGGACCGAAACCGCCATGAGAGCTACATCATCGATCTGGCCGATGTGACGGACATGCGCGACTCGGGCCTCGGTTGGCTCATGATGTTTTGCCACTGGGCGCGGCGGAGCGGCGCGGGTGTGCGCGTGGTCCATGCGCGCGCGGCGATCGCCTACCGACTATTGGCGGCCGGGATCGCTCACGAACCAGGGTGCTACCAGTCCGCAGAGGGCGAAAAACAGCAGAGGCCGTGGGATGCGGTTCCGGCGATTCATGCTCAGAACAGACCTGGTTAGAACGACAGGCTCAGGGTGACGCGCGCCGAGCGCGGCTCGACGGGATGGAAGTGGATGTCGTCCACGCCCGCGGCAGGCTCCCCCGCGAGCCGGGAGGCGTAGAAATACTCGATGTCGCTGTCTTCGGAGTCGAGGAGGTTGAAAATCTCGACGCCCAGGCGCAGATCGTCGCGGAGCTTGTAGCCGATGTCGGCGTTGAGGAGCGTGGTGGATGACGAGCGCACGCTGTCGTCCTCGATGAGGGGCCGGGGTCCGAAATAACGCACCCGCAGCCCGCCGAAGAAACCCTTCAGATCGTCGATCGCGACTCCGGCCGCGATCACCGTCTCGATGGCGCCCGGGATGTGGTTCCCCGCGGGGTCATCGTCTTTGAAGCGTGCCTTGGAGAAGGACAAGTCGGCATCGAACGTGAGCCAGGGCAGCGGGCGGTAATAATTGGTGCACTCGACCCCATAGCGGCGGCTCGGGCGGCCGGCCTCGGTGGTGCCCGCATCGCCGATGAATAGCA
>JBOIDW010000166.1:0-1768 GCA_050740655.1 Gammaproteobacteria bacterium | reverse complement strand
AGACGTGGAGAGCCGAAGGCGAAGTCGAGGAGCCCGCGATAGGCGCGCGTCGGCGCACGGTTTCAAAACCCATCCGGTACTCATGATGGGGGGCTCAGGACGGCGGCTCTCCCGGCATCGCCGAGGAATGGTGCTCGATGATGAACCAACGGTCGCCGATCCGGCGATAGACAAAGGTGTAGCGCGCCCGCATCGTGGCCGGTTGCCCGTCCCTGACCAGGGAAAACGTATATACCCCCGAGTTGATGGCGATATCCCCGAAGATCCTGATGTTTTGCTCATCCATGACCCCCCTCGGTTTGAGCTCAAGGAAACGGTCGAAGTAACCTTTGATTTCTTCGCGGTTATGCATGACCTGGTTGGATATAGTGGGCAGGAGGATCGCATCCGAAGCGTAGTGATTCGCGACCTGCGCCGGGTTACCGGTTTGTAGGGATGCGTTCCACTGGTCGAATAGCCGTTCGATCTCCTGCGGCGTAGCATCGCCCGATAAGGCCATGTCCGGCCCTGGCGGTGTCGTTGCGCAGCCCGCCGCTACTCCAGCAGCGATCAGGATGGCCAGCGCGGTCTTAAACGTCCTTGATGATTTCATTTCACCCATTTCTCTCCGTTCCCGGTGGTTGGATGCCACTCGTATGCCGGCAGCTACACGTACACGAGCTTTGATTATTATAGCGGCGGGCTTGGCGTGCCAGCCGGAACGGCGCAATGTGGGCTACGATCTCTTATTCCACAGCCGGGCGATTGATACGAATGAGCTGCCCGGAACGCGAAATTCTTGATCCCATCGCGCTATGAACGCGTGCAGCCTGTCCTACGAAATCCGGATCGAAGGTACAGACGACGATACCCGCATGCGCAGGCTGCTCCACGTGGAGGCGGATGAAGTACTTGCGATTCAGGGTCAGCACGGCCCGCTGATCCGCACAGGCGAAGGCAAGCACCGCCTCGTCAGGCATCGCTTGCCCGGCTTGACCGGTTTCGTGGATGGTCAGCACGTCGTGCCCCAATCGACGGAGCGCTTCGACCACTGGCAGCGGGAAATTCTCGTCGGCGTACAGCCGAGCCACGGCCTATGCCGCCTCGTTTTCGCGGATCTGCTGTTCGATCTCCTCTCGGTGGGATCGCAAATAGGCCCAGGCGTTGACCAAGTCCTCGGCTCGCAACGAAGGATAGGAGCGCAACAAGTCCGCTTCGCTGGTGCCGAGACGTCTCGCTTGTACCAACACCCAGACCGGGATCCGGGTGCGGACCACGCATGGATCCCCGCCGCAGACATCTGCCGCGCTGTCAATCCCGGGACAGGCATCGCCTAGGTCACGGACCACCCATTGGAGCAGTTGAGCCTTTTCTGCCCGCGTCAGCTCGGATAATAGTTTTTCGGTTTCTTGGATCGTACTCACCCCTTGATACCCCTATAGCTGATTATCCAATTTGCTGTTCATGCACCGCTACCCCCTGCCGTCCGGGTCAGCCCTTGCCCCGACCACTCCGCCGCCGACACCCTCTTGGCCCCGGTGCACAAGATACCGAAACCCCCGAGACGTGGCACCTCGGGCCGATGAAGGCCCTGCAAACTCCTCGATTTTAAAGCGCGAGGTCACCAGGCCGCCACGTGGCACCTACCGCGAGTTCCAATCATTCCGGCTCGTACACCAGCATCACCTGGTTGGGCACTTCACCCAGCATCTCCGGGGCGTATAAGGCCTCGACGCGCGTGGCAGGGAGCTTGAACTCTCCCGCGGCGTTAAGGCGCACCGTGTATTCC
>JBOIDW010000165.1:0-4509 GCA_050740655.1 Gammaproteobacteria bacterium | reverse complement strand
AGGGCCGCGTCCCCGACGCCGTCGAGGAGCACCAAGCGCCAGCCGAGCGCGGCCGCCGCGATGCGTAGCGCGGCCAGGGCGTGCCCGATATCGTGCTGGCAGTAGCGGAACGCGCGCTCACCGTACTTCCAGGCCTCGCGCCAATAAATCGACGAGAGACCCGCGAGGAAGAGTCGTTCCGGGTAGCGCGCGGCGAGTGCACTCCAAGACTCCGGGCCGAGTAGCGCTCGTCGCTCGAGGGCATGCTCCCGAGGGGCATAGTGGTACAGCGCGGGCGCAGCGCCGAGCCCCTCGATGGCGGGGAGCACGGCGTAACCCTCGGTCGGATGAAGATTCCCGCTCGAAGGGTTCGCGCGCAACGACCAGCTCGCGTCATGAAATCGTTTCCACGCCGTCACCGACAGGGCGTAACGGAAAAATACTGAGATCGACTGCAGTGACAGCGCCTCCGGTGGCACGCTTCCGGGGGCGTAGAGTTGCCGGTAGGGTAGGGGCCGGCCGGCTGCGGGGAACGGTAGACTCACGAGGTCCGCTCCCGCATAGCGGCGGAACGGATCGGGCTGCGTTGCCCAATCCATGTATCCCAGCGAGGCCGCAAACCGGTGGAAGTGGTGTTTGGTTCGCTCGTGATAGGCGCGGACTATCTGTTGCGGAAGTTGCGGAGAGGCCTCGCCCTCGTTCGGTCCGCCGATCGGTCCGGCCTCCGGTGCAGATCGATACACTATTCAGCCCTAGCGTTTGGTGCAATCGAGGGCATGCTACTGAGGCAACGGGACCTCTCCAGCTCGAGCGCCCCCTAGGGATACTGACACGCGCAGGAATGGTCTCGATTCCTCGCGCGTATCAGCCGCGCGCAGAACCGCAGAAGACCTCGTAATCGATGTAACCCGGGAACCGCGCGCCCTCGCCGCAGTAGCGGCACTTCGGATCGGGCTTCAGCTTGAGTTCCGTGAACCGCCCTTGCAGCGCATCGTAGTACAGCATGCGGCCGATGAGCGGCGCCCCGATCAGAAGCAGGATCTTGACGGCCTCGACCGCCTGCAGCAGGCCGATCACGCCGGGCAGCACGCCGAGCACGCCGGCCTCGGCGCAGGACGGCGCGAGCTCCGATGGCGGCGGCTCGGGGTAGACGCAACGGTAGCAGGGTCCCGGGTCCGGTCGGTGGCCGGGCCAGAACACCGCGACCTGGCCTTCGAAACGGGACACCGCGCCGTGCACGTCGGGTAGACCGAGCCGGACGCAGGCGTCGTTGACCAGGTAACGGGTGGCGAAGTTGTCCGAGCCGTCCACGACGAGGTCGTAGTCCCTAAACAACGCCTCCACGTTGCCGCTGTCGAGGCGGGTGGGGTAACCCTGGACCGTGATCGAGGGGTTCAAGGCCAGCAGGCAGGCGCGCGCGGAATCGACCTTCGGTAACCCGATCCGCGCCTCGCTATGCAGGACCTGGCGTTGCAGGTTGCTGCGTTCGACCCGATCGTGATCGACGATGCCGAGGGTGCCGACGCCGGCCGCGGCAAGGTATAAGGCGGCCGGCGAGCCCAGTCCCCCCGCGCCTACCAGCAGCACCCGCGATTTCAGGAGTTGCAACTGCCCCGCTTCGCCTACCTCGGGCATCAGCAAGTGCCGGGCATAACGCTCGCGCATCTCCCCGTTCAGCGTCCTCGGCGTTTCCACCGGCAGGCCCCGATTCTTCCAGTCCTCGAATCCACCCGTCATTGAGCGGACATCCGCGTAGCCTAGCCGTGTGAGGTCCTCGGCGGCGAACAGCGAGCGCGTCCCGCCGTTGCACATCACCACCAGCGTCCGCTCCAAATCGGGCACCGTCTCCTCGATGCGGATCTCCAGATAGCCTCGGCCCAGGCGGTGGGCATGGGGCGGACTGCCCTGGGCGATCTCGTCCGGCTCGCGCACGTCGATCAACGCGGCGCCCTGCTGTTGCAAGGCGAGCGCCTGTTCCGGCGTGACTTGCGCGATCATGCCCCGCAACTCGGAGAGCCGCCGTTCCCTGGCCTTGCGATCGGCACCGCCGGTCACCGCCCCCCCGCTATCGATACCTCGGCCGCGCCACCCGTGTAAGCGCGCCGGGGCATGGGAATACGCACAGTGATCTCGCTCATGGTTCGACACCCTCTTCCCTGAACGCGTCACCCGCGAGTCTCCAGGAGCGGACCTCGCCGACGCCGCGCCGGGTGACCGAGACGATCAAATAAGACCAACCTTCCCAGGCCGCGGCGCGGTCCGTCGCCGAGGGCTGCGCGGCGTGATCCGGGTGCGTATGCCAGACACCCACGACTTCCAGCCCGCGGCATCGCGCATCCCGGTCGGCTCGGAGCATGGCCAGCGGGTCGAGCTCGTAGCGGTCTTCCGGCCGTTCCCGGTTGACGTTCCGCGCCGGCGGCGCCGCGCACACGCTCACCACGCCGTCCGCCTGGTGTCCGATCAGGAGACCGCAGGTCTCCTCGGGATAACCCGCGTGCGCATGCGATTCGATGCGCGCGCGCACCTCGCCCGGCAGCTTGAGCACGGTCATTCGCATTTCAATAGTATACGGCAGCTCCAAGATTCCCTCGCCCGGCGGCGGGGAGATGAGGGATCGCTCGTAGCGGTTCGCGGTTCCCCGATTTGACAGCCGGCTAAGCCGGTCGGTAGGCTTGGCGCCTTCATGTCACTTGCTCCGGCTCTACGCCCGCCACCGCTCAGGAGGAGATCCTTCAGTGCCGCGGCCGTCCTCATCTTTGTCGCCTACAGCGTGGCCTGGGCAACGGAGCCCGCGGGCCCGGAAGCGGCGTTGCGCAGCCTGGTGCGTGCCAACGCGGAGAAGGACCTCTCGACCTTGTCGGAGCACATGGCCCACGACGAAGATGTCGTGGGTTACACCATCGGGGGGCGCAAATACGTCGGCTGGGCCGCCTTCGAGCAGGCCATGCGCGAAGAGTTTGCCTCCGCCGCCCGTCTTGAGATCCCGATCACGGAATTGAAGGTGTGGACGCGCGGCGACGTGGCGTGGTTTGCGATGGAGATCGACTATATTCGCTATACCGGCACCGGGAACGGAGAGACGCGCACTGTGATACCGCTGCGCGAGACCGGGGTGATGGAGCGCCGGGACGCACGATGGGTATTGCACACCTGGCACGAATCGCAACGCGGTGTGGGCCTCGCGAGCCCCCAAGTGCCGGCGCCGGCATCCGGTGCCCCGGCCGGCGGCGAGCGGCCGGACTTTAGCGGCGCGTGGCAGATCGAAGAAGAGGACAAGTCCTACACGGCCACGCTGGATACGGCCGGAAACGGTTCCTACTCGCACCAGGGTGGTACCATGACTACCACGGCCTATGCGAACCGGCTGTGGCAGGGTACGTGGAAGCAGCCCGGCAATGACCGCGAAGGCGGGTTCGAAGTCCTGCTGTCGGAGGACGGCGCGGCGGCGCAGGGGATCTGGTGGTATACGCGCGTCGCGGCTTACAACAACATCCCGGCGCGCGAGCACGGCGGGACCTACCGCTGGAAGCGGATGGGCCCGGCGCCGGCCCTAACGATGGATCGCGGCCCGGCTTCAAATTAGCTTCAAATTTATTGTGCATAGTGTAATAGTACTTACCGCCAAAATGTTGAATAAAACCACTACGAAAAATCAGAAGTCCCTTCTCCCTCCGGGAGAAGGTTAGGATGAGGGGGTATAAAACAGTGAGTTACCCTTATTCTATCCCCTCACCCCAACCCTCTCCCGGAGGGAGAGGGATTTTAACAATAGGCCTAAATTTCAAATATGTTTGGCTAGGAATAAGGCAACATCTGGCGGACCTCCATGACATCGGAGGCATGCACGCTCTGCAGCCCCCCAAGCTGCCGCTTACGCTTGGCGCTCTTCTTGGTCAGGATATGCCGCTTGTAGGATGGCTTATGCTTGAAACCACCTGACGCGGTGCGCTTGAAACGCTTGGCCGCGCCGCGATTTGTCTTCAGTTTTGGCACTATCATTTCCTCGAAATCCTAAACCGCAACTATCCACGCTTGGGGGAAACCACCATGACCATCTGCCGCCCCTCCAGTTTCGGCATCTGCTCGACGCTCGCCTGCACGGCCAGATCCGCCTCGATGCGTTTCAGCACCTGCGCCCCGATCTCCGGGTGGGCCATCTCCCGGCCGCGAAAACGCAAGGTGATCTTGACCTTGTCGCCCTGCGACAGGAACTTGATGACGTTGCGCAGCTTGATTTGGTAATCGCCTTCATCGGTACCGGGACGCAGCTTGATCTCCTTGATCTGGATCTGCTTCTGTTTGCGCTTCTGCGCGTGACGCTTCTTGCTCTGCTCGAACAGGAACTTCCCGAAGTCCATGACCCGGCATACCGGCGGCTCCGCATTCGGTACGATTTCTACTAGGTCGAGGTCGTTCTCCTCAGCCATCCGCTGGGCCTCGTTGACGGGCACGACGCCAACCTGACTTCCGTCGGCCCCGATGAGCCGCACCCGCGGCGACGTGATTGCAGCATTTACCCGGTTCTTTTTT
>JBOIDW010000164.1:0-2564 GCA_050740655.1 Gammaproteobacteria bacterium | reverse complement strand
GCGAGACGGTTCCTCATCGAGCGCAATGGCTCGGTGAGCGATCGGCTTTGGCGTCTCGTGACCGGCGTGGACGAGGAGGACGAGGCGCCGGAGGCGGAGGAATTGGACGCGCAGTGGCTCGTCCAGGTCCCCGATCGGATCTGGGAGATCGTGCGCGATTCCGTCCTTCGATGCCTGTGATGCGCGTCTATATCATCGGTGCCGGTCCCGGCGATCCCAAGCTCCTCACCCTGCGCGCCGCCGAGCTGATCGAGCGCTGCCCGGTGGTGCTCTACACCGGATCGCTGGTGCCGCGCGCGGTGCTGACCCGGGCCCGGCGGGACGCCCAGGTGCTCGACTCCTCGGGCATGACCTTGGACGAGATCATCGCGGTGATGGTGGCGGCGCGCGCCGCGGGGCACGACGTCGCTCGCGTGCATACCGGCGATCCGCTGATTTTCGGCTCGACGGCCGAGCAGATGCGCAGGCTGGCCGCGCTGGGTATTCCGTACGAGGTCGTGCCCGGGGTTTCGGCGTTCACCGCAGCCGCGGCCGTGCTCGGGCAGGAACTGACCTTGCCCGAGCTGTGCCAGACCGTGATCCTGACCCGCGCCGAGGGCCGGACGCCGATGCCCGCGGGCGAAGCCCTCGCCGATCTCGCCCGCCACCGCGCCACCCTGGCCCTCTTTCTCAGCATTACCCTGCTCAAGGAGGTGACGGAAGCCCTGATCCCGGCCTACGGGGCCGATTGCCCGGTGGCCGTGGTCCACAAGGCGACCTGCCCCGATCAGAAGATCGTGCGGGGCACACTCGCCGATATCCGCGAGCAGGTGAAGGCGGCGGGGATCCGCTCGCAGGCGATGATCCTCGTGGGCCCGGTCCTGACCGCGACTGACTTTGCTAACTCGCGCCTATACGATCCCGACTTCAGCCATCGCTTTCGCAAGGCCAAGCGCCATAAACCATTGTTCATCACAGAATAGGAGAGCCTCATGTCGAACATCACGCAAACGCACGCCTATCCCCTCACGCGGACACCGGCCTTCGCCGCTTTCTGGGCGGCGGCCCTGGGCATCGTCATCTTGGTCGCGGTCGGCTTCGCGCCGGTTCCCGCCGTGCATGACGCCGCGCACGACACCCGTCACGGCTTTGCCTTTCCTTGTCACTGAGGATGGCCCTATTCCGGCGCATCGTGTTCGCTGCGGTGATTTCGGGCGCGCTGGCCGGCATCACGCTGACCGCACTGCAGGGCTTGGAGGTGACTCCACTCATCCTCGAAGCCGAAGCGTATGAACTACAGGTTACCGAGCAGACCGGAACGGGCCACGAAATGTCTCCCGCCTGGGCACCACAAGACGGCTGGGAGCGTACGCTCTACACCACTCTAACCAATGGCGGCGCCGGCATCGGCTTCGCGCTCTTGCTGTGCGCCTTGTTTGCCCTGCGCGAGCGCGTCTCCGTTCCGCAAGGCGCGCTCTGGGGCGCGTTGGGGTTCATCGTGTTTTATCTGAATCCCGCCCTGGGACTGCCGCCGGAGCTACCGGGCACTCCGGCCGCGCCACTCATCGAGCGGCAGCTTTGGTGGCTCTCGACCGTCGTCGCCACGGCCGGTGCGGTGGCGCTACTGGTACTGACCCGGCCGTGGTCCTATAAGCTCGCGGGCCTGGCGCTCTTGGTCGTGCCGCATCTCGTGGGCGCACCCCACGCCGAGCACGACGGTTCTCTCGCCCCCGCCGATCTCACGCAGCGCTTTGTCCTCGCGGCGACGTGGACCAACGGCGTCTTCTGGTTGCTGCTCGGGAGCGTATCGGCGTGGGTATTCCGGAGGCTGGGGCGCGTTTGAACTCCTCCGTGAGACACTGCCCGGCGCTCTTGATCGGCGCCCCTGCCTCCGGTCAGGGCAAGACCACGGTGACCGCGGCGCTCGCGCGTTACCATGTCGCCCGCGGGCGGCGAGTACGCGTCTTCAAGACCGGTCCCGATTTCATCGATCCGATGATCCTGGAGGTCGCGAGCGGGCACCCGGTTTACCAGCTCGATCTGTGGATGGTCGGTGAGGCCCAGTGCCGCTGCCTGCTCGGGCCCGCCGCGCAAGAAGCCGATCTGATATTGATTGAAGGCGTCATGGGCCTATTCGACGGCCGCCCCTCGAGCGCAGATTTGGCTGCGGCCTTGGGCATTCCGGTACTTGCAGTCATCGACGCGGCGGCGATGGCAGAGACCTTCGGGGCGCTGGCCCATGGGCTCGCAACCTATCGGGCGGGGCTCCCATTCGCCGGGGTCCTGGCCAACCGGGTCGCGAGCACCGCCCACCTCGGCATGCTGCAATCGAGCGTCCCGAGCGAGGTCCCGTTCCTGGGTGCCCTATACCGCCATCCCGAGTTTGGATTGCCCGAGCGCCACCTCGGCCTCATCCAGGCCCGGGAGATCACCGACCTGGAGCAACGTCTCGACGCTCTGGCGCAAGCGATCGGCGAAACAGGGCTCGCCGCCTTGCCGGGACCCGTGGCGTTTGAGCAATCCTCGATCCCCGATCCTCCGCGCCTGTTGCAGGGTGTCCGGATCGGCGTGGCGCGCGATCTCGC
>JBOIDW010000163.1:0-2601 GCA_050740655.1 Gammaproteobacteria bacterium | reverse complement strand
GTCATCGATTTTCTCGCGCCGGCGGTTCCACCCGGTCTTTGCTTCGGGAGGATCGCGAACTTTATCAACGGCGAGCTGTGGGGGCGACCGGCCGATCTGCCATGGGCCGTGATCTTCCCCGATCCGGCGGCCGGCGGGATCCCACGGCATCCCTCGCAGCTTTACGAGGCCTTCTCGGAGGGCGTGCTCTTGTTCTGCGTGCTCTGGATCTTCTCCTCGAAGGCCCGGCCTCGCGGAGCTGTCTCGGGCGTGTTTCTCTTGGGTTACGGCTTAGTGCGTTTCGTGGTGGAGTTTGCGAAGGTGCCCGAGCAACCCTTAGGCTACCTCGCTTTCGGTTGGTTAACGATGGGGCAGGCGCTGACGGTGCCGATGCTGGTGATCGGCATGTGGTGGATCAGGAATGCCTATCGCCGCCCGCGGGAGCCGCTAGCACCCGTACGTACCGGCCGCCGGCCCTAAAAAATGGGGTAACGCGCTTCGCGAGCCCATGCGGCAGTATTTAGCTCTCCTCGAGCACGTGCTTGAGCATGGGGTGCGTAAGAGCGACCGTACCGGCGTGGGCACGTTCAGTGTTTTCGGCTATCAGATGCGTTTTGATCTGCAAGCAGGCTTCCCGGCGGTAACGACCAAGAAGCTGCATCTGAAATCCGTGATCCATGAGCTCTTGTGGTTTATTCGCGGGGAAACCAACGTCCGAACGTTGCAAGAGGTTGGGGTGAGGATCTGGGACGAGTGGGCGGATGGGAGTGGCGAGCTCGGACCCGTCTATGGCGCACAATGGCGCGCGTGGCGCACGGCCGAAGGCGGGAGGGTCGACCAACTCAGCGACGTCGTGCATGCGATTAAAACCAATCCGGACTCAAGGCGTCTGATCGTCAGCGCTTGGAACGCCGGTGAAATCGGCAAGATGGCGCTGGCCCCGTGCCATATCCTGTTTCAGTTTTACGTCGCCGAGGGCCACTTGTCTTGCCAGCTCTATCAGCGCAGCGCGGACATTTTTCTGGGCCTGCCGTTCAATATCGCTTCCTACGCCTTGCTAACCGCGATGGTGGCGCAGGTGACAGGCTTGGCGCTAGGAGATCTCGTGCATACGCTCGGAGATGCGCATCTTTACCTCAACCACCTGGAACAGGCCAAGGAACAGATTTCGCGTGACCCTTACCCGGCACCACGCTTACGGCTCAGTCCGCACGTGGGATCGCTCTGGGAGTTCACATTCGATGATATCGAGATCGCCGACTACCGCCACCATCCCGCGATCCTAGCCCCGATCGCCGTCTAACGGTGGCAACGTTGTCGGTGTCGATCATCGTGGCGATGACCCGTCGGCGCGTGATCGGCGCGCACGGCGCCTTACCGTGGCATCTCCCCGCCGATTTAAAGCGCTTTAAGGTCCTCACGATGGGAAAGCCGGTGGTCATGGGGCGCAAGACCCACGAGTCCATCGGCCGTGCGCTGCCGGGCCGCCCTAACATCGTGATGAGCCGCAACCCGGCCCTGAGCATTGCGGGGTGCATCGTGGTCCCGAGCATGGAAACGGCGCTCGCCTGGGCACGAGGTTGTGAGGAGATCATGGTCATCGGCGGGAGCAGTGTCTATGCCGCCGCGCTTCCGCTCGCCGAGCGTATCTACTTAACCGAGATCCACGCCGAGGTTGACGGGGATACGTACTTTCCCCATTACGATCGTCGTGACTGGATCGAGCAGTCCCGGCAGGACTTTCCGGCCGACGAAACCCATCTCGTTGCGCATAGCTTTATCGTGCTCAAACGGCGCGTTACGCCTTGACGCTGAAAAAGCGCCGATCCTCGATCCGCATCGCCGTAAGCTCACCGCCCCAACAGCAACCGGTATCGAGGGGATAGGCGCGATAGCGCTCCATTTCAACAGCGGTGAGCCTGAGCGTAGACCAGTGGCCGAAAACGATGGACGTCCCGCGACTGCGCCGCCGCGGGGCTTCGAACCAAGGCCGGTAACCGGCCGCTTGCGTGCCGGGGGGGCCCTTTTCATCCAAAGCTATCCGCCCTGCCGCATCGCAATAACGTAAGCGGGTTAGGCAATTGGTGATGAATCGCCATCTGTCCCAGCCTTCCAGATCGGGTGACCACCGCTCCGGCGTATTACCGTACATGTGCCGTAGAAAATAGACATAGTCGTCACCGCGCAGCACCGCTTCAACTTCGGCGGCGCAGCGGCGCGCCAAGGCGATGCCCCATTGGGGCGGCAGTCCCGCGTGAATGAGCGTCAGCCGGTGCGCCGGATCGTAGTGTAACAGTGGCCGCCCGCGCAGCCAGTCGATGAGCACGTCGCGGTCGGAGGCGTCGAGCACCGCTTGTAACGTATCGGATCGCTGGGCGGCGCTGACTCCGTGCGCTACCGCTAAGAGGTGAAGATCGTGATTCCCCAACACGGCAACCGCCTGCCGGCCGAGTGCTTTGACGAATCGCAGTACGGAGAGCGAATCGGGGCCGCGGTTGACGAGATCACCGGTGAACCATAAGTGATCCCGATCCGCATCAAACCGCACCTTTTCGAGCAAGGCGAGGAGCGCCGCATAGCAGCCTTGAATGTCACCAATGGCGTAAACGGCCATGCAGGGAA
>JBOIDW010000162.1:0-9818 GCA_050740655.1 Gammaproteobacteria bacterium | reverse complement strand
GCCGCGTCGGGTTTCGGCATGCGTCGCGCTACCCGCGGGATGGCACGTGATTCCGTTGTGATCCCTTCCCGTAGGGTGAATTCGATGGCTAGCAGCCTGTCGGACTTAGCGAATTGGGCAGCGAAATCATAGAACTTTCGGGGTGAAAGCGCGCAATGATGGTCATCCAACGCCATACGGTAGCCCGCATTCGTCGTTTCGGAATCGAACAGTAAGCGGTGCGTGAATTCGTCGATCGCTTCATCTACGGAATCGTGCGAGGATTTTTTGTTAAGTCCGACAGGCTGCTAGTACAGCCCGGCACGCACGAACCGTATAATCCTCCGTCCCCCCGATCCATCCGTTGCATCCATCCCGATACCTGGACCCTATTGCAAGAGGCTCATGGGCATAGGCGAGGCCCGATGGCGTTGATGCTCTAGCGTGGGTAGCGACTGCATCGTCGCCGGTGGTGGCATCATCGGGCTGCTCACCGCCCGTGAGCTCGCCGACGCAGGCCTCGAGGTCACGCTGATCGAGCGCGGCGAGGTCGGTAGAGAGGCCTCGTGGGCCGGTGCCGGCATACTCTCGCCCCTCCATCCGTGGCGCGTGCCGGCCGCGCTGGCGCCGCTGCTGGGCTGGAGCCTGGCCTGCTATCCCACGCTGGCGCGCGAGCTGTGCGAGAGTACCGGCATCGATCCGGAGTGGGCACAGTGCGGGATGTGGATGCTCGATGAAACCTTGAGCCCGGAGGTCTCGGCCTGGGCCAGGGTAAGCGCTCAGGTCGTCGAGTATTTCGACAGCGCCGGCGTCGCGCAACGCGAGCCGCGGTTGCGCGCACCGCAAGGCGGGATATGGTTGCCCGGCATCAGTCAGATCCGTAGTCCTCGCCTGTTGTGCGCCTTGCTTCATGACCTGCAACGGCGCGGCGTCGCCATCGTCACCCATTGTGAGGTGACGCGCCTGCGCCATGCTAATGGGTGCATGGAGGGCGTCGAGACGAGCACCGGCCGTTACGAGGCACCGGTGCTCGTTGTCGCCGCCGGCGCCTGGAGCGGGGCGCTGCTCGCGGGTCTCCCCCATACCCCGCCCATCGAGCCCGTGCGCGGCCAGATGATCCTCCTGCGCGGCGAGCCCGGGGCACTCACGCGTATCGTCTTGCGCGGTGCCTGTTACATCGTGCCCCGACGCAGCGGGCGGCTCTTGGTGGGCAGCACGGTGGAATATGCCGGTTTCGACAAGTCCATTACGGAATTGGCCCGTACGGATTTGTATCAGACCGCAGCCGAGATCGCCCCCTGTTTGGCCGAGTACCCTATCGAGGCGCATTGGGCGGGATTGCGGCCCGGCATCCGCGGTGATATTCCCATCATCGGCCCGCACCCCGACATCCGCGGCCTGTTTTTAAGCTCGGGCCATTTCCGTAACGGCGTCGCCCTGGCACCCGGCTCGGCCCGTTTGCTGGCCGATAGGATACTGAACCGGCCGCCGATCATCGCTGCGGAGCCTTTCGGCTGGCCGCGCTGCCCTGGCTGAGCGCTACTCCCGAGCGGCGTTCCGTCAGCATACGTTGTACCAGACCCGTGATCTCGACCGCGGCCCGTTGGGGGGCCTTGCCCTGGGGATGGATCCCACATACCGCCGTGGTGCAGGCGTGGTCTAGCGCCGGGTTCCAACGCAGTTGCCCGAGCGCGTCGCGCCCATAGGTCAGATAGGCGGACAGACTATCGAGGCCGGTGCCGGGTCGTTCGCCGATGAGATGCACCAGGACCTCGGGCTGCAACACGGCAGCGACGTGATAGCCAGCGCGCACGCGGCCGTTGTCGATGACGATCTCGGGCGTGGTGCAGCCCTGTCCCATTTCGCCGAGCCGCTGTTGGAGCGCCGGCAACAGCAGACGCAGTTGCGCGTTGACGGCATTGGCGTTCAACCCATCCGAGATCACGACCTGAAGCACGGGCCGTTCGCCGCGCCGTAGGGCCTCGAGTGCCCCGATATGGCGTCCGGCGATGCGCTCACCGCGAGCCGGGTGTCCGATATAGTCGTCGCGGTCGCGGGCCTCGCTGGCGAGGCGCAGGTAGCGCTGGCAGGCATCCTTCAGCACGGTTTCCTCGATGCGCGCGAACAAGGCGCGCCGCGCGTGCCGATAGATACCGTCGAGCCGTGCCTGTACCTCGGCCGGCGCCGCGTAACCGGGGCCGTGACCGTAACCGAGATCGTAGCCGCGCTGCCGCAGGCGGCTGAGCTTTTTAACAGCCTCTCGACGGAGTATCTCCGGCGGTCTCGGATCGCCGCCGGTATTGCAGTAGCGGGCGTAAAGCGCAGCCGTGCTATCCGTGCTCGCGACGGGCGTTCCGTCCGGTCCCATCACCCCTAGGTCCATGAGCCGGTCCTGCATGGCGGTGGCGATCCGGCACCCCGTACGGGCACGCAAGCGCGGGTGATCGCGAAACGCCGTGGTGAGGTAACCCAGCATCGGATCCGCGTTACCGGCGACCGCCATGAGATAGGCGGGTGCGGCCTGTTCGGCGATAGTCTCGGTGAGCGAGCGGAGCACGTCGGGCGCGATGCCCATGTGGAAGGTTGCGCATACATCCAGCCCCATGGTGATCCCGTGCAGCTTGGCCATCACGGTATCCTCGAGGCAGGCGCGCAGGAGTTGCTCGGGGCTACGGAACACCTCGGGGCCGATGAAGCCGGCGACATCGTTCACGATCATCCATACCGCTCGCCCGCCACGCGCCCCGACCGATTGCCGGATGTAACGGGCCGCCCCGTAAGTGCGCGCCTCGAGGGTCACCATGTCCACGCCCTCTGCGGTACCGTTAGTGACCTCCGAGCCCTGGCCGGTCTCAAAATAAAGCCCGTCGAACCCCTGGGCGAGGTCGCTCACCCCGTCGAGGTCGAGGCCCACCATCCCGACGAGCGCCTTCGAGGTGCCGGCCAGGCTCTGGAAGCCCACGTCGACCCGTGTGTGTCGCCGTACCTCGCTCTGCTTGATCAGATCGGAAAGGACGCAATATCGAGTCGGCAACGCCAGGCGCTCGACCACCCCGTGCAGCAATACCTCCAAACGAATGATCGAGTCGAGGTCATCGCTAGCCGGATTGATACCGAGGATCACGTCCCCGCAGCCGTAGCTCAAGCCTTCCAGGATGGAGAACAAGACCTCCTCCTCATCGTCACCGGGACTATTGGGCTGGATGCGTGAGCCCAGATGGCCGGGCGCACCGATCGTGAGTGCGCCGCTGTCTCGTCCCGCAGCCTGGAGTGGGTTGTGCAGGCCGAGCGCCACGCGGCTCAACTCGCTATTGTTCATGACCTTGACCAGGGCGGCGGTGGCCTCGCTGGGCAGAGTCTCGGCGTGGGCCGCTGCCCAAGCCGCTCCCTTGGGACCCAGGAGGATGTCCTTGAGCACGCCGATCGTAAGCCCTGCGGCCTCCGCCGGGAGCGCGGGCCGCGAACGCAGCAACAGCTCGCTCATCGCGTCCTCGACGAGTGGCGTGGTGGCCAGCTCCCGCAGCGTCAACGAGACCAGCTCGCGCCGTGCCGCGAGCCGCACGGCGGGTTCCCACGACCCCCCCAGCGGCAGGTCGCCCTCCTTGGGCTCATTGGCGCCGATCAAGATCTCACGTAGGTCCTGCGCGTCCATCCCGATGCCCCGATTCGCTGGTCCATACCCTGAAAAGTAGTGTAGGGAAACGTTTATAGAATGCTAGCCCAAGACCGATGAGGGCGTCATTCGCTCCGGGCGCCTCGCGTGGCATCGCCGTCCGGCCCATCTGTGCCCCGCAGGGGACTAATCGAGTCCGACCGCCAGCAACACCAGATCGACGATGAACAACAACACGATGGTGAATTCCAGGACCAGCATCATACGATTGTTTTGCACGTCTTGCTGTAGCTGGTAGAAATCGCTCAGCATTTTGATCTTCTGTTCCACCGTGCGCTGCCAGTCGCCGAGGTGAAATCGCGCGTACAGCAGGCGATAGGTGCGCGCGAGATGCCAGTCGCCGAGAAACTTGGTGATGTTGGAGATCTCATCGGTGACCCGCGCCAGGTCGATCTTGATCTCGCGCATCGCCTTGAGGGTCTTGCCGCGGCTGCGCCAGGGACTGAGCTCCAAGTCCCGATAGGCCCTGTCGAGAGCTACGTCGAGCAGCCGATCGTAGGCCTCCAGCTCGGCGAGCTGAAGATTCGCGAGTTCCATCACGTACACCGTCTCGGGGAAACTGCGCGGCTCGTCGATCAGCAGTGCCGCATCCCAATCCACTACCACGAGGTCATGTTGGTAATAGCTCAGGTTACGCTTGGTGGACTCCAATATCTCCTGCCGCGCAAGTCGGCGTGGGCCCCGCTCGTCGGCCAGCAGGTGTGCCACCGCATCGCGCTGGGTATGCCACCAGGCACCGGTGCTTACGACCCGGCCATTCGCACTGCGTAGCGGCGCCTCGAGACAGAACACCGTATAGGCCTCATCCTCGGCCAACTCCGCAACCGGTTTAATGAGATAGTGTCCGATCTCCGCGCAAATCGCGCGTACCAGTGCCACGACCTCTTGATGTAGATCACCGCCGCCCGGATCCAGGCGATGGAAGCATAAAAGGTTCTCTAGGCTCAATTCCTGGAACGGCACCCGCACGCTCACGCTGAGCGCACCGACGGAAAACCACTTGACGGTGCGCGTCATCTGCACCGGTCCGAATGGCCCGAACCGTTCGACGGGCGGGAGGTGCACCATTTGTGGGCGGTAGAAGAACGCCTGGCGTGGTGCGCGCCGGCTGAGGTCCGGGGCAAAGATGGTCACGGCCTGGCCCATCAGCTGCCGAACGGGCTCGCGCCGCATGTCTTGCGCCACATCGAAGGCGAACAGATAGACGACCTCGCCGCGATAGCGGGTGGCCTCGATTTCCGCCGCATCGCGCGGGGTTTGATCGGAGGCAGGATGCGGATCGGACATGCTACACCGTGAGGCAAGCGGGTTTGTGAATCAATATTAATCATGCGCAATGAGAAAGAATACGGGTTCGATTGCCTGGCACCGCTTATGCAGCCGTTACCGGTATTCCCATATCAATGGTTTCAGGAAGGGCCGATGAATAGCAATGCAATCGTAGTCCGTCACGCGGGTCACCGGCGTGCGGTGGGCTCTCCGCTCAATCGCGGCACGCTGCGGGCGCAGAATCTGGGCTTTCGTAGCACGGGTGGGACCAGTGCCGGGAACCGCCAGCTCGGATTTCGCCCGGCCTTCCTGGATGGCTCCACCGGTCGTATTTATCTGGCCCGACACCTGGATGGCCAACCGGCCCCGTTTCACAGCCTCGATGGTCTACCGGAACCCCTAGTGGTGCGACGGTTGCCCACCGGGCGGGTCGTCGAGGCTCAGCCGACACTGATCGCCGGATTTCTCAAGGACGGGCGGTTTTGGACTCGCGAGCAGGCCGCTACGGCGCTCGCCCAAGCATGAAGAGGCCTATATGGACAAGGATATTCTTGGTATGTTGCTCATTGTGACCCTACCCGGGATCGTGCTGCTCTTGAGGGGCTTGTACTGGCTGTGGAAGCATTATCAACTTTGGGGATTGATGTGCACGGATTTTCGGCCGTTGCGCGAGCATGCCCGCCAAATCCTGGCCGAGCTGCATCCGCGTCCGGCGGTCCCGACCGCAAAACCCGAGGCGTTCGATGAGCGAGGCGTACTCCCCAGCCCGGTCCCCCGCGCTCGCGGCCGAGCTGATTCGCTCCCGCCGCACGATCCATACTTTCGCGCCTGAGACCCCACCCCTTGAGGTCATCCAGCGCGCCGTTGAAGTGGCGCGCTGGGCACCGAATCACCGGCTTACGGAGCCTTGGCGCTTTTATCTGCTCGGCAGAGAGAGCGTCGAGCGGGTCTGCCGCCTGAACGCCGAGATCGTCAGTCGTGTGTCGGGCTACGCGGCCGGCGAGTCAAAGTATCGGCGCTGGCGGGTCATCCCCGGCTGGCTGGCCGTGACCTGCGCGGTCACCGATCACCCCATACGCCATCGCGAGGACTACGCCGCGTGTTGCTGTGCGATGCAAAACCTGATGCTGTATCTGTGGAGCGCCGGGATAGGCTCGAAGTGGACCACCGGCGCCGTGACCCGTGATCCCGCTTTCTTCCCAATCCTGGGTGCCGATCCCGGCAAGGAGTGCGTAGTCGGCTTGCTGTGGTACGGTTATCCCGCGGAGTCAGGGAGCGGTCAGCGCAAACCGGTCGCGCAGGTGCTGACGGAGCTTCCCTAGTTCAGGCGACATAGCGGCCCACTGCGGACCTGCAGAGTCTCCAAGCCGATATCAGCAAGCGAGAGAAGTCCTTGTTCATGACCGTCCTCATGACCCCGGACATGGCGAATTTTTCCGGTGGACGCGAACGGTCAGACCTATGCGCGGATAAGATTTTAAGGAGACTAGCGGCCATTGCGATTCATACCATTGCGCAGCCGCTCCCTTTCGGGTAAGAATGCGCGCCTTCCATTGGATTGAGGAGCGGTACGGTGTCCGCGAAGAAGAAGGTGGTAAGACAGGCTATCGGTGACGGCAGCGCGAAAAAGCCGGTTGCAAGACCAAAGGACTCCACCACGGCCAAGAAGTCAGTAGCGGTCTCTTGGTATGCAGGGTTCAAGCCCTACAAGGAGAAGGCCGGTGAGGAATATATGAATACCGCCCAGGCCGAGCATTTCCGGCGCATCTTGCAAAGCTGGCGGCAAGAGCTGATCGATGAGATCGCGCGCACCGTCTCGCATTTGCAGGATGATGCCGGTAACTTCGCCGATCCCAACGACCGGGCGACCCAGGAAGAAGAGTTCGCCTTGGAGCTCCGTACCCGGGATCGGGAGCGCAAGCTCATCAAGAAGATCGGAGAATCGCTGGCCAACCTCGATAGCCGCGAGTACGGCTTTTGCGAGGTGTGCGGCGTGGAAATCGGGATCCGCCGACTGGAGGCACGCCCGACGGCAACCCTGTGCATAGACTGCAAGACGCTGGAAGAGATCCGCGAAAAGCAGCTGAGCTAGGGGTTCATTCCTGGTGCGCCGCCACGGGGTCGGGGGCGTGTAAGCGACAGCGCCGTTCGTAGGCGGCGCGGGTCATTGCGACGTCTTCCAAGAACGCGCCGAGTTCCGAGAGGAGCAGGGCCTGCGGTCCGTCCACCAGGGCCTCGCTCGGACGCGGATGGAAATCCACCAATATCATATTGGCGCCGGCGATTACGCCCTGCGCGCTCGCATGCAATAGATCGAGCACCCCGTCCGGGGCGCGACCCCGGCCTCCGACGGAGTGCGAGGGATCGATGCACACCGGCATGCGCGTGAGGCGCTGCACCACCGGGATGTGCGTGAAGTCCACCAGGTTGCGGTGCGGATCACCCATATTGGTCTTGATGCCGCGCAGGCAGAATACCACGTGACGGTTTCCCTCGCTGGCTAGGTATTCGGCGGCATTGAGTGACTCCTCCAAGGTGATCCCGAAGCCGCGCTTGATGAGCACCGGGTAGCGCTTCTGCCGGCCGGCACATTTCAGCAGCTCGAAGTTTTGCGTATTGCGCGTACCGATCTGCAGCATCACGCCGGTGGGGTTTCCGGCCTGTTCCAGGGCCTCGTCGATCTCGGCGATGTGGGCGTCGTGCATGATCTCCATGGCCACCACCTTGATGCCGTATTTCCCGGACAGCTCAAAGACATAGGGCAGGCAGGCCTTGCCGTGCCCTTGAAAGGAATACGGGTTGGTGCGGGGTTTATAGGCCCCCATGCGCGTGCAGACCTGAGCGTGTTGCCGCAGCGCCGCCAGCATCTCCTCGGTGTGGCCGGGCGTATCGACCGCGCACAATCCGGCGAATACCTGCAGCGTGTCCTGGCCGAAGCGCACGCCGTTGTATTCGAAATGGCTGGCTCGGGTGTCCCCCTTGTGCCGGCCCAGCACGCGATATTCCTGGGAGACGCGTACCACATGTTCGACGACCTCGAAGGCCTCGAGGTCCTTGATATCTAGCGAGCTGGTCGTCCCGATAAGGTAGATCTCCGTGAGTGTCTGCTCGCTGCCGATCTCCTCGTGGGTGCGCGGCGTGATCCCCGGCAAGCGCCCGAGATAGTCCATGAGACGCAGGTATTCCGGGTCGCGCTTGCTGGTATTCGGATGCAGGATAACGATCATGTTGAAATGCCGGCGCTTGCCATGTACTCACCCGACGAATACTGCATAATAACGTTACCACCGGTGTACCGTGAGAATTAAGTACATTCAATTGGTTATGAGGCAGCTCGTGTTCCGCTCCGCGGCACGCGCGCCTTGCCGGGAGTGCTTTGTCCCGTCTTGGCGGTTGAGGATCCGGAAATGCGGGCGGTCTAAGAAATCATGACTCTGCTGCGGCTGGTCCAATACAACGAGGGGGTCTACCGCGTCCTGGACGCGGACGGAGGACACGTGGGTAATCTTAAACGGATAGGGGCCATCTGGAAATTCAAGGCCATCGGTTATGACGCGGCCGGGCAAGTGATCCCCGGCGGCGGGCCCCTGACCCATCGGCATAACGAGGTCTTTGCGATGCCCGACGCGCCGCAATTGAACGCGCGGCTCTTGAGGTCTGCCTAGGCGTCGCGCCCGATGCAGATGAGCCTGCGCCCGTTCGACACCTTACAGCGTCCATTACGCGATCTGCGGGTCTCGGTCACCGACCGCTGCAACTTCCGTTGCCCCTATTGTATGCCGAAAGAGGTCTTCGGCCGCGACTGGGCGTTTCTACCGCGCCGCGAGTTACTGAGCTTCGAGGAGATCGAACGCGTCGTGCACGCCTTTGTCGCGAACGGCGTGGAGAAGCTGCGCATCACCGGCGGTGAGCCCTTGCTGCGGCGCGACCTCCCGCGGCTCATCGAGGCCCTGGCGCGCATAGAGGGTGTGCGCGACCTGACCATGACCACCAACGGCGCCCTGCTACCGCCCGTCGCCCAGGCCTTGCGCGACGCCGGGCTCAGGCGCCTGACGGTGAGCTTGGATGCCCTGGAGGAACAGACCTTCCGCACCATGAGCGACGTCGCGGTCCCCTTGGCGCAGGTCCTGGCCGGAATCGCCGCCGCCGAGGCGGCCGGGTTCCGATCCATCAAGATCAATATGGTCGTCAAACGCGGTGTGAACGAGCACTGCATACTGCCCATGGCGGAGCATTTTCGGGGCAGCGGCCATAGCCTGCGGTTCATCGAGTTCATGGACGTAGGCCATAGCAACGGCTGGCGGATGGAGGAGGTCGTCAGTGCCGATGAGGTGCTGAGCACGCTAGCACGGCGCTGGCCCCTGCAGCCGTTAGCGCCGAACTATCCCGGCGAGGTCGCTAATCGATACCGGTATTCTGACGGTCGTGGCGAGATAGGCGTCATCGCCTCGGTGACTCGCCCGTTCTGCCGGGGCTGCACGCGCGCGCGGCTCACGGCCGACGGCCAGTTCTATACCTGCTTATTTGGGACCCACGGGCATGACCTACGAAGCCTGATACGAGCCGGCGCGTCGGACCAGGCGCTGACCGAGCGCATACGTACCGTTTGGCTGAACCGGGCCGACCGGTATTCCGAGGTCCGTAGCGCCGAGACGAGGGCACTGCCCAAGGTCGAGATGTCGCGGGTCGGGGGCTAACGAGCCTGCCGCCGTACGCGGTTGGGCGATCGCCATATCACCGCTCAATGGCACGTCCGATGCCTATAATGTTGCGGTGCACAGCACCAGCGTCTAAGATGGGTGGACGGGCCTCGGCGAAGGTGGATCCTCGCCGGGCATAGCGCTACCGGTGGAGGTTCCTATGTCCATTACTCGAAAGGTGGTACAGCGGGCTGGTT
>JBOIDW010000161.1:0-1527 GCA_050740655.1 Gammaproteobacteria bacterium | reverse complement strand
TGCTTGGCGGTTTGTTAGGGCCGATGTCGGTGCGGGTCGAGCAACAGGAACGCACAAAGACGCAGGCGTTATTAGAGGAAATCAAAGAAGCGTTGCTAGGCTACGCCGCAATTAACGGGGTCTTGCCCTGCCCCACGATACAAGGTGACCCGGCTAACGCCGGTTACGGTGTTGCCGCCCCCCCACCCTGTCCAGTAGGCGGTCCAGTAGGCGTCACCGACGGTATCCTGCCTTGGAAAACGCTGGGGGTTTCCCCGACGGATGCTTGGGGCAGGCCTAGAACAGCGCCAACCGATCCGTGGCGGGGTTATTGGCGCTACCGCGTCGACCAAAACTTCGCGCTCCCTCTGACCCCTATCACCTTAACGACACTGCCGACGGATTCACTTGAGGTGCAGGATGCAGCGGGCAACAAGCTGACCACCACCGCGGAACCTCCGATCGCGATTATCTTCTCAGCAGGGGGACAGGATCGCGACAACCCTCCCGACCTCAAAGATGAAGACGGACAAAATGCGGTTTACGACAATATCTACGAAGCTGGGCTATTCGGCCCGAACTTTGACGATATGACGACTTGGCTGTCGCGGCCTTTGCTCTTCAATCGCATGATCGCGGCGGGGCGCTTGCCGTAAGCTACGGTGGTCACCAAGTTCTAAGCGGCTTTTCATTAGCCATGTCTCGCCCACATCCACAACCCCGTGATCACCAGCGCCAAAAACAGCAGCGCCGCGCCGTCAACCACATAGACCCCCCATTGGCCTACAATGCGCCCGCTATGCAGGTCGAGGATCACGCGTTCCAGCGGCAGACCGCCGCCGCGATAGGCCCGCGTTAGCTTTTCCTCTAGCTCGGGCGGCAGCGTGACCTGCATTGCCCAAACCACGTCTGCCGTCGTGGTTTTCCGCCAATCGAGCTTTTCCAAGTCCGCCAGGTAATCGCCGTGCGCCGCACGAATAACCAGTTGTCCCGAAGCTGTGAGGCCGATCCGGTTCATTCCCGCGGGGACGCCGTCAGCACTTTCGATGCGCTCGATCAATTCCCCCGTTGGGCTGATGACTAAAAGCTTTCCGGGGATGGCGATGAGCAAGGTATCCCCAAGTTTCAGTCCTCCAATCAGCCGGTCCGCGCGTTCAGGCACTTCTTTCGTATCGACGTAGAGGCGGTCACCTATGCGACTGACAAAATGCTCGCCGGCGGAGAAGGCGACTGGCGGTTCCGGTGCGGATATATGGTACAGATCCAGCACCCATGGCGTCTCGACAAACCGCTTACCGAGCCCTAGCGCGCCGGTATGATTGAGCAGTAGGCCGGTCGTGATGAGTAAGATAAAAAAGACGACGCCGGTCATCCCCACGCGCCGATGCCATTGCTGCAAGGGCGCTCGTGGCGAATTATTCTTTGCCATCGGCGAAATCGCTGTGGGCGTGCAGCAACAAGGCAAGGCGCGCGAGCTTGGTCAAAGCGCGTACAGAAAGCGTGGCGCCCGAAATGCCATCGATATCGCGGTCCAGTTGCTGTCCTGTT
>JBOIDW010000160.1:0-3472 GCA_050740655.1 Gammaproteobacteria bacterium | reverse complement strand
CTTTGGTGGTTACACGATCCACAACCGTATAGAGGCCAAGATTGCACTTCTCGAGGAGCTATAGAAATGACCGTTCTAGTTGCTGTTGTTCTGGTCGGTGCCGTGGGTTTTCTCACCTACCTTGCGCTTGACGCTGCACGTCAGGCTAAGTAGTTGGCCCAACCAGGCGCTCCACCGGACGCGCCAAAAAGCAGCGCGCCGGTGAGCTTCATCGTTCGGCGGTGCTCGACGTTGGTGGTAGGATGTGCGAATGCCGACGGTCTTGAGGAGCGGACCCTATCGCGTGTACTTCTTCAGCCATGAACCGAATGAGCCACGGCACGTCCATGTTGACCGAGATAACCTGTCGGCAAAATTCTGGCTGCAGCCCGTTGCTCTCGCACGGAACTTTGGCTTTCCCGCCCACGAGCTGCGACGAATCCGTACATTAATCGAGGCGCATCAGACGCGCTTTCTGGAGGTGTGGAATGGGCACATTGGCACTCAGCGCTGACGAGAGAGTTCGCGACGTCCGATTCTCGGAAGATTCGCTCACTGTGGACCTGATGGATGGTCGAACGATTTCGGTACCGCTGGAGTGGTACCCGGGGTTGGCGGGGGCGAATATGGAGCAGCTTCAGAATTGGACCCTGTGCGCAGCCGGCTACGGAATTCACTGGCCCGACATTGATGAGGATCTGAGCACCGAGGGCATGCTCCGAGGTGCGCCCGCACCAGGAGTGCGAGCGGAGACCCGAACAAAGCGCTCAACCCGACCACGGCCACGAGGCCGACCGGGCAAACGGGCACCGGCGCGGTCTGGCCGCGGCGGGTGAACGCCGGCGTTGGAAGGCACACATGGATGCCAGCTTTCGCTGGCATGACGAGGCCACAGGGGCCGCAATCCAATCCGTTGCGCTGCTTTAAACTCCTTGTTCCTATCGTGCAGCTTCCCGCTTGACCGCTGCGTCCTCGCGGCTGCGCCGCTCCTCCAGTTCGCGTCGTCGCGCGGCTATGCTCTCCGGCGTGGGGAGGAGCGCGGGCCACGCCGCCGCGGCCGTGTCCAATTCGCCTTGTAGCGCTGCTATGCGTTCCGGGAGGCGATCCAAACCCGCGTCCGATATGCTGAACTCGGCAGCGACGCGGCTTGCGCTCGAGCGATGGGTCTCCGCCAGCGCGGGGTCGCGGCGTTTGAGGGCATCCCCGGCAAGGCCGACGTAACGCGCCACTACGGCGGACGCGATCCGCGTCGCGTCCGTGTTCTGCGCGTCGAGGCGGGTCAACTGCCGCAGGTACGCGACGGCACTCTCGTTTGCCGGCGAGGTCAGCCGATTCGCTACCAACGCGCGCCGCGCCTTTTCCACCAAGCGCCCGACCTCTGCATCGCGCGCGGTCCGCGTTTCCGCATCCTTGCTGCGGGCTTCCTCGGCCGCGACCTCGCCGGACACCGCTTCCAGCCTCGGCAGGGTAACCTTGAAGGTCTTGGCGAACTGCCGTACGGACTCCACGGCCTTGGCGGCAGCCTTGAAATTGCCGGCCTTACGCGCCGCCTCGGCACGGCTGACGCCCGCCTCGAGTACGCCACTCAAGAGCGGTGTGGGATCGGCACCCGGCGCGGCGAGTGCCAGCGCCTGGCGCGCGTATTCGGTGGCATTGCCGCGGCGCGGGGCTATCCAGCGGCCCAGTGCGGCGGCTTGCGTCGCTTTGGCCGTAAGCTCACTCACCCGCCGCGCCTTTGCAGCCTGTTCCGCTTGCCGTTGCTCTTGCTCTGCGAGCTGCCGGCGGCGGTTCGTCTCGGCTGCGACCTCGCCGGACAGCGCTTCCAGCCTCGGCAGGGTAACCTTGAACGTCTTGGCGAATTGCCGTACCGCCTCCGCGGCCTTGGCGGCGGCCTTGAGATCGCCGGCCTGGAGCGCCGTCTCCGCGCCGCTGATCCCCGCCTCGAATACGCCGCTCAAGACCTGCGCGGGATCGGCACCCGGCGCGGCCCGCGCCAGTGCCTGGCGCGCGTATTCGACGGCATTGCCGTCGCGCGGGGCCATCCAGCGCCCCAGAGCGGCGGCCTGGGTCGCTTGATCGCTAAGCTCGCTCACCCGCTGGGCCTTTGCGGCCTGCTCCGCTTGCTGTTTCTGTTGGTCGGCAGTCTGCCGACGGCGGTCTTCCTCGGCCGTGACCGCGGTGTAGATTCGGTCCAATTCCGGCAGATTCACCTTGAAGGCCGAGGCGGCCTTCTGCAACGACGCGACAAGTTGGCTCGCGGCCTCGAGATCGCCGGCATTTAGCGCCGTCTCGGCTCGCTTGATACCCGCCTCGAGTACGCCGCTCAAGAGCTGCGTGGGCGCCGTGCCCGGCGGTACCAGCGTCAGGGCCTGCCGCGCGTATTCGGCCACGTTGTCGCCTGGTGGCTCCGTCCAGCGGTCGAGGCTGGCCGCCCGCAGCGCCAGTGCGACGAGGGCGTCCAGGCGTTTAGCGGTGGCGACCTGCTCCGCTTGCGCCTTCTCCTGCACCGCGATCCTCGCGCTCAGGGCGGACACCGCCTGGTCCGCTAACCCATGGTCTTTGCTCAGCCCGCGCGCCTCTTGCTCGGCGCGCCTCGCGGCCTCGATCGCGCCGCGGGTTAACGCATCCTCGGCCCGTACGATCATTCCGCCGAGCGCATCCTTGACGATCCCTCGCGCCTCGGTGTGCCCGGCCTCGATGCTCAAGACCTGCTGCGCCGACCCGGCGGCCTCGCTATAGCGCTCCGCTTGCAAGGCCGAGCGGGCCTGCGCCAGCAGGTCCTCGATCCGACGCGTACGCTCCAACCGAGCCGCGTCCTGGCGTGCGCCATCGGCGAGGGGTTCCTGGTCCTTATCGACGAGCGCCCGGATCGCCGCCGGGCCGGGGGGCTGTAACCACAGCACCCAAGCCGCGATGCCCGCTAGCATAGTGAAAAGCACCCCTAGCGCCCTGAGCAGGCCACGCTTGTCGTTCCGGCCAGGTTTTTTAACCGATTCCGGTCCAACGGTCGGAAATCGGATAGGTGTGCCCTCGCCCCCGGCGGGCGGCGGCTTCCGCCGGGGCTGCGTCTCGTCCTCCTCCGGCCGCTCGCCCGGCATGACGGGAAACGGCAGGACATTGGCTTGCGCAGCCGGTGCCGGCGGTTGGGCCGGCAGCCCCGAGTCATCGCCATGGCGGGTGGGGAGCGACCCGTCGGATGCGATGTCGCGTACGGCACCGCCAAAGTCCGGGCGAGGGCTAACCGGTGATTCGGGGGTACGCGCTTCCTCAGGGCTGCGCCGCTCCTCCAATTCGCGTCGTCGCGCCGCTGCGTTCTCCGGCGTACGCGGCCGGCGAGGTACAATCGGCGCCAAGGCATCGATGAAGTCGGCGGCACTCTGGAAACGGTCTTCCGGCGCCTTCTCCATGGCCCGGAACACGGCCCGCTCGAGGACCTCCGGTATACCCGCCACGAAATCGCCGATCGGGGCCGGCGTGTCCTCGACCTGGGCGC
>JBOIDW010000159.1:0-3124 GCA_050740655.1 Gammaproteobacteria bacterium | reverse complement strand
ACTTGGGCTTGAGCCGGTCGCTCACGAGTTTGAGCATGATCTCGACGATGGAGCGGATCTCGTCCTTGCGCAGTTGCCGGTAAACGATGACCTCGTCCACCCGGTTGATAAACTCCGGCGGGAAGTGCTGACGGAGCGCCTCCAGGACAAGCTCCTTCGCCTTCGCGTCGTCCGCGCCCGCGTACTGCTGGATGTACTCGCTGCCGATGTTTGAGGTCATGATGATCACGGTGTTCTTGAAGTCCACCGTGCGGCCCTGCCCGTCGGTGAGCCGGCCGTCGTCGAGCAGCTGGAGCAGCACGTTGAAGACGTCGGGGTGCGCCTTCTCGATCTCGTCGAAGAGGACGACGGAATACGGCCGCCGGCGCCCGGCCTCGGTCAGCTGGCCGCCCTCGTCGTAGCCGACGTATCCGGGGGGCGCCCCGATCAGGCGGGCGACCGTGTGCTTCTCCATGTATTCGGACATGTCGATCCGCACCATGGCCTCCTCGGTATCGAAGAGGAACGCCGCCAGCGCCTTGCACAGCTCGGTCTTGCCGACCCCGGTCGGGCCGAGGAACAGGAAGGAGCCGTAGGGACGGTTCGGATCGGAGATCCCGGCACGCGCCCGGCGGATGGCATCGGCGACACTCGTTACGGCCTGCTCCTGGCCCACCAGGCGCCGGTGGAGCTCTTCCTCCATGCGCAGCAGTTTGTCGCGCTCGCCCTCCAGCATCTTGGCGACCGGGATCCCGGTCCACTTCGAGACCACTTCGGCGATCTCCTCTTCGGTGACCTTGTCGCGTAGCAGCGTGAGCTCGGTCCGTTCGGCCTGTTCGGCCCGCGCGAGCTGTTTGGAGAGATCCGGGATGCGGCCGTATTGCAGCTCGGACATGCGCGCCAGGTCGCCGGCGCGGCGGGCGTTCTCCAATTCGATGCGCGCCTGCTCGATCTGACCTTTGACCGCCTGCGCACCGTGCAGGATGCCCTTCTCGGTCGTCCAGACCTGTTCCAGAGCGCGATATTCGGCCTGCAAGCGCGCGATCTCCTGCTCGAGGCTCGCCAGGCGCTTCTTGGAGGCCTCGTCGGTCTCTTTGCTTAGCGCCTCGCGCTCGATCTTGAATTGAATGAGCCGTCGTTCGAGGCGGTCCAGCGCCTCCGGCTTGGAGTCGATCTCGATGGCGATGCGGCTGGCCGCCTCGTCGATGAGGTCGATGGCCTTGTCGGGCAGTTGCCGATCGGTGATGTAGCGGTGCGAGAGTGTGGCCGCGGCGACGAGGGCCGGATCGGTGATCTGCACGCCGTGGTGCACCTCGTAGCGGGGCTTCAGGCCGCGCAGGATGGCGATGGTATCCTCCACGTCGGGTTCATCCACCAGGATCTTCTGAAATCGCCGTTCGAGCGCCGCATCCTTCTCGATATGGTTGCGGTACTCGTCGAGCGTGGTGGTACCGATGCAGTGCAACTCGCCGCGCGCCAATGCCGGTTTGAGCATATTGCCGGCATCCATCGCCCCTTCCGCCTTGCCCGCGCCGACCATGGTATGCAGCTCGTCGATAAAGAGGATGATGCCGCCCTCCTGCTTGGCGAGATCGCGCAAGACGGCCTTGAGGCGCTCCTCGAACTCACCGCGGAACTTGGCACCGGCGATGAGCGCGCCGAGGTCCAGCGAGAGCAGCCGCCTGCCCTTCAGGCCGTCCGGGACCTCGCCGTTCACGATGCGCTGCGCAAGTCCCTCGGCGATGGCGGTCTTGCCCACGCCGGGCTCGCCGATCAACACCGGGTTGTTCTTGGTGCGGCGCTGCAGGACCTGGATGGTCCGGCGGATCTCCTCGTCGCGGCCGATCACCGGGTCCAACTTGCCTTGCGCCGCCCGTTCGGTGAGGTCGATGGTATATTTCTCCAGTGCCTGGCGTTGCTCCTCGGCATTGGGGTCATCGACCTTTTGCCCGCCGCGCAAGGCGGCAACCGCGGTTTCGATCCGTTGCTGGTCGGCCCCCGACCGGCGCAGCAGATCGCCCGCTGGCCCGCGATCATCGACCGCCGCGAGCAGGAACAGCTCGCTGGCGATGTACTGATCCTTGCGCTGCTGGGCGAGCTTGTCGGTGACGTTCAGCAGGCGCTCCAGCTCGCGCGACACGTGCACCTCGCCGCCCGTGCCCTCGACGCGCGGCAGGCGTTCCAAGGCCTCGCCGAGGCGGGATCGCAGTTGATGGACGTTGACGCCGGCCTCGTGCAGGAGCTGTGTGGTGCCGCCCGATTGATCGAGCAGCGCAGTCAACACATGCACCGGCTCGATGAACTGGTGGTCGCGCCCGACGGCCAGGCTCTGGGCGTCGGCCAGGGCGGTTTGAAAGGCCGCGGTCAATTTATCTGCTCGCATACGGGCTGCTCGTATTACATCGGATTCACCGGAAGATAGGGGGCAAGCGCCCCGGATACAAGGCGCGCGACGGTTATGCAGGGGTAGGTCCGTTGCCGGCCGCTTGGTTACGTAGCGATTGGACGCAAAAGGCGGTGGCCACTAGCGCTCCCGGGCGTTGCGGTCGAGTTCGGCGATGGGGCGCAGTTGGTCTTGCAACAGTTGGAAAATCTTCTTGATGCCATGGACACGCTCTAACCACCCGAGACCCAAGGTCGCGCGCAACACGCGCTCGCAGCACCGATAGGCATCCAGCGCCCCGCTTGTTCGCCCGAGGGTGATTGGATCAGCCCTCAATAGACCTTTTCCGCGAGGTCATCGGTCTCGACGTCCGGGGCCCGATCGTGGCCTTCGCCGGGAGCTTGCAACCCCGCGACCGGCCGGGCACGATCGTGTCCTGCGACAGGGGAGGGCAGCGATGGCCTATCTGCCGGGCTTCGACAACGACGTTTTCATCAGTTACACGCACAAGGACAACCTCGGTCCAGGCGCGCAGGCGGACACCGGGTGGGTCATGCGCTTCCACCTCGATCTGCAGCAACGCCTGAGCGAGTTCTTGGGCGTCGACGCCCACATCTGGCGGGACAAAAAACTGCGCGGCTCCGATGATTTCTCCGCGGAGATCTTCGCCCAGCTCAAGCGCTCGGCGGTCTTCATCCCCATCCTCTCGCCCGGCTATCTGCGATCGCTCTGGTGTCAGAACGAACTCGAAGAGTTCCAGAA
>JBOIDW010000158.1:0-4301 GCA_050740655.1 Gammaproteobacteria bacterium | reverse complement strand
CCCGATGACGCGGCGGGGATCGGCGGGATAGACGGAGACGATCCAGTCGGCGGTGAATACTGCCTTGCCGTCGATAAGAAGCGGGTAATCTCGGCACGGCGGCGCATCGAGGCATGGATGCTCCTCGTGGCCGCGCCGAGTACCGTCGATACCCAATTCTACGCGCGCCTTGTCCAGGGCTGCACAGAACGCGCTGCGCTCGCGAGGATCGGTAAACCGATGCAGGGGCTCATTGCGAAACGCCGGTAGCTCGGCCCATCTTTCGGAAGGCCGGATACCGCCGGCAGGCGGCCCAGGTTGCTGGATAGAATCCCTGACCTCGCGGCCCTGGGGCACAGCCAACAGCGCATCGGGCATAAGCGTAGACGCGAGCGCCATGCGCTGGAAGGACTGGCTGGAGGCGTTCTCCAGCAAACGCCGCACGAGGTAGGCCATGCCCGGCAGCCAGTCCCCGAAGGGCACATACATGCGCAGCCGGTAGCCCCTGGCCGGCGGTACCTCTGCGTACGCATCCGCCATCCCGTAAAGCATCTGGAACTCGATCCGGTCCGGCGTCAAGCCCTGGGCCTCGGCACAGGCCATGGCAAAGGCCATACTGCGCAGGTTGTGCGTGGCGACGGCGGTCTCGATCGTCGGGCAATGCGCCAACAGCAGCCGCAGGCAGTGCTCGTAGCATTGATCGGTCTGCCACTTCTCGGACCAGACGGGGACCGGCCACCCGTTCTGCGCGGCGATCACGCTCTCATAATCCCAATAGGCGCCCCGCACCAACCGCACGGTGATCGGCGTGCCGCGTCCTTCGGCCCAGGTGATGAGGTCCTGGAGGTCGGCCTGCGTGTCGCGCAGATAGGCCTGTAGGGCGATCCCGGCATCGGGCCAGTCCCTGAGCTCGGGGGTCACGAGCAGTTGTTTGAATGCGCAGAGGACTGTTTCCTTGAGCGCATACTGCTCCATATCGATGCTTACGGCGCTGCCGTTGCGGCGCGCCGCCAGCAGGATCGGCCGGAGCCGCTCGCCGATGCGCGCGGCGCTCACCTCCGGAGCGAGGGCCGAGATCCGGGGGTCCAGCGAGGAGAGCTTGATCGAGACGTTGAGTCGCGGTAAATCCCGCCCGTGTCCGCGCTCAAGTAAAGGCCGCACGGGCCAGCCCGAGACGAGCGTCGCTGCCTGTCCCAGGAGATCCAGATAGCGGCGCTGGTAGTCCTCCGCTTCGACCTCGCTCAGCACCGCCTCGCCGACTCGATCGAGGCTGCACGCGATGCCTTGATTCCATAATTGCGCGGCGCTCGCTAACGCCTCCTCGGCCGTGCTGCCGCCCAGGAAGCGCCGCGCGATCCAGGTCATCGCTTGGCGTACGCCCCCGGCGACGAGGGCCTGTGCGCGGTCGCCGCGTCTGGGACTTACCGCAAGGCGGAAAGCCCGTACCAGGGGCAGGTCCAGCGGCCCGAGATACTCGCCGAGGTGCCCGGTCAGGTCGCGGTGCTCGTCCAAGACCGGCAAGACATCGATGAAACGCAGCAGCGCGACGCGCAAGGCCTCGTCCGCCATGCCCCGGCTCAGCATCCGGTCCAGGCCCCTATCGATCGGGCCGGCAGCGCGCCGTCGCTCGGCGATCTCGGTGATCAGGTCCCGTCCGATCTCCTGGACGCGCCGTTCCAAGTCATGGTCGATCGGTTTCAGCATAAGCGTTTTGCATTACTACCCCCACTCTTTGTAGCGTAGCGCACGGGATTTTGCGAACCCCTGACGCAAGTCTTGGAATCAAGCTCTTTCCCTCAGGTCCAAGTGAAAGTACGGGCGGTCATCCCTGGGCGTCGGGCGCGTGCACAGCGCTCGATCCCCCATACTGCACCTGTCATAGACCGGCTCGTCCGTGCATCGTCCGATCCCATGGTTACCGGTGGCCTCAGCGTCACAAACGTCTTTCCGCTCCATTCTGACCGCGATCCATGCCGTAGCGGGGTTCGTATCATCGGCGCGCCTTGCGGCCTCGGCGCACTCGATCCCGGTTGTGCCTTGGGGCCTGCCGTCGTCCGCGCCGCAGGGCTTGCCACGCGGCTCCGCGAGCAGGGGCTGGCGGCGGCTTGGGGTCCCGCGGAGCGCTCGCTCGTACCCTGCGACGCGAGTGATCGGTGGGATGCGATCGCCCGATTCAACCGGGTGCTCGCGCAGGCGGTCACGTCGGTGCTGTGTGCCGGGGAGCGGTTCATCGTCGTGGGCGGCGATCATTCCTGCGCGGTCGGGACCTGGAGCGCCGTGGCGGAGTGCTTGAGACCTCAGGGTTCGTTGGGCCTCGTCTGGATCGATGCCCATATGGATAGCCATACGCCATCGACCAGCCCGAGCGGGGCTGCCCACGGCATGCCGCTCGCGTGCCTGCTCGGCTACGGTGAGCCGCGCCTGACCGGTTTGCTGGCCCCCGGCGCAAAACTCCATCCGGCCCAGGTTTGTCTGGTGGGGGTGCGTAGCTTCGAGCCCGAAGAGGCGCGTCTCTTAGAGACCCTGGGGGTGCGTGTCATCGTCATGGACGAGATCCGGCGCTACGGCGTCCGGTGGGCGCTGGCCGAGGCCATGGCCATCGCGACACGAGAGACGGCGGCCCTCGGCATCAGCATCGACCTGGACGCCCTGGACCCGGTAGATGCCCCCGGGGTCGGGACACCGGTCCCGGACGGCCTGGATGCCCATGACTTGTTGGCAGCGCTCGCCATGCGGGATGCGGATCTCTGTGGCCTCGAGATCGCGGAGTACAACCCGGTGCGCGACCCGGATCGGCGTACCGCACGCCTCGTCGTCGAGTTGGCGGCGGCGGCCTTTGGTAAGAGCTCATGAACGACAGCATCGCCCTGGAAAGACACTATTGCGCCGCGAACTACGCACCCTTACCGCTAGTCATTACCCGCGGCGAGGGTTGTTATCTGTGGGACGATCGGGGGCGCCGTTACCTGGACATGATGAGCGCCTACTCCGCGCTTGCTTTCGGTCATGCGCATCCGCGTCTCGTCGAGGCCCTGCGCGCCCAGGCCGCGCGCCTGGCGGTGGTCTCCCGCGCGTTTTACACCGATCGGCTAGGCCTATTGCTCGCCCGCGTTTGCGAGCTGACCGGCATGGACCAGGCCCTGCCCATGAATACCGGTGCCGAGGCGGTCGAGACCGCGCTCAAGGCGGCGCGGCGCTGGGGCTACGAGGTCAAGGGCGTACCCGCCGATCGCGCCGAGGTCATGGTCTGCGCGGGTAACTTCCATGGGCGTACGATCAGCATCATCGGCTTCTCGTCGGAACCGGATTATAAGCAGGGGTTCGGACCGTTCCCGCCCGGATTCGTCACGGTCCCGTATGGCGATGCGGCGGCACTCGAGCGCGCCATCACCCCGCACACGGTGGCCTTCCTGGTCGAGCCAATCCAGGGCGAGGGCGGCATCGTGGTTCCGCCCGCCGGTTATCTGGCCCAGTGCGCGGCGCTCTGCAGGCGTGCGCGGGTCTTGTTCGTAGCCGACGAGGTGCAGACGGGACTTGGCCGCACGGGGCGATTACTCGCTTGCGAGCACGAAGGCGTCCGGCCCGACGGCTTGATCCTCGGCAAGGCGCTCGGTGGCGGTCTGCTGCCCATCTCGCTATTCCTCGCCCGCCGCGAGGTGATGCAAGTCTTCAGGCCCGGCAGCCACGGCAGCACCTTCGGCGGCAATCCGCTCGCGGCCACGGTAGGTCTCGCAGCGCTGGAGGTGCTCCTGGACGAAGGCCTGATCGAGCGCGCGCGGTCTCTGGGCGAGTATTTCATAGGCGAGCTCCGCACCCTCCGGAGCGAGGCGATACGCGAAGTTCGCGGCCGGGGCTTGCTGATCGGTATCGATCTCGATCCCGGCGTCGTAGCGGCCAGCGAATTCTGTCGGTCGCTGGCGAGACACGGCATCCTCACCAAGGACACACACGGCAGCGTCATTCGTTGCACGCCGCCGCTCATCATCACCCGCGAGCAGATCGACTGGGCCGTGGACAGGATCGCCGAGACGCTGCGCGAATATGGCGCGGCGCGGCGCACCGAGGCATCCGCACGCGCAAATTCCTAAGGAACCTCTGAACCAGTCTTTCGTTTTCCAAGCGTGTCGTGGGCCGTTTACCAAGGTCGCACGGTAAAATACGCCCCTGGTTTTAACCGATACGCTTCTCTGCGCTAGCCGCGAGTTTCTGCGCCACTAACGCGTTCAGGCTGATCCCGGCCTTGGTAGCCTCGGCCGCAAGCGCGCGGTGTACGCGCTTGTCGATCCTCACGTTGAACTGCCCGCTGTACTCCTTCCGAGAAG
>JBOIDW010000157.1:0-3591 GCA_050740655.1 Gammaproteobacteria bacterium | reverse complement strand
ATGTTCGCAATAGCCAAGACTCATGCCCGATCTACAGATCTGTTCGGGGTCCTTTTGGTTACCGCCGGCCAGGGAGAATATGGCTAGAATGGCGATTCGTTGCAATTGTCTAGGAGGTGAGACGTGTTGAAGCCCGTATTCCCAAGCGTTGCAGGGCAAGAATCTAGACGCCATCCGCGACCGTTCGTCCTAGTGTGGTTAGCCTGTATTCCCTTGGCGTACGCGGACGAGCCCGTGCAGCTCGAGACCATCGAGGTCATCGAACGCTCCGACACATTGCTCGGGATCGGCGATTCCGCCACGCAGGGCACCGTCGGCCCGCGCCAGATCGAATCGCGCCCGCTGTTACGGCCGGGAGAAGTGCTGGAAACGGTACCCGGCGTGATCATCACACAGCATTCCGGAGCGGGTAAGGCCAATCAGTTTTTCCTGCGCGGATTCAATCTGGATCACGGGACCGACTTTGCGACGTCGATCGCGGGCATGCCGGTGAACTTTCCCACTCATGGGCATGGCCAGGGCTATACGGATCTCAATTTCCTGATCCCGGAGCTGGTCGGCCTTATCGGCTACCGTAAGGGGCCTTATTACGCCGATGAGGGCGACTTTTCCGCGGCCGGCGCCGCCCACATCGAATATGCCGAGCAATTGCCGAGCAACATCGCCGAGTTCACGGCCGGGAGCTACGACTATTATCGCGGTCTGCTGGCGGGGTCCACCGCGCTGGGTCCCGGACATCTGCTCGGCGGGTTTGAGACCTTCGATAACCAAGGTCCTTGGGATCGTCCCGACGACTACCGGCGCTATAACGGCGTGCTTCGATACAGCCAAGGCGATCGCCCCAACGGCTTTAACCTAACCGCCATGGGTTATGACGGGAGCTGGAATGCGACGGATCAGATCCCGCGGCGGGCGCTCGAGAGCGGTCTCATCGATCGTTTCGGCGCACTGGACGATAGCGATGGCGGCAATACGCATCGCTACAGTGTCTCCGGCGAGTGGCGGCGGAGCGGCGCGGATTCCGCGACCCACGCCCATGCCTACTTCATCGACTACGCGCTGAATCTGTATTCGAACTTCACGTTTTTTCTCGACGATCCGGTGAACGGCGATCAGTTCGAGCAGGCCGACGCGCGCCAGGTCTACGGCTTCAATGCACATCACTCCTGGTTCGGGTCCTGGGCCGGGATCGACGTGGAGACCACCGCCGGAGTACAGCTTCGCTACGATGACATCGGCAGCGTGGGCTTGTTTCAGACCCGCGGGCGCCGGCGGCTCGCTACGTTCCGCAAGGACAGCGTGGACCAAGTGAGCGTCTCGCCCTATCTCCAGGTTCGCACCCAGTGGCTGCCGAAGTTTCGCACCATCGCCGGCCTGCGCGGCGATTTCTACCATTTCGACGTGGACTCCGGTAACCCGGTCAACTCCGGAACCGCGAGCGACGGTTTGGCGAGCCCCAAGCTAAGCCTCATCTTCGGGCCTTGGTTCGACACCGAATACTACGTCAACCTCGGCTACGGTTTTCACAGCAATGACGGGCGCGGTACGACGATCACGGTGGATCCGAAAACCGGGGAGCCGGCCGAACGGGTCGAGCCCTTGATACGGGCAAAGGGATTCGATGTCGGATTGCGCACCGCTATCGTTCCCGATCTCCAAAGCACCTTGTCTTGCTGGCTCCTGGATCTCGACTCGGAACTGCTGTTCGTGGGCGACGCCGGAACCACCGAGGCCAGCCGACCGAGCCGGCGCCACGGGATAGAATGGACGAATTACTACACGCCCTGGCCCTGGCTCATCCTGGACGCGGACCTCTCGTTCTCCACGGCGCGTTTCAAAGACAGCGACCCGGTAGGCGAACGCATCCCGGGCGCGATCGAGACGGTCATCGCCGCCGGGGTCACCGTCGATGACATCAAGGGCTGGTTCGGCAGCGTTCGGCTCCGCCATTTCGGGGCGCGGCCGCTCATCGAGGATGACAGCGTGCGTTCGGAACCTACGACGCTGGTGAACGCGGGCATCGGATACAAACTGGACAAGCACTGGCGCGTAGGGGTTGAGATCTTGAACTTGCTGGACGTCGAGGACAGCGACATCGAGTATTTCTACGCCTCGCGCTTGCCCGGCGAACCGGCGCAAGGGATAGAGGACATCCATTTCCATCCCGTGGAACCGCTCTCGGTACGGGCAACCATCAGCGCCTATTATTGATCGGAGCCTACGCGCGGCATTCATCGATCGGCGGGGAACGCTGTGGAAATAGGCGTGCGGGCCATGCCGAGCGACGCAAGCATCCTTGAGCTTCGTGAGGTCTCCAAGTCGTTCGGCACGGTCTCGGTCGTGGCGCCGACCACGCTGGCGGTGACGCGCGGCCGCAGCACGGTCCTCATCGGTCCGAGCGGCTGCGGGAAGAGCACCCTCTTGCGCCTGATGCTGGGACTGCTCCGGCCCGACGCCGGCTCGGTGTATTTCCGCGGCGTCGAGCTCGCGCCCCACAATGTCCGCGGGCTGCGCCAGGCGATGGGCTATGTGGTGCAGGACGGCGGCCTGTTTCCACACCTTACGGCCGCCGGCAATGTTTCCCTCATGGCCCGCTACCTTGGCTGGGACGCGGCCCGGATTCGGGGGCGCCTCGATGGCCTGACGACCCTGACCCGCTTCCCCCGCGAGGCCCTGGCGCGTTACCCGGCCCAACTCTCCGGCGGGCAGCGACAGCGCGTCGGCCTCATGCGCGCGCTCATGCTCGACCCGGAGGTGCTGCTCCTCGATGAACCGCTCGGGTCCCTCGATCCGCTGGTGCGGGCCGAGCTCCAGGAGGACCTGGCGGAGGTGTTCCGCTCGCTCGGCAAGTCCGTGGTGATGGTGACGCACGACCTCGCCGAGGCGGCCTTCTTTGGCCACGAGATCGTATTGTTACGCGACGGTCGGATCGTTCAGCGGGGAGTCCTCAAGGACCTGTTGAACGCGCCGGCCGATCCCTTCGTCACCCGCTTCATCCGGGCGCAGCGGCGCTTCGATGGTGGGCCCCCGTGACCGGGTTGAGCCGCGCCGCCGCCGTGGCCCTCTGCCTCGTCGGCGGGCCTGACGGGGCCGCCGCTTTAGAGCCCGCCCTGCGTGTGGGATCGAAGTCGTTCACCGAATCCGTGATCCTGGGGGAGATCGTGGCGCAGGCGGCGCGCGCGGCCGGCGCCCCGGTCGAGCACCGGGCGGGCCTCGGCGGGACGCGGCTGGTATGGAATGCGCTCGAGACGCGCGAGATCGACGTCTACCCCGAGTACACGGGCACCCTCGTCGAGGAGATCCTGCCCGGCGAGCGGCCCGCCGCCGGACCGCCCTCCGAGACGTGGCTGCGCGAGCGCTTGGCGGCGCGCGGCCTGGTGCTGTCCAAGCCGCTCGGCTTCGACAACAGCTACGCCCTGGCCATGCCCGAGGCGCTCGCCGGGCGGCTCGGGGTGCGCTCGGTGTCCGATCTCCGGCGGCACCCGACGCTGCGCCTCGGCTTCAGCAGCGAGTTCAGGCACCGGCGTGAAGGGGGGCCGAGCCTCTCCGAGCGCTACCGCCTGCCCCACCGCGAAGTGCGCGGGCTGGAGC
>JBOIDW010000156.1:0-2884 GCA_050740655.1 Gammaproteobacteria bacterium | reverse complement strand
CGGCGCGCGAGTTCGCCGACAACGCCGCCAAGACGCTCGGCAAGTCCATGGTGATCCTGGGGGCGGGGATCAACCACTGGTATCACGCCGACATGACCTACCGCGCCATCATGAACCTCCTGCACCTCTGCGGCTGCGTGGGCCAGAGCGGTGGCGGCTGGGCCCATTACGTCGGCCAGGAAAAGGTCAGGCCCCAGGCGGGCTTTGCGCCCATCGCCTTCGCACTCGACTGGCACCGGCCCGCCCGCCAGATGAACGGCACCAGCTTCTGGTACTTCCATACCGATCAGTGGCGCTACGAGAAGCTCGCGGCCGACGACCTGCTCGCCGCGACGGCCAAGGGCAAGTATCGCGGCCACACCTTGGCCGACTACAACGTGGTCTCCCAGCGGCTCGGCTGGCTGCCTTCCGCGCCCCACTTCAACCGCAATCCCTTGGATATTTGTACACAGGCGTTATCCGCGGGCGCCCAGAACGAGCAGGAGATCGTCGATCATCTCGTCGCCCGGCTCAAGAGCGGCGCGATCCGCTTTGCCGCCGAGGACATCGATGCCCCGGAGAACTGGCCGCGCAACCTCTTCGTCTGGCGTTCGAACCTCATCGGTACCAGCGCCAAGGGTCACGAGTATTTCCTGAAACACCTGCTCGGCGCCCAGAACGGCGTCATGCAGGGCGTGACGGACGAAGCCCGGGGTGCGGAGATCAAATGGCGTAGCGAGGCGCCCATCGGCAAGCTCGACCTCATGGTCGACATCAACTTCCGGCTCAACTCGACCGGGGCTTACTCGGACATCGTCCTGCCGACCGCCACCTGGTATGAGAAGAACGACCTCAACACCACCGACATGCACCCCTTTATCCACCCATTGACGGAGGCGGTGAATCCTGGCTGGGAGTCGCGCTCGGATTGGCAGATTTTCAAGCACATCGCCCGCGCATTCGCGCGGCTCGCGGCGCGGCATCTCGGCAAGCGCAAGGACCTCGTCTCCATCCCGCTCATGCACGACTCTCCCGCGGAGCTCGGCCAGCCGCTCGGGGTGCGCGACTGGAAGCGGGGCGAGTGCGAGCCCGTCCCCGGCAAGACGCTGCCAATCTTCAAGGTCATCGAGCGCGACTTCGGGGAGACCTACAAGAAGTTCTGCGCGCTGGGCCCGCTCATGGTTTCACAGGGCAACAACGTCAAAGGGATCTCGTGGAACACCGAAGAGGAATACGAGCGCCTCAAGGTCCAGAACGGCGCCATCGCCGAGCCGGGAATCACGCAAGGCATGCCATCCCTCCAGGACGACATTCACGTCTGCGATGCGATCCTCGGTCTCGCACCCGAGACCAACGGCGAGGTCGCGCACAAGGGCTGGAAGGCCCTGGGGAAGAAGACCGGGACCGATCACACCCATCTTTCGAGCGGCCGGCGCGAGGACAAGCTGGTCTTCAAGGATCTGGTGGTGCAGCCGCGCAAGATCATCACCGCCCCCACCTGGAGCGGGATCGAATCGGAAAAGGTCAGCTACAACGCGGGCTACACCAACATCCACGAGCGCATCCCCTTCCGCACCCTCACGGGCCGGGCACACTTCTATCAGGATCACGAGTGGATGCTGGACTTCGGCGAGGGCTTCTGCACCTTCCGCCCGCCGGCGGATCTGCGGGCGACCGACGGCGTCGCCGAGCGGATCAACGGCAAACCCCACTTGCTGCTCAACTGGATAACGCCCCACAGCAAGTGGGGGATCCACTCGACCTTCAACGACAACCTGCGCATGCTGACTTTGTTCCGAGGCGGCCCGGTGGTGTGGGTCTCGGAGGCGGACGCGAAATCCATCGGCCTTAAGGACAACGACTGGGTCGAGGCCTTGAACGTCAACGGGGCCACGGTGGCGCGCGTGGTGCTGAGCCAGCGCGTCCCGCAGGGCATGGCGATGATGTACCATGCCCAGGAGAAGATCGTGAACGTGCCGGGCTCGAACACCACCGGCAAGCGCGGAGGCATACTTAACAGCGTCACGCGCGTCGTCGTCAAACCCACCCACATGATCGGCGGCTACGCGCAGTTGAGCTATGGCTTCAACTACTACGGCACCGTCGGCTCGCAGCGGGATGAATACGTGGTGCTGCACAAGATCGAGGACGCCGCCATCGACTGGCTGGAGCGTCCGCTGACCCCGGCGCGCGAGGCGCAGTTGAACCCGCCGGGGATCGGGGAGATAGATGTTCCCGTCCCCCTGCCGCTCGCGGCGCGCGAGCGCGTCGAGGTGAGCAAAGCCATGACCGGGGTTATGGCCTCCGGAGCTATTGCAGAGGAGATCGCTTGATATGAAAGTCCGCGCCAATTTCGCCATGGTCATGAACCTGGACAAGTGCATCGGCTGTCACACTTGCTCTGTGACCTGCAAGAATGTCTGGACCAACCGCAAGGGCATGGAGTATGTCTGGTTCAACAACGTCGAATCCAAACCCGGCATCGGTTACCCGAAGAACTGGGAGGACCAGGCCAAGTGGAACGGCGGCTGGGTGGTGAAGGACGGCACGCTCGAGCTCAAGTCGGGCGGCCGGACGAAACGGCTCATGAACCTCTTCTTTAACCCCGACCTCCCCGAGATCGACGACTACTACGAGCCCTTCACCTACGACTACGCTCATCTGCAGACGAGCCCGCTCGCCGAGGCCGCGCCTACCGCCCGGCCGCGCTCGCAGATCGACGGCCGCCCGATGGAGAAGATCGAATGGGGCCCGAACTGGGAGGATGATCTGGCAGGCGAGTTCGAGAATCGCGCCCGGGATCGGAACTTCGAGGGCATCGAGAAGGATATCTACGCCGAGTTCGAACAGTCCTTTCTGATGTATCTGCCGAGGATCTGCAACCACTGCCTCAACCCCTCCTGTG
>JBOIDW010000155.1:0-2918 GCA_050740655.1 Gammaproteobacteria bacterium | reverse complement strand
CGTAAGACTAGACTCCACCAACGCCTCGAGGCGCTGATCGCTTCGACCTTCGACGATGCCGATGCCAAGCGCCTCATCAAACGCCTGCGCCGCCATCGCAAGGAGATGCTCACCTTCCTCGACCACGTCATTTGACCGCCCTGCCGAGTCGCGTGCTGCTCGAGGACCGGCTGCTACAGTCGATGCATCACGCCGACCGGTACCATAAACCGTTGGCATGCATGGTCATGGACCTCGATGAATTCAAACCCGTGAACGACGCGTTTGGCCATAGAGTGGGGGATGAACTACTCAAGGTGGTTGCCGATCGGATGCGCGGCTGTATGCGAAAAGAAGATACGGCTGCGCGTACCGGCGGAGACGAGTTTGTGATCGTGTTATCCGGACTTGCGTCGGAACAGGACGTGGTGGTTGCCGCTAGAAAGATCCTCGATGAAGTGGCGCGTCCATTTCACATCGAGGGCCATGAGCTGCACATTTCGTGCAGCATTGGTATCAGTATGTACCCCGGCGACGGGACGGATTGGATCACGCTGTTGAACCATGCCGACAAGGCCATGTATCACAGCAAGAAAGTAGGGCGCAATAACTACTCGTTCTTCACTGCCGGGATGCAATAGAAACAACCGGCTATCAACCACCGTAGCTGGGTCGTCACCCATGTGTATGTATGAGATTTCTTCCTTGGGAGATACGAAGTCCATCTGCCATTGGCGTTCACCCTACGGGTCGGTCACGCGGTGCCTGATCGGAATGAGTCGATCAGTCTTGTCCTGCGGCGTTGCATGATGCCGGCGCACCCATTTCAAGGCATCAGCCGCTGGACGAACACCGTGTGCTTTCAAGGCGTATTGGGCGTAGGCCGTGGTGAACACCTGCGGCGACGCCTCCGCACGCCGCAGGCCGCTTCGCGCCTTGGCACCCCCCGTTGACCCGTTCCTACCCCTTGACCATACTTCCGCCCCGCCGTCCCAACCGCCCATTGCAGCGCCGCATTGGTGGTTCGGGCGGGACCAGAGCGGGGAGAAATCGAAACCCGAGAGAGCAAACTATACTAGAGCGTGGAGCGAGTGGATCGGTGTCTAAGCGGCCGGAGCCACTAGGGCGAGCACGAGGCAGAGACCGGAGGGCTATGACGCGGGGGCTCGTCCATCTAAACTAACCAATCCGCCTTGAGGGGGATCAGCAATGCAGTACCGAAGAATGGGAAATTTGACGGCGTTTGTGATAGTTACCGTGGTACTTCCCTTGTTGGCGGCTTGTGATGCGGTGTTGCAGGGGGGGGCCGGCGGGCCGCGTGGAGCCCACGGCGCCCTTGAGATGGGTGCGCAGGCGACCCTCCTCGATAGCCTGCTTCCCGAGCACGACCCGACCCGGCCGCCGTTCGGTGTCGATCCGCATACCTGGCAACAGCTCGTCGTTCCTGCCGACAACCCCATGACGGCGGAACGGGTGGCCCTCGGCAGGAAGCTCTACTTCGACACCCGCTTGTCCAAAGACGGGACGGTGGCCTGCGCGACCTGCCATGATGTCAGCCGCGGCTTTACCGACCAGCGCCCGGTGTCGGAAGGTGTCGGCGACGCCCTGGGCAAGCGCAACGCCCCGACCACGATGAACGCGTTTCTAATGCAAAGCCTGTTTCTCGACGGGCGCGCCCCGAGCCTCGAGGCGCAGGCGAAATTACCTATCCTCAACCCGATCGAGATGGCGCACCCGAACGAGCAGATGGCGCTCGCGGCGCTCGCCGACGATCCCGCCTACAAAGACATGTTCTCCTTTGCGTATGGACGTGCCCCGAACTACGAGGACCTGGGGCGGGCCATCGCCGCCTTCGAGCGCACCTTGGCGTTTCTCGATGCCCCCTTCGACCGTTTCCTGGCGGGCCAGACGGACGCCATCTCGGAAGAGGCCGCACGCGGCTGGGTGCTCTTCAACGGCCAGGGGCGTTGCATGAGCTGTCACCAGTTGAACCCCGCGAATCCCATCGGTACCGACCACCGATTTCACAACATCGGGGTGGCGGCGCGCAAGCAAAACTTCGAAGCATTAGCGAATCAGGCGCTCCAAGCCCTGGGGCAGGAAGGCGGCGTACACGCGGTAGACCGCTTGGCCCTGCAGACCGATCTGTCGGAGCTCGGCCGGTTCCTGGTCACCAAGGACCGCGCCGACATCGGCGCCATCAAGACCATGCAGTTGCGCAATATCGCCCTGACCGGCCCCTACATGCATGACGGATCCATGGAGACCCTGTGGGACGTGATGGATCACTACAACAAGGGCGGAGAGACGAATCCTTTTCTGGACGGCGGCATCGAACCGTTGGCCCTGAAGGAAGAGGACATCGATGCCCTGGTGGAGCTCATGTTTGCGCTGACCGATGCACGGTTCGCCGAACAAAACCAGCGCGTCTTCAAGGAGCAGCGCAAGCTGGCCGGCAGCGAGCGCCCCTTCCGCGACACGGCGCTGGCGGAGCGTGAGGTATTCCCGTTCGAGGAGCGGGTCATGGGCAGGGTCCGATAAGTGTGGAGAGAAGAAATGAAACGACCGACCATCAAGAGCGTTGAGACGAGATACTACGAAGAGCGCGATGCGTTGATGCGCGGCTTGAAGAACCTCGACCGCCGGAGCTTCCTCAAGCTGTCGGCGGCCGCCGCCGCGGCCGCGCTGGCGCAGGGCGTAGCGTTCAACTTCCACAGCTTTCAGCCGGTTCGGGTGGCCCACGCCGCGCCCTCGAGCGGCGGCACGGTGGAGTTCACCTTCGCGTATATTTCCGACTCACATCTCTATCAACGCGATCTCAACGACCGCTTTGTGCGGCAGTTGCTGCGTGCCGTCGACGATATCAACCACCTTAGCCCGCAGCCGGATTTTGTGCTCTATGGCGGTGATCTCGCGCAACTGGGGCAACCCCTGGAGCT
>JBOIDW010000154.1:0-3503 GCA_050740655.1 Gammaproteobacteria bacterium | reverse complement strand
GGTTGATCCAGCCCTGCACGCTCGCGTCGAACTCGCCGAAGCTGATCGCGCCGCGTTGCCAAGCATCGAATCGGTCGCTCAGGCACCGCGTGGCCTGTACCACCTTGCGAGCTTTGACGAACCGGTGATCGGGGTAGACCACAAACCCCAGCCAAGGGATCCCACAACTCACCGGAACCACCTGCGCCTTGGTTTCATGCACACGTAACCGGAGTCGGGTCAAGCGCTCGACGATGCCGTGTTTCCACGCCCACAACTGGCACTTATCGTCGGCAAATAACGCAAAGTCATCGACGTAGCGAAGGTAGGCCTTGCACCCGAGCTCACGTTTGACGTAAAGGTCCAGCGGGTGCAAATAACAATTCGACCAGAATTGCGAGGTGAGATTGCCGATGGGCAGTCCGCGCGGACGGCACAATGCCAGCAGGTCATCCCCGGGAAATAGAGGCGGATGGTATTCCTGATCCAGGATCCCCTCGCCGCTCGCGAGAACCTTTCGAACCAACTCCATCACGCTTGCGTCTTTAATCACGCGGCTGAGGTTCTCAAAGAGGATTGCGTGGTCGATGGCTGGAAAATGTTTGACGATATCGAGACGCAGCGCATAACGGTGGGCCCGGATGAATGCCTGGCAACGATCGACCGCCCGATGGGTGCCCTTACCCAAGCGGTTGGCGTAGCTGTCGGCTATGAAACGAGCCTCGAACAGCGGCTCGGTCACGTTGCACAGCGCGTGATGTACTACCCGGTCGCGGAATGGCGCCGCGCTAATCAGCCGGTGTTTAGGCTCGTGAATAGTGAACTGCGTGTACCTGCCGGGCCAATAGGTGCCGCTGCGCAATTCATCCTGCAGTTCAAGTAAATGATCCGCCAATCCGTGCTCGAAGCGTGTAACCGACGGACCGGACCGCTTGCCCCGGGCCGCTTTGCGCCAAGCGGCTAGAAGATTATCGAAGGCATGGACCCGTTCATACAAATTTAGCCGGAGACAAGCCAATGACTGAGGAAATGCTGTTGTTGACACGGACATTCGATCTCTTGGAGTGGCTGCTGCCCAAGACTGAAAAATTCCCTCGGGCCTATCGCCACAATTTCACGCGACACCTGGGAGACGCCGTCCTCGAGTTTCAAGAAAAGCTGTTTTTGGCCCGCAAGCGACGCGGAACGTCACGTCGGCAACTACTGCTGGAATGTGATGCCCATCTGGACACCGTCCGGCTGTATCTGCGCTTGGGGCATCGCTGGCATTGGCTCAATGATGGCCAGTACGAGCACGTCAGCCGCCTGGTTGCCGAGATCGGTCGTTTGCTCGGCGGATGGTTGAAAAACCCGGAGTCCGGCTGAAAAAAAACGGCGCCACGGGAACGAATCCAGGCGGCGCCGCGCTTTTGATATATGCCCGATGCCAAGGCATGCGGACCGGATGCACCCGCGCCATCGCACCGGTCCCGGCCGCGTCTGGCCGACCTTGGTCGGCCAGCCCTGGCGAGTGCCGGTCCGGTACGACGTGGACCGAAGACACCACCCGAAAACCCGCGTTGTTGTTCCGGTTGTTCGGATGATTCCTGTTGCGGTTGTCCGCGCGCGCGTGGTCCGAATGGTTGTTCCAGGACCCCCCGCGCAACACCCGAGCAGGCGGTTACGGGGCACCCGACTGGCGAGCCAGCGGCCGCGACTATACCGCAAAAAAATCGCGGCCGCCGCTACGCGGCGGCTCCCGGCGGACAGCCGATCAGCGGACAGCGGATCAGCGCACGCGTATGGGGACCGAAGACACCACCCGAAAACCCGCGAAGTAGTTCCGGCCGTACGGATGAAACCCGAAGCGGCCGCCCGCGCGCGCGCGGACCGAAAGGTCGCCCCAGGACCCCCCGCGCAACACCCGCGAGTCGCCACTGGTGTCCGTCCCGACGACATCGGGCTGCTCGTATTTGTTCAGGCACCATTCCCACACCGTCCCCGCGAGGTCCTCCACCCCGTAAGGCGAGCGGCCATGCGGATACAGCCCCACCGCCGTGGTCTCCTCGAGGTACCAGGGACCGTCTTTGCGCACGGTCTCGTCGATATTGGCAAACCCAGACCGGTACTCGTTACCCCACGGATAAACTAGTCCCTCCACGCCCCGCGCCGCCTTCTCCCATTCGACCTCCGTCGGCAGCCGAATGGCTCCCTCCGGGACATTCCACCGTGCCGAAAGCCAGCGGGTGAATGCCACCGCCTCGTACCAATCCACCCCCGTGCGCGGCCGGTTGCCTTGCAACCAGCGGGACGGTTCCGATTGCGGTTGTTTCAGGTCCCGCCACCAGCGGTCTTCTCCGTAGCCGCCGTCGTCGATGAAGGTCTGAAATTGATCGTTGGTAATGGGATAGCGCGAAATCCAAAACGCCGGCAGCTCGCGTGTATGGCCATCCTGGTAGATGGAAGGTCCGGCGCCGATCTCCACCCAGTCAATGTCGGGGACACGCACTCGGCGGGTGACTTTGACGGTTTCTGTGACCGTGGCCGTTTCCAAGTGCCCTCCCTCGCAATTATCGCGAGTTCGCGTTGAATTTCCGGCGGCCTGATCCGGAGGGGGGTATAGATACTTCCATGCCTATCCGGGTACGAGGATCAGTGGTATAGGCCTAGGATGCTCTTGCGTTGTAGGCGGGAGCACTCACGAATCACTTACCGCATCCCCGGCGCGGCGAAACGGCACGAAGGCGACCGGCAACAGCGAACGCAGATGGACCTCGCCGCTCAACCCCTTCTCGACCACCGTGAGGTCCTGGCTGGCAGACGGTCGGCCCATCGGCAGTACCAGGCGTCCGCCAGGCTTTAATTGCTCGAGCAGTGGCGGCGGCACCTCGTTCACGGCCGCGGTGATCAAGATGGCATCGAAGGGCGCCTCTTCCGGCCAGCCGAGATAGCCGTCTCCGGTGCGGATGCGGACATTCCGGTAGCCAAGGTCTTCCAGGCGCCGCGCGGCCTCGGTGGCGAGCTGGGGAATGATATCGATGGAATAGGTGCGGCCGGCGAGCTCCGCCAGCACCGCGGTCTGATAGCCCGAGCCCGTGCCGATCTCCAGTACCTTGGAATCCCCGCTGGGCGGGAGGTCGAGGAGATCGCTCATGAGTGCGACGATATAGGGTTGCGAGATGGTCTGGCCATGGCCTATGTGGACCGCTGCATTGATATAGGCCAGCCTTGCATCGGCCGGCGCTAAGAACTTGTGCCGGGGCAGGCTGGCGAGCACGTCGAGGACGCGGGCCGAGAGCCGCGCGCGTCCCGTACAGCTCCCGGTGGCACGGGCCTCGGCCGCGATGACCGCCACCATCTCCTGTGCCGCCCGACTATGCGGCGGTAGGCGCGGGGGGTCGGGATTCATGCGGCCGCTGCCGGAGGGCTTTATGCGCAGCGCAGCCGGTGTATCGCCACCTCGGGCGGGCAATTCAAGCGCACCTCCACCACCGAGGAGCCCGCGCCCACCGAGGTATAGCCGTGCATCTGCTGATATTGCCAGT
>JBOIDW010000153.1:0-16207 GCA_050740655.1 Gammaproteobacteria bacterium | reverse complement strand
TTCACATCGGCCAATACCGCCTTCAGCGCTGGCCGGTGAACCCGGCGTTGCCGTTTGGGGATCTCGGCCACGCCCTCGCGGGCTTTCAGTTGGGGCGCCACGTTCTCGTAAGGCTTCGCTACCCAGCAATACCTGCCCTTTCAAGGCTTGCCACGGGGAAGGTTGCCAATTTTCCCGATTGCGCCTGCGGCGCGCTCGACCGTTTCGGGCCGGTGCGATACGCTGTTGGCCTTGCATTCCATCAATGCCGGGGTAACCGGCTGCAAGCTCATAACACAGCGACGCCATGAACGAGGACTTCTACCCGAAGCAATTATCCGAGTACCGCATGCCGGCCGAGTGGGCCCCGCATCAGGCGACCTGGATCTCCTGGCCACACCAACGCGAGAGTTGGCCCGGCAAGTTCGAGACCGTCGAACCGGTGATGGTGCGGGCGGTCCAGGCGCTCAGCCGCAGCGAGACGGTGCGTATCAATGTGCTGGACCCCGACCATGAGCGCCACGTGCAAAACCTGCTTGCGGGGATCGCCGCTCCGATCGTTTATCACCAATTCCCGACCAACGATGCGTGGTGCCGGGACCACGGGGCGATCTTCGTGGTGCGCCGGGATCGCCCCGCGCTCGCGGCGCTGGACTTCGAGTTCAACGCCTGGGGCGGCAAGTATCTACCGTGTGATTTGGATAACGCAATTCCGCGGCACATGGCGCAGGCACTGGACGTGCCGTGCGTTCGTATGGGCATGGTTCTGGAGGGCGGGTCGATCGAGGTGAACGGCGCGGGGTTGCTACTGACTACGGAACAATGCCTGCTCAACCCGAACCGTAATCCGGGGCTCGACCGGGCGCAGATCGAAGCGCGGCTGCGCGCGGCGCTGGGCGTGGAGCGCGTGCTGTGGCTCGGCGATGGGATTGCCGGGGACGACACCGATGGGCACGTCGATGACCTCACGCGCTTCGTGGCCGAGGACACGGTAGTCACTGCCGTCGAAGCGGACCCCGGCGACGAGAACTATGCGCCGTTGCAAGAGAACCTGCAGCGGCTCGCGTCCGTGCGCCTGGCGGATGGCCGGCCGCTGCGCGTGATCCACATGCCCATGCCCAGGCCGCTCTACTGCGAAGGCGCGCGCCTGCCGGCCAGCTACGCGAATTTCTATATCGGCAACCGGGTCGTGCTGTTGCCCTGCTTCGACGATCCCAATGACGCCGTGGCGATCGAGGTGCTACGCGGCTGCTTTCCCGGCCGCGAGATCGTCGCCATCGACTGCACGGATCTGGTCTGGGGACTGGGGGCGTTTCATTGTCTTACCCAGCAGGTCCCGGCAATCTGGTAACCCTGACTGGCGTTTCAATCTTGCTATGTCGGGAATATTTTTCTAATCTGCGTCCCACCCGTGAGGGCGGGGGGAGACCATGCAGACTGATTCGATCGCGAAGTTCGTTCGCCACCACTTTCGCCATTTCAACGCCGCGGCACTGGTCGATGCGGCCGAGGGCTACACGCGCCATCTCGAGGCCGGCGGCAAGATGCTGGTGACGCTGGCGGGCGCCATGAGCACGGCCGAACTGGGCCTGTCGCTGGCCGAGATGGTCCGGCGCGACAAGGTGCATGCCATTTGCTGCACCGGCGCGAACCTCGAAGAGGATGTGTTCAATCTGGTCGCCCACGCGCACTACGAACGCATCCCGCACTACCGGGATCTGACGCCTGACGACGAGCAGGCGCTCCTCGAGCGGCATTTGAATCGCGTCACCGATACCTGTATTCCCGAGCACGAGGCGATCCGGCGCATCGAGGCGGCGGTCCTGGCCGAGTGGCTGGCGGCGGACCGCAGCGGGCAACGGTACTTCCCGCACCAGTTCCTTTACCGGATCCTCAGGAACGGGAGTCTGCGGGAGTACTATCAGATCGATCCCGAGGACAGTTGGCTGGTGGCCGCTTGCGAACGGGACCTGCCGATGTTCGTACCGGGCTGGGAGGACTCCACCCTGGGCAACATCTTCGCGGGCCATTGCATCGCCGGAGACGTGCAGAGCGTGCACACGGTGCGCACCGGGATCGAGTACATGATGGCCTTGGCCGACTGGTACCGCGAGGGTGCACGCCGGCATTCCATCGGGTTTTTCCAGATCGGCGGCGGGATCGCCGGGGACTTCCCGATCTGCGTGGTGCCGATGCTGGAGCAGGACCTGCAAATCAGGGATATCCCGCGCTGGGGGTATTTCTGCCAGATCAGCGACTCGACCACCAGCTACGGCTCATATTCGGGTGCCGTCCCCAATGAAAAGATCACTTGGGGTAAGCTCGCCATCGACACGCCCAAATTCGTCATCGAGTCCGACGCGAGCATCGTCGCGCCGCTCATGTTCGCCTGCATCCTGGACGATAACGGCGGGGACGATAACGGCGGGCGGGGACATTGATGGCCAGGCGCGCGGGCATCGGTAGCGCCGGTATGGCCTCGACAAGAGAGCTGAAGTTGGTCGAGGGCGGACCGACGGGTCGCGACGAGTCCTTGGTCTGGGGCATAGAGGACGCCGAGGACCTGTACCAGGTCAAGAGCTGGGGTGACTCCTTCTTCTTCATCAACGACAAGGGTCACGTCGCGGTACGCACGCTGCCGCCACAGCCGCAGGCCATCGATATCTGCGACGTGGTCGAGGACCTACGCCGGCGCAGCGTCAGCTTTCCCGCGCTCATCCGCTTTCAAGACGTGTTGCGCGCGCGGGTCGTGAAGCTCAACAAGGCCTTCATCAAGGCCATACGCGAGTCGGGGTACCGGAATCGCTATCAAGGCGTCTATCCCATCAAGGTCAATCAGCTCCACGAGGTCGTCGAAGAGGTGCTGGAGGCCGGCAAGCCCTACGGCATGGGTCTCGAGTGCGGCTCCAAGGCCGAGCTGGTCGCGGCGCTGCCGCATCTGGAGCAGGACGGGGCGTTGCTCATCTGCAATGGCTACAAGGACGAGACCATGCTGCGGCTCATCCTCGCCGGGCAGCAACTCGGCCAGAACGTCATCCCGGTGATGGAGAAATACCTGGAGTTCGAGCACATCTTGAAGGTCGCGCACACCCTCAACGTACGGCCGCGCCTGGGGGTGCGGGTGCGCCTTGGTACCACCGGGGTCGGGCGCTGGGCGGAGTCGAGCGGCGATCAGTCCAAGTTCGGGATCTCCATACCCGAGCTGCTCACCATCATGCAGCGCCTCAAGGCGACCAATCAGTTGGACGCCCTGGTGTTGCTGCACTTCCATCTGGGGAGCCAGCTCGCCGACATCCAGATCGTCAAGCAGGCGGTCAAGGAGGCGACTCAGGTCTATGCCCAGCTCCTGAAGCGCGGCGTGCCCTTGCAATATCTCGACGTCGGCGGCGGCCTGGGCGTCAGTTACGGCGCCGGTTATGGCGGCGATCACGACGATATCAATTACGGGCTGCAGGAATACGCCAATGCCGTGGTCTATTCGGTCAAGGAGGTCTGCGACGAGGAACAGGTCGTGCACCCGATCGTCATCTCGGAAAGCGGCCGGGCGATCACGGCCCACCATTCGGTCTTGATCGTCGAGGCCCTGGACAGCTACAGCAAGGACTCGGTGCCGAACGACTTCGTGCCCGCGAGCGACGCGAGCGCCGTGGTGCGGCAGTTCCACGAGGTCTTGAAACGGGTGCAGACCACCAATGGCGATGAGGAAAAACGCCCGCTCTCCGAGCTCTTGGAGGCCTATCATGACGCGGTCGAGCAGCGCCAGGAGGCGGAGACACTGTTCGGGCTCGGCTATCTCCCCATCGAAGAGAAAGGCCTCGCCGAGCAGCTCTATTGGTCGGCCTGCCGGGCCATACACGCGCGCATCGCGGGTCTCGCCCCGGAGGCGATCCCGGCGGAGTTACGCGCCCTGGATGAGCACCTGGTCGACCAGGTGCTGTGCGATTTCTCGGTATTTCAATCGATCCTCGATCACTGGTCCATCGGCCAGGGCTTTCCCATCATGCCGATCCGCGGCCTCGACCGGCGTCCGACCCGGCGCGCCGCGCTGGTAGACCTCACCTGCGATTCCGACGGCAAGGTCTCGCACTACATCTCATCCAACCCGGACCCGCATTTCCTCGAGATCCACGCCGGCGATGGAGCGGAGCCCTATTACTTCGGGTTTTTTTTAATGGGCGCCTATCAAGACATCATGGGGGACGCGCATAATCTCTTCGGACGCGTCACCGAGGTGCACGTCCACGCCGACACCGAGGAGAGCGGCGGCTATTACATCGAGAAGATCCTCCCCGGCACCTCGGTGCAGGAGATGCTCGCGCAGGTCCAGTACTTCCCCAATGACCTGCACCGGCGCATGAACAACGTGATCCGGCAGAAGATCGAAAAGGGCGTGATCCGCCCCAAGGCCGGGGTCGAGCTGCTGGAGCAGTACATGCAGTGCTTCTCGCAGAGCACCTATTATCAGCCGAGCGGCTAGGCACGGCGCTCAGGATTCGGAATTCGCCCGCATCGCGTGCCTGGCCCCTCCCCTGCGCAGGGAAAAAAGGAATACCCCAACGTCCAACCCCCCGCGCCCCGACCCTGCCCGCTAGTGCTCGGGTAACCGCTCGCTTTCGAATATCGCCTCGACCTCCGCGCGCGTGCGGGCGCGTGCCGCCGCCTGCACGCGCTCACGAGTCAAGTGCGGGGCAAACAGCTCGATGAAATCGTACATGTAGGCGCGCAGGAAAATCCCTTTGCGAAACCCGATCTTGGTGATGCTGGGCTCGAAGAGGTGGCCGGCATCGAGGGCCCGCAGCGGCGTGTCGGCGCGCGGATCGTAGGCCATGCTGGCGATGATCCCGACGCCTAGACCGAGCTTGACATAGGTCTTGATCACATCGGCATCCACCGCGGTCAGCACCACCTGTGGTTTCAGGCCGCGCGCGCTGAACGCCTGGTCCAACTGCGAGCGGCCGGTAAACCCGAACACATAGGTGACGATCGGGTATTGCGCGATGGCCTCGAGGGTCAAGCGGCGCTTGGCCGCCAGGGGATGGCCCGCCGGTACGATGATGCTGCGATTCCAGCGGTAACATGGCAGCATCACCAGCTCATCGAACAGTTCCAGGGCCTCGGTGGCAATGGCGAAATCGGCCTTGCGCTGGACCGCGAACTCGGAGATCTGCGTCGGTGTACCCTGCAGCATGTGCAGGGCGACCCCGGGATAACGCTTCATGAAGGCCTTGATGACGCCCGGCAAGGCGTAGCGTGCCTGGGTATGGGTAGTGGCTAGGGTGAGGCTGCCGTGTTGCGGGTCCTGATAGTCGGCGGCAATACGCTTGATGGCATCCACCGATTCCATGATCTGCCCCGCGACCTCGACGATGTCCTTCCCGGCCGGGGTCATCTCGGTCAGGTGCTTGCCGCGACGAACGAAGATCTGAAGGCCGATCTCGTCTTCCAGCAGCTTGATTTGCTTGCTGATCCCGGGTTGTGAGGTGAACAGCGCCTCGGCCGTCGCCGAGATATTGAGCCGGTGGCGGACCAGCTCCATCAGATAGCGTAGCTGCTGCAGTTTCATGGTACGGACAGGCGCGGAATTTCTCGAGTTGGAATAATGATATAAGAAATTCTTCTTTATCGTTATATGGAAACGATGCTAGATTGACGTTCACTCGCACCCTAGGCCGGTGCACGCTTGAACCGAATGAGCAGCTCAAAATGGATATCGCATACACCATTTCCGGTTTTTTTGTGGGTTTCATCATCGGTCTCACCGGCGTCGGCGGGGGCTCGCTGATGACACCCTTGCTGGTGCTGGGCTTTGGCATCAAACCGGTGGTTGCGGTGGGAACGGATCTACTCTATGCGGCCGTCACAAAATGCGGAGGGATCTGGGTGCACCACCACAACGGCACGATTCGCTGGGACATCGTGGGGCTGATGAGCGCCGGGAGCCTGCCGGCATCGGGCTTGACGATTTGGGCGCTCAGGCATTTCGAACACCAGGGTATCGATTACGGGCCGATCATCACCTCCACCTTGGGTGTAGCGCTAATTCTGACCTCATTGGTGCTATTGCTGAAGAAGCAGTTAGTGCTGGTTGGCGGTCTGGAGCATTTCCGGGCGGTCCGCGCGATGCACAAGAGATTTCAATTGCCCATCACAGTGGTGGTCGGCATCTTCCTCGGGGTCTTGGTGACACTGTCTTCGGTCGGGGCGGGCGCCCTGGGGGCTGCTACACTGTTCTTCCTCTATCCTAAGCTGCCGGCGGTACAGATTATCGGGACCGACCTGGCACATGCCGTTCCGCTCACGGCCGTGGCCGGCCTGGGGCACGCGCACCTCGGGACAGTGGATTTCACCCTGCTGGGGAGTCTTCTTATCGGCTCTCTCCCGGGGATCTACTTGGGGAGCCACTTGGGGATCCGCCTCCCGGAGCATATCGTGCGGCCGATCCTGGCCACGATGTTACTCGTAATTGGCCTCCGGTTCGCTTTTTAAGGGCACGGGCCGCATCCGAGCCGAGACTAGCGATTGAGCGGGGTACCGGGCACACTCGGTCGAAACTCGTTCGTCTGCTGGTCCCATCCCCCTAGCCCACCTGCCGCTCTACACGCCGGTCCGACCGGGATTGCCGGAATGATAAAACGCGATTCGCATCGAGCGCGAAACGCCCGGCGGGAACGGCACGCCGCCCCGGACAGTAAAAAAACAACCCCGCCCGCACCTCGGCGCGGGCGGGCAGACTCTACGAACGACTCATTCGCCCGAGCCCTGGGCCCGGCACTGCGTCGTGTTCGGGTGGACCGCCGAGAGATCGGTCGCGACGAGATCGGTCGAGAAACCTTCCGGCGCCTAGTTGGGGTCGTACTTCAAGACCGCCGCCCCGCCGGTCAGCTCGACCTGGAAATAGCTATGACAGGGGTCGACCGGTGAGATGGGGTTCGGCGGCACAAACACATTCAGCGCGACCGGGAGCCGGAGGTTGTCCGCGAAGTCGAGCCGCATGGGGTCGCTCGGCCAAGTGGGTGGGACAAAGACGCCGAAGGCGGCGCTGCCGAAGAGGTTCTGGCCGACCGACTGGAAGGCGTTCGCGAGGCCCCGGTTCAGGCTGGTCGCGAATTCGCTCCCGCCCGTCGCATAACCGGCCGTGAAGGCCGACGCGACGGCGAAGCTGCCCAAGATACCTTTGCGTAGTATGGATTTGTTCATGACTGTACTCCTTGATTGGTGTTGGTGTATCCCCCCGCCCGCGAACGAGCAGGCCCCCGCCGTGCGCACAGTCTAGGCGAAACTCCGGGGGGGGGGGCAAGAAGCCGTCTTTCCCAATGCAGGATGAGCCTGAAGAGGCGGCTGATTTCTAGTCAAAGGTATTTGAAATTCATGTTGCCGTATCTCCATCTGCGCGTCATGCCGGCAATCCCTGCCGGCATGACGGAGTCGATTCCGACGAATGGCGTTGTCGAAGTGGTTTTGTGCAAGAAGTTACCAGCGAGAATCCAACACCAGATGAGCCTGAACTAGGCGCGGCCACGGTTCATGGGATGAAGACCATCATGAATGGCAGCAAATTAGAGACGAGTGAGCAGATTCGGGAGTTCCTCTCGGGCATCGAGGTCAGGGCGTTCTCGCGGCGAGCAGGGTGGGATGCAAGGGTATACTCAAGCCGGTGACGCGGTCACCACGCGCGTGCCGACCGCGATACCCAGAGCGGCGGCGGCCGAGCCTCGGTTGACCGCGATCTCGACCAGGCCGTTGGCATTCTCATACCAAAATGCCTGGCCTGCGGCGACCTCTCCGAAGGTCCCGGCGCGTACCAGTGGCCGGCCATCGACCTCGATCACGGCGTCGTTCGGGATCGAAGCCGCGCGCAGGCCGGTCAGGGCGTTGCCGAAATAATCGATATAGACCACCTCGGTCAGCTCGTCCGGCCACGCGTCAGCGGCCGGATCAAACCATGGCTCGCTGGCCGGTTCGCGGCCGACGGCCAGCAAGGCGGCTACCGGCGCGAACAGGTCCCGGCCATGAAAGCTGCACGACAGGCGCTCGGGTCGCCACAGGATCCGCCTTGCCCGCACCGTTTTCCCGCGCCGCATGATGATGCGAAACAGGCCGTTGCCCGGGCCGACGAACCACTGGCCATCGACGTTGACCATTAGCGGATCGCGATTCGTGCCGACGCCGGGATCGACGACGCACAGGAACACCGTAGCGGTCGGGAAGTCGCCCGCATAGGCCGCGAGCAGATACGCGCTCGCGCGGGGGTTGAAGCGGGGGGCGTCGCAGAGGAGACTCAGCACCGGCACTTGCGGCGCTTGCCGGCAGAGCACCGCTTGCATCTGGGCGAGGTACGGACCATAAGGCCCGAAATCGGTGAAGAGTACGAGCACGCCGCTCCCCGCCGGCCGCGAGGCAGCCACTGCCTGGCGGCGCAAATCCCCTACCGGCTCAATCCGCCTCGGCGGCGGGCTGCGGCCGATCGACCAACTCCACCAACGCCATCGGCGCGCGGTCGCCGGCCCGGAATCCGTATTTGAGGATACGCAAGTAACCGCCCGGCCGCGTTTGGTAGCGGGGACCGAGATCGCCGAACAGCTTGCTAACCACCTCCTTGTCGCGCAGTCGGGCGAAGGCCAGCCGCCGTGCGGCGACGCTGTCCCGTTTCGCGAGCGTGATCAAGGGTTCGGCGGTGCGCCGCAGCTCCTTGGCCTTGGGCAGGGTGGTCTTGATCACCTCATAGCGGAATAGGGATGCGGCGAGGCTGCGTAAGGTCGCCTTTCGGTGGCTGCTGTCGCGGCTTAGTTGCCGCCCCGTATTGAGATGTCGCATGTGCTTACTCCGGTTCGCTCTCGACGGAGGCGGCCTTATCCTCCGGTTTGCCCAGCCCGGGCGGCGGCCAATTGGCGAGCCGCATGCCGAGCGATAGGCCGCGCGTCGCGAGCACGTCCTTGATCTCGGTGAGCGATTTCTTGCCGAGATTGGGCGTCTTCAACAACTCCACCTCGGTGCGTTGTATGAGGTCCCCGATATGATAGATGTTCTCGGCCTTGAGACAATTCGCGGAGCGCACGGTCAACTCCAACTCGTCGATGGAGCGCAACAGGAGCGGATCGGGACCGATTTGGTCCTTGTCCGGCGGATGCACCGGCTTGGAGGTGTCGAGATCCAGGAACACCGACAATTGGTCTTGCAGGATCCCCGCGGCCTGATGCACCGCGGTCTCGGGCCCAATCGTGCCGTTGGTTTCCACCTCCAGGATGAGCCGGTCGAGGTTGGTGCGCTGCTCGACGCGCGCGTTCTGCACCTCGTAGGAGACGCGCCGTACCGGACTGAACGAGGCGTCGAGCTTCAGGCGGCCGATGGTCTGATTCTCCTCCGGTTCCAGGGTAGTCGCCGGTACGTAGCCGCGTCCGCGCACGGCCTTGAGGGTGAGGTGCAACGCCCCCTTTTCGTCGAGGGTCGCGATGTGATGGCCGGGATTCACGATCTCGACGTCGTGGTCCAGCGTGATGTCCGCCGCCGTCACCTCGCCGCGGCCTTTCTTGTTGAGGGTGAGCGTCGCCTCGTCGCGCGCGTACATCTTCAACGCCACGCCTTTCAAGTTCAGCAGGATGTCCGTCACGTCTTCGCGCACGCCGGGGATGGTGGTGTACTCGTGCAAGACGTTTTCGATGGTGACCTCGGTAATCGCGCAGCCGGAGATCGAGGACAGCAGGACGCGGCGCAGGGCGTTGCCGAGCGTGTGGCCGAAGCCGCGATCGAGCGGTTCCATGATCACGCAGGCCGTGGTCGGGCCCAGCGGCTTGACGTCGATCTGGCGGGGTTTGAGCAGGGAAATGGTTTCAGCCACCATGCAATCCGGTCCTCGGGCTACTTGGAATACAGCGCCACCACCAGGGACTCGTCGATGTCCGGCGGAAGATCGCTGCGATCGGGAAGGGCCTTGAACACACCCTCCATCTTCTTCGGGTCCACCTCGACCCACTCGGGAAAGCCGTATTGCTCGGCGACGGCCAGCGCGTCCTGGATGCGGACCTGTTTTTGGGAGCGGGGCGTGACGGCGACCGCGTCATCGACTCGTAACTGGTAAGAGGGAACGCTAACCGACTTTCCGTTGACCAGGATCGCCTTGTGGCCCACCAACTGCCGCGCCTCGGCCCGGGTCACGCTGAAGCCCATGCGATACACCACGTTGTCCAAACGCGATTCCAGGATCTGCAACAGATTTTCGCCGGTCGCGCCCTTGCGCCGCGAGGCCGCCGCATAGTACTTGCGGAACTGGCGTTCCAGCACGCCGTACATGATGCGGAGCTTTTGTTTCTCGCGCAGTTGTAGCGCGTAGTCGGACACGCGCCGCGGCCGGGCCTCCCCGTGCTGGCCCGGCACCTTCTCCAGATTGCACTTGCTGTCGAGGGGACGCGCCCGGCTCTTGAGAGACAGATCGGCGCCGTGGCGCCGACTCAACCTGCATTTGGGTCCTAGGTATCTTGCCATACCGTACTATACCCGCCGGCGCTTGGGCGGACGGCAGCCGTTATGCGGGATCGGCGTCACGTCGGTGATGTTGTTGACCTTGAGACCCGCCGCATTGAGCGCCCGCACGGCCGATTCGCGTCCCGGTCCCGGGCCCCGCACGTAGACGTCCAGGCTTTGCAGGCCGAATTCCTTCATGGCCGTCGCAATCTTCTCGGCCGCTACCTGGGCGGCAAACGGTGTACTCTTGCGCGATCCGCGGAAGCCACTCGCCCCTGCCGTCGCCCAACCCAGGGTATTACCCTGCTTATCGGTGATATTGATAATGGTGTTGTTGAACGAGGCGTGGATATGCGCCACCCCCTCGACCACCAGCTTTTTCGCACGCTTCTGCGGGCGTGAGCCTTTCGTTGCCATGGCCTACTCTCGTTATTTCTTGATCGCGCGGCGCGGTCCCTTGCGCGTGCGTGCATTGGTCCGGGTACGCTGTCCGCGTGCCGGCAGACCGCGCCGGTGGCGTAGACCGCGGTAGCAGCCAAGGTCCATCAAGCGCTTGATGTTCATGGATACCTCGCGGCGCAGGTCACCCTCCACGGCAACCTTGGCCACCTCCGCACGCAAGGCATCGAGTTGGCCCTCGCTTAGATCCTTGACCTTGGACGCAGGGTCGATGCCGGCGGAAGCGCAGAGTTTCAAGGCCCGGGTCCGGCCCACCCCATAGATCTCGGTAAGCGCGATCGCCGCGTGTTTGTTGACGGGGACGTTGACGCCGGCTACACGTGCCATCGCTGTTCCCTTCCGATCCTGTCGTTGGTTACAAGTTGCACTCCATGCCCTCCTCAGCCCTGGCGCTGCTTGTGCCGGACCTCGCTACAGATGACCCGCACCACGCGCTTACGCCGCACGATCCTGCAATTACGGCACAAGCGTTTTACCGATGCCCTGACCTTCATAATCCTGCCCTCCTGACGTCTTAGGGACGCCGCCCATAACCCTTCAGATTGGACTTCTTGAGTAAGCCCTCGTACTGGTGCGACATCAGATGTGCCTGCACCTGGGCCATGAAATCCATGACCACCACCACGATGATGAGCAGCGAGGTCCCGCCGAAATAAAACGGGACGCTGAACTCGAGTACCAGGAACTCCGGTAGCAGGCACACCAAGACCAAGTACAAGGCCCCGGCCAGGGTGAGGCGGGTCATCACGCCGTCGATGTAGCGGGCGGTCTGCTCACCCGGCCGGATCCCCGGAACAAAGGCCCCGGATTTCTTCAGATTGTCCGCCGTCTCTTTCGGATTGAACATCATTGCGGCATAGAAAAAGCTGAACACCACGATACCCGCCGCATAGGCGATCACGTACAGCGGCTGTCCCGGAGACATCGCGGAGCCCGCGTCGCTGATGAAATTCGCAAACCATCCGGAGCCCTGCGTGGTCCCGAACCAGCCCGCAATGGTACCGGGAAACAGGATCAGGCTGGAGGCGAAGATCGGCGGTATCACTCCGGACATATTGACCTTGAGCGGCAGATGACTAGTGGTCCCGCCGTACAGCTTGCGTCCCACTTGGCGTTTGGCGTAATTCACGGTGATGCGCCGCTGCCCGCGCTCTACGAATACGACCAAGCCGGTCACGACCACCACCAGGGCAAATAGCCCGAACAGCGTCATGACATGCAGTTCCCCGGTGCGCGCGAGCTCCAGCGAACCCCCTACGGCGGCCGGCAGTCCGGCCACGATCCCGGCGAAGATGATCATCGAGATACCGTTGCCGATCCCGCGCTCCGTGATCTGTTCCCCCAGCCACATGAGGAACAGCGTCCCGGTGACCAGCGTGGTGACGGCGGTGACGCGAAAACCGATGCCGGGGTTGATGACCAGGGACTGGGCCGCCGCCTGCTGCCCTTCGAGGGCCATCGCGACGCCATAGGCCTGGACCGTCGCGAGCAACACCGTGCCGTAGCGGGTGTATTGGGTGATCTTGCGCCGGCCCATCTCCCCCTCCTTGCTCAGTTGCTCGAGCTTAGGGTGGATCTTGGTCATGAGCTGCATGATGATCGACGCGGAGATGTACGGCATGATGCCGAGCGCCACCACCGAAAAGCGCGCCAAGGCGCCGCCGGAAAACATGTTCACCATGTCCAGTATGGTGCCGCGCTGCCGATCGAAGAGTTGCGCCAGGGCGGCAGGATTGATACCGGGCACCGGGATATGCGTGCTGATGCGAAACACGATGAGGCCCATGACCAAAAACAGCAGGCGCTGCTTGAGCTCGGAGAGATTGCCGAAGCTCGACATCGAGCCCGGCAGGCCGGGGCGTGCGACTGCCACCTCAGGCCTCGACGCCCCCACCCACGGCTTGCAAGGCGGCCAGCGCCCCCTTGGTGGCGGCCAGGCCCTTGAGCCGCACCGCCTTGGCCAGCGTGCCCTTGAGGATCACCTTGGCGCGCCGCGCCTGCTGCGGCACCAGACCGGCCGCCTTCAACGCCGCCAGATCGATCACCTCTCCCGGCACGCGGACCAGATCGGCGAGCCGGACCTCGGCGGTGAGGCGGGCCGTGCGCGAGCGAAAACCGAATTTCGGCAGGCGCCGCTGCAAAGGCATCTGACCGCCCTCGAAGCCGCGCTTGTGATAGCCGCCGGCACGCGCGTACTGGCCCTTGTGGCCGCGGCCTGCGGTCTTTCCGAGGCCGGAGCCCAGGCCGCGGCCCAGGCGCTTCTTGGCGGTCTTCGCGCCCGCCGCCGGGGCTATCGTATTCAAGCGCATCTCAGACCTCGTCCACGCGTAATAGATAGGCGACCTTGGCAATCATGCCGCGGACCGCGTCCGTATCCTGCAACACGGCGCTATGGCCGATGCGCCGCAGGCCTAGGCCGCGCACACAGGCCTGATGGGCCGCGAGCCGCCCGATGGTGCTCCGCACCAACGTGACGCGCACGTGCGTCGACTTAGGCCTTACCATAGAGGTCTTCCGCACTCTTGCCGCGCTTCGCCGCATACCAATCCCGATCGCGCATGGCGCGCAGACCCTTCACCGTGGCCCGCACGACATTGATCTTGTTGGTCGTGCCTATGCACTTGGCCACCACGTCCTTGACCCCGGCGACCTCGAAGACCGCACGCATGGCGCCCCCGGCGATGATCCCGGTGCCGGGGGTCGCCGGTTGCATCAGCACCTTGGCCGCACCATGCGTCGCCGTAAGCGGATACTGGATGGTGTTGTCCTTGAGGGCAACGCGCTGCATGCTGCGGCGCGCATCGTCCATGGCCTTTTGTATGGCCACCGGGACCTCGCGCGCCTTGCCGCGCCCGAATCCGACCCGGCCGGCCCCATCGCCGACCACGGTCAGGGCCGAGAAGCCGAAGATGCGGCCACCCTTGACGACCTTCGCGACGCGGTTGACGAAGACCAGCTTTTCCAACAAGCCGTCGCTATTTCCCGGGAGTTCGCTTACCGCCATGAGATCCCCTTAGAACTGGAGGCCGTGCTCGCGAGCGGCATCGGCCAGGGCCTTGATTCGGCCGTGATAACGAAACCCGGAGCGATCGAAGGCGACCCGTGTGACCCCTGCCGCGACCGCACGCTCGGCCACCGCCCTACCGACCTGGGTGGCGGCGGCGACGTTGCCGCCGTAACCGATCGCCCCCCGCAGGGCCTTGTCCAGCGACGAGGCACTCGCCACCACCGAGGCACCGCTCGGCGCAATCACCTGCGCATAGATGTGGCGCGGGGTCCTGAACACGCACAAACGGTGTACGCCGAGCTCGCGGATCTTGGCGCGGGTGCGGCGCGCACGCCTTGCATGACTGGCTCTCTTATCCATAACCCGGGCTAGGCCTTCTTGGTCTCCTTGCGCACGATGACCTCGTTGGAATACTTCACGCCCTTGCCCTTGTAGGGCTCCGGCGGACGGAACGCGCGGATGTCCGCGGCGACCTGGCCGACGAGCTGCTTATCGATCCCGTTGACCAGGATCTCGGTTTGGCTCGGGGTCTGAATCGTGATCCCCTCCGGCACCGGGAAATGGACCGGATGCGAAAACCCCAGCGTCAGGTTGAGGGTCTGGCCCTGGACCTGGGCCCGGTAGCCGACACCGACCAGCTCCAGTTTCTTCTGAAATCCGCTGCTTACGCCCTGTACCATGTTCGCCAGCAGGGCCCGCGCCGTGCCGGCCTGCATCCTGGCGTCCTTGGAACCGGTAGCGGTGGTGACGGCCAGCTCCGTCCCGCGCTGCTCGACGCCGACGAACGGGTGCAACTCGCGCATCAAGGTGCCATGGCGGCCCTTTACGGTCACCACCCGGCCGGCGATCGTGGTCTCAACCCCGGCCGGAAGGGGAATGGGATTCTTTGCAACTCGTGACATATACGCTCGCTCGGTCCGTTAGGACAGGAGAAAAACCACCTCGCCGCCTATGCCTTGTTGACGTGCCTCCCGGTCGCTCATGAGGCCGCGCGAGGTGCTGATAACCGCAGTACCCAGGCCACCGCGCACCCTGGGGAGGTCCTTGGAGGATCGATACACACGCAGACTCGGCCGGCTGACGCGCTGCAGCTCTTCGATGACGCGCTGGCCTTCATAGTACTTGAGGGTGACGCTCATGTTGGCGACGCCGCCGGCGGTATCGGAGGCATAATCGTTGATGTAGCCCTCCCGCTTCAGCAGATCGGCAATGGCCAGCTTTTGGCGCGACGCGGGCATCTTCACCTCGCGCAGGCCAATCGCATGGGCATTGCGTATGCGCGTCAGCATATCGGCTATGGGGTCTTGCATGCTCATCGTGCTACTCTCGAACCGTCTACCAACTGGCCTTGACCAAACCGGGGATATCGCCGTTCATCGCCGCCGCACGGAGTTTGTTGCGCGCCAGCCCGAACTTACGATAAAAGCCGTGGGGCCGCCCCGTTATCCGGCAGCGGTTATGCATTCGCGACGGGCTGGCGTCGCGCGGTAGCCTTTGCAACTGGCGCTGGGTCTCCTCGCGCTCCGCTCGCCCCACCTGCCGGTTGCGGATCTTACCCAGCAGGTCGGCGCGCTTGGTGCGGTGTTTCTGCACCAAACGCAGGCGTTTAACCTCGCGGTTGATCATCGATGTCTTGGCCATGTTATTCCGGTTGAATCGTGCCAGGTGCGTAGCTACGCAGGGGAAAGCTGAAGGCGGCCAGCAGGGCACGCGCCTCCTCATCGTTCTTGGCCGTGGTCGTGACGCAGATATCCAGGCCGCGGATCGCGTCGATCTTGTCGTAATCGACCTCGGGGAAAATGATCTGCTCCTTGACGCCGAAGCTGTAGTTGCCGCGGCCGTCGAAGGATCGGCCGTTGAGCCCGCGGAAGTCCCGTATGCGCGGGATGGCGACGCTGATGAGCCGATCCAGGAACTCGTACATGCGCTCGCGGCGCAAGGTGACCGTACAACCCACCGGCCAGCCCTCGCGCACCTTGAAGTTGGCCACCGATTTTCGCGCGCGCGTCACGACCGGCTTCTGCCCGGCGATGCGTGTCAGGTCCTCGACCGCGTGCTCGATGACCTTCTTGTCCCCTACCGCCTCGCCGACGCCCATGTTGAGCGTTATCTTGGAGATCCGCGGAATCTCCATGACGCTCTTATAGCCGTAGCGCTCGCGGAGCTGCCGGACCACGGTGTCGCGATAGAAGTCGTGCAATCTTGCCATTAGATTCTCTCTTGTAAATTCTTGCATAAAACCTCTTTAACAACGCCATTCGCATCGGAATCGACTCCGTCATGCCGGCAGGGATTGCCGGCATC
>JBOIDW010000152.1:0-2502 GCA_050740655.1 Gammaproteobacteria bacterium | reverse complement strand
ATGCTCGTATGGGCGAAGTCTATTGGGGGATCTATGAGCTCGACGCCTCGGGAATCATGTGCGCCACACGGCCCGAATGCGTGGCTCGCCCGGCGGCCGTCCCCCTCCCCGAAACGGGGACCTGGTTTGGGGTAGGCAGCGGGTGGTCGGATCACGGCGAGGCGTTGCGGCAGCGGCTTGGGGAGCGGCTTCGCGGCGCGGACCCGCATCAGTATCCTTCCGCCCGCGACATCGCCCTGCTCGGTGCGCAGGCGTTTCGCCAGGGGGACATCGTGGCGGCGGAGCAGGCGTTACCGGTGTATCTAAGAGATCGCGTCGCGGAGCCTAAGGGGTGATGTCGATTCCCGAGTGACTACCGATCTTCGTGCCCGGCATCATCAATGCGCTCCCCGTTCAGGCTCATCTTGCATTGGAAGAGGCTGTCGTTTCGCCGGGCCGGCAAAATCTGCTATTCTCCGCCCCGGCTTCCCAACGCCGTACCCACTGCATGACAGCCATCGCCTTTGATACCTTGAAGTTTGCCAAGCGCCTCAAGGAAGCCGGGTTCACCGAGCAACAGGCGGAGGCCTTGGCCTCCGTCGAGGCGGAGTTCATCGAAGAGAACCTCGCAACCAAGCGGGATCTCAAAGAGCTCGAGGTGGCGCTCAAGCGGGATGTCAAAGAGCTCGAGGTGGCGCTCAAGCGCGACATCAAAGAGCTCGAGACCTCACTCAAGCATGACATGAAGGAGCTTGAGACCTCGCTCAAGCATGACATGAAGGAGCTTGAGACCTCGTTCAAGCATGACATGAAGGAGCTTGAGAGTGCCCTGCGCAGTGAGCTCACCAGAGAGATCAACCGTATCGAGGTCAAGATCGAACAAATCCGCACTGAGCTCAAGCGCGATCTGAAGGAGCTCGAATACGGCATGACGATTAAGCTCGGTGCCATGATGGTGGTGGCCGTAGGCGCCGTCGCTACCTTGGTGAAGCTCTTGTAAGCCGCATCGAGTCAGGATCATCCCTCGCAAGGTCAAGGGCCTCGCTCTCATCATCGATAGTGTCATGGACGCGATCGTGAGCCTCGATCAGCTCATCGGAGCCTCGCAGGGCCTGCGCGCGGTGATGGAGAACTTGCACCAAGTCGCCGCGACCGATGCCGGCGTGCTCATCTTTTGGCCGTTCGCTAGTGCTCCAAACGCTCGATACCCGTCTCCAGCCGTCCGTCGCGCCACAGCCGTAGCCAACGGTAGCCGGGGCTCAGCGTGCCGCGCTGGTGACGATCGGTCCGCGGCGTAAACTGCACGCAAGTGGAGGGGGTTCCAAGAAGTCGCACGCCCTCTCTCAGCGCCGCGAACTCTTGGTGAATGTGGCCCCAGAGCACCGCGCGTACCTGCGGGTGGCGGTCGAGCACCTCGAAGAAGGCCGCGGGATTATCCACCCCCATCTCGTCCATCCACAGGCTTCCGATCGCGACCGGATGATGATGCATGAACACCAAGGCCGGATGCTCCGTCTCGGCCGACAATCGCTCATCGAGACAGGCGATTTGCTCGGCGCTCAAATGGCCGTGTTCTCGGCCGGCCACGGCGGTGTCAAGAAAAACGCAGCGCCACTCGCCGACCGGCGCATAGTCGACCGCGTGGATGTTGCCGCCCGGAAGCACTTGGCGCATCGCGTCCTTGTCGTCGTGGTTTCCGGGCAAGCAATACACCGGGACGCCCAAGCCCCGGATGCATTCACGCAGCCTGGCATAGGCGGCTCGGCTACCGTCTTGGCTCAGATCACCGGTCAGCACCAGCGCGTCGGGCGGCCACTGCCTTGTTTGCGCCAGGGTCAATACGGCGCGCAGCGATTGCCAGGTATTCAAGCCGTCGTAAAGGCCGCCCGGATCTGCATAGAGATGGGGGTCCGTCAATTGCAATACCGTCCAGGGATCCCGGATCGAGCTCGGGCCGAAATCCTTCATGGCGCTAAGTTCTTTTTTCATGACTCTAGGTTAACGTATGATCATGTAGCGTGCATAACCGGGGCCGTGTCATGACCAACAAAACCATCCGCTTGAGCGACACGCTGTACGATTATCTGCTCTCCGTCTCCTCCCGGGAACCCGAGGTGCTTAGACACTTACGCGCCGAGACGGCGTCATACCAGGAAGCCAACATGCAGATCGCCCCCGAGCAGGGGCAGTTCATGACGTTCTTGGTGCGTTTGCTTGGCGTTAAGAAGGCCGTCGAGATCGGCGTCTTCACGGGTTACAGCTCACTTTGCGTCGCGCTCGGTTTACCCTCTGATGGACAGCTCATTGCCTGTGACGTCAACCCGCAATGGACCTCCGTCGCCGAGCGCTACTGGCGCCAGGCGGGGGTCGCCGGCAAGATCGATTTACGCCTCGCACCCGCTGTCGAGACCCTGCAACAACTTCTGGCTGGGGGCGCCACGGGCAGCTTCGATTATGCCTTCATCGACGCGGATAAAGAATCCTATATCGATTATTACGAGCTCAGCCTTCGGCTCCTGCGGC
>JBOIDW010000151.1:0-1542 GCA_050740655.1 Gammaproteobacteria bacterium | reverse complement strand
GTATAATACAAACAGATCCGCCGCTCGCCCACCTGCACGATCAGCGCCGTCGTCTGCATGCCCGTCCGTTCGGTGGTCTTCGCTTTCCCCTGCGCGTGCGCTCGGGCTGCCGCCTGCTTGTTCTCTTCGATCAACGCCAAGACCCGCCCCGGCGTATCCTCTTGAAAGATCACCTCGCCTTGCGCCGCCAGCTTCTCTAAGCACTTGAAGAGCGGAGGGGTACAAGCGCCGACGATTTCTCCCTGCTCCCATGGCGTGGCCTCCGGCACCGGCACGCCCACCAACGCTTGGAATCCTTCGAGCCGATGCCACGGCAGCCCTAAATAATAGCGGGCCCGCGCCACTACTGCTCGTGCCCGCGCCGTGTATTTCTCGCTCCCCGCTGCTCCGGGTACCGACGCCGTGAAGATTTGCCCACCCGCCGAACCCCGTAACTTCTCTAGCTCGTAGCGCCCGGCCGATAACAAGGCCTTGCCCTCCAGTCGCATCTCCACGCCCGGCGGTAAGCGATAGAGGCTCCCACGCCCACACGCGGGGCACCGCTCGCCCACCGCTCACTCCTCATGGCGACAGGCCACCGTCTGCGCCGCCCGATAGACGCCGGCTCCGTGCCGCCCATGCCCAGGCGGGGGCGGTTTCTTCTCCGGCGGCGAGGTGGAGGTGGAGGCTGACTCTTCTTGTGATGTACGTGTCGGCAATGCCCTCCCACCCGCACTCCCATCCGATGAGGATGGGTTAGGCGGTTTGGGCTTCTCCCCAAACACCAACGCCTTGAGCCGCTTGCGACTGCGCTTCGCCTCCCGCAGCGCAAAGAGCAGCCAAAAATAAAACGTGAGCACCTTCACCAACAGCTGCCGATCTGCCGTGCTCAACGCCTTGCGCTCGATCCGCTCACTCAGCGCTTCGCCTTCCTCGCGACTCAGCTGCACGTCTTCCGGTTGCTTCATGGCCCCTCCGCTCTGGCCCGCAGAGCTAAAGCACAGCAAGTGAGACCTGCCTTCGAATGCTCGGCTTATAGCAGATCTCGCCCCCGTCCGTGAAGCCCAACCCAACTCCGTGATGATGACATGCTCGCCCTCCGCAGAGGACCAAAGATCGATGAGAAAAATGAAAGTCAACCAGGTTTACCGGAAGGGTACGCTTGAACACTTCCATGATGGTGCGGCTCCCGAGATCTATCGCCGGGCGCGTGAAAAAGGCCGTATGCTCCCCGCTGGCCTGGAGTACGTCGCAAGCTGGGTCGCTTTGGATTTAAAGACTTGCTATCAACTGATGCGCACCGAAGACCCTGCCCTCTTCGGAGTATGGATAGAGAACTGGAAGGATCTCAGTTCATTCACTATCGTGCCAGTATGTACGTCGGCGGAAGCCATCGCAGCGCAGTTGTGACCGATGGATCTCTCGCCTGGACAGAGCTAAAGGACAAATGCCGGGGGCGTTACCCATGCTGAATGACGGAAGGATACCGCAAGATCCTGAGACAGGCGCATCCGAGTGGGGGGCGTCGCAAAAGACAGGAATCGTTACAGGCTAGACATGGAG
>JBOIDW010000150.1:0-4647 GCA_050740655.1 Gammaproteobacteria bacterium | reverse complement strand
GCGGCGATCGGAATCACCCCGCCGATCGGGATCTGCGTCACCTCTTCGCTCGCGAGGTCCACGACCGAGACGCTGGAGGCGAGGGCATTCGGCGTGATCATGTATTTCCCGTCATCGGTGATGTGGTGACCGTGTGGACCGCTGTGGGTGCCGACATTAATGGCGCCCATTGCCGTGGGCGAGGACCCCGGGGTCAGCTTGACTACGCTCTCCTCACCGTTGATGGCGACATAGAGCATGCCGTCCTTAGGGCTGGACATCGCATGCGAGGGATTAATGCCGACCGTCTGTGTGCCGTAGACCCTGCCGGATTCCCGATCAAACGTCGTCAGGCGTTTGTCGAACCACTCGGTCTGGTAGATGTACTTGTAGCTCGCGTCGGTCCACATGTTGTGCGGATTGTTCATGTTCTGCTCGACGCCTTTGACCTTCTTCGTGATGCTCCACTTCGAGGCGTCTATTTGTGTCGCGGAGCCCGGTTTGGTCTTGCCGGTGATGGTCTCGAACTGGGTGTTGACCCAGATCTCGCCGATGCCCGGCGTCTTGGGATTGTTGAGCTTGTTAGGCGCGCTGACATCGAGGGCACTCAGCTTGATAACGGTGCCGCCGAGGTTCAACGGCAGATCGGGGAGCTTCACCTCCCAGGTCGGTTTGCCATAGTCGCGCCACAGGGTGGGCGTCGTCGCCACAAAGAAGGTCCGCAGCAATTTCTTGGCGATATCGCTGCTGGTGGGTACCTTGGCACCGGTGATTAGCTCGATCTCCGCGCCCAGGTCCAGTCCCTCGGTTTCCGGGTCGTCGACCACGACCGCGCCGAACATGTAGGGGTGGATTTTGCACGTGAAGACATAGAGCCCCGGTTTGTCGAAGGTCTGGGCCACGCTGCTGTTGGACGGTTTGTCCTGATCCACGGGAAATTCAGCCGCACCGGGTTGCCAAAAGAGGCTGGTAATGGTGTGCTCGGTGTTGGTGTCCGTCATTTTAATCAGCACGGCTTCGCCGGGCTTCACGGCCACTAGCGAGTCGCCGTCCTTGGGGTCTTTGAACCACTTGCCGGGCTCGTCGGTCATTTCCAGTATCGCGGAGGGCAGCACGCCCGCCCGGCTTATGATGACGTCTTCTTCTTTGGGTTCGGCAGGGGCCGGCTCGGCCGCTTGAATGGAAACGAAGCTCAAGGCCGCGATCGCCGCGATAAACTTGTAGTTGCTGCGCATGGTTTTCTCCTGTTGTTGATCGGTAGTGTTATTCAACGACCCGGAAGTTGCCCATCATCCCGGACTGCATGTGTTGGATGACGTGGCAGTGGTAGTGCCATTCACCGGGCCCCACGCCCTCACCGGCCTCAACGACGAAGCTCTGGCGGCTGATGGGGCCGAGGTTGGCGGTGTCGACGACGCTGGTGGTGCCGGGCTCCAGCCAGCGGTGCCCATGGAGATGGAAGGTATGAAAGGCCGTCCCCAGGCCGATGACGTGGAATCTGACCTTTTCGCCTAGACGTGCGCCCACCGTCGGATTGGTCCAGAGCGGGATCTGCTTGCCCTTGAGGATGTGGTTGACCTCCATGCCCCAGAAGGTGGTCTCGTGCATCCAGAGAATGAATTCGCGTTTTATATCGGCCACATCGACGTTCACATGCTTGCCGTCGATCATGGCCCGCACCTTACCGTCGGTGGGATTGACGATCAGCGTGCCGTACAAGCCCTTGTCTTCGGCGCCCACCATGGGATTGCCGAAGGCGTGGTCGTGGTAAGCCCAGGTGCCCGCGGTGCCCGGCGCAGCGGTCCATTTGTAGGTATAGGGTTGGCCTGGGAAGGCGGCCTCATCCTTGAGCCCGTTCAACACCTTCATGGTGCCGTCGCTGTCGGCCTTGTAATGCACCCCGTGGACATGGATGCTCACGGGTAGTGGGGAGTCGGTAATGCCGTGTTCCAGCGTCACCTCCGCGGTGTCGCCTTCCTTGATGACGATGGTAGGGCCGGGGATTGTGGGACCGGCGTAATAGCGGTCAGTGCGATCGGCCTCCCCGCCCAGCGCAGTCTTGATCTTGTGGCTGACCATCTGGTAGGCGAGCTGTCCGGAGGGCAGGGCGCCGGCCTTGATGGTAATCAGATGGGTGTCGCCGCCCTCGGCCGCCTGTACCGGCGGTGCGCTACGCACGACCGTCAGTGATAACGCCGCGAGGAAGGCGATCCCGAACGGGACCGTCGATCTCGTCATCGCATCTATCTCCATTGGTGGAAATTCGACGCGGGTCTTGCCCGCTGCCGATTAGATGCGATGAGGTGGTGGGATCTTACGTCGTGACGTGTGGCCCTAACTCACCGGCGACCGCGCGCAAGGCCTCATAGACCTCCTCGCATTCCGGACACTGGTGCATGTGGTGGCTGACCCTGGGAAGCAGCGCCTTGGCGTTGTAACCGGCGCGCTCGAGGTCGACGTAGCGAGGCAGCTCGGCGAAGAATTCCGAGCACACCAACTCGTCGCCTTCGGCGCCGAAGACGGTGTGGACGAAACGCTTGAACTCTTCCCTCTTCATGATTGGATCTGCTCGTTCCCTAATTATAGGATGTTTCTCGCGCCCGAGTTCTTACCTGATGACTGTGCGGGAGGCCCCGGAGCGCCTGCTCCAACACGCCGGCACCTTGCAGTAAGCCGGTGACCATCGTGGTGCTTGCTCGCAGGGGCAATAGTATCGTAACTTGCTCAATCTACTCGAATATCTTCCAGAAGTCGACCAAGGTGAGACCGCGTGCCAGGAGGGCGCGTTTCAGCTTCTTGCGAGCGTCGTGCAAGAGCTTGTAGACGTTGTCGCGGTTGGTGCCCAGCCAGGCCGCGACTTCATCGAGGGGCATCTCGTCGAAGGCGTGAGCCACGAGCGCCGAGCGCTGCCTGGGGGTCAGCTCCGATTCGATGACTCGGGCCAAGACGCGCCAGGCTTCTTCCTGCTGCAGGCTACGGTCGGGGCCAGGGGTGGAAGGCTCATCCACGGGCCACGCGGGCAGCCGCTCGCCAAGCAGCTCCGGTTCGCGCCTGACCTCCCGCCAGCGCCTGCGGCGCAGATCGGCCAGCACCGTGCGTATCGCGATGGCATAGACCCAGGTGGTGAACCGGCTGTCGCCGCGAAAGCCCGTCAGGTTGTTACGGACCGCGAGGAGTGCCTCCTGCGTACAGTCCTCCGCCAGGTGGTGGGCGTCCTCGGCGGAGAGAGCCCCGCGTCCCAGGAATTGTTTGCCGAGGTAGGCCTGCACCGCCCGCAAGATACCCTGACGGAGGTCCCGTAAGGCCTCTTCCTGGACAAGTCCTTCGCTTTGGAGGGCATCGAGCCACTCCAAATTGGATCTGACCCGCATAGAGCCGCACCCATCGCCGAATTAATCGATCCTGGCCCCTGTCCCGGACGGCCCCCCTAGAACGGGATGTCGTCGTCGAGATCCGACGGTCCGCCGCTCCCCGATCCAGAAGATATAGACGCCGGGCTCGGGGCCTGGGCCTCGCCCGAGGGTGGCGGCTCGTGCTCCATGGGGGCCGTGCCGCCGCCGCGGCCGCCCAGCATCTGCATGTCGTTTGCCACGATCTCGGTGGTGTAGCGGTCGTGCCCCTCGCGATCCTGCCACTTGTTGGTCCGGATCCGCCCTTCGACATAGACCTGCGAACCCTTGTGCAAGTATTCCTTGACGATCTCGGCGAGCTTGCCGAAGAACACCACGCGGTGCCACTCGGTGCGGTCATGATTTTCCCCCGTCTCCTTGTCCCGCCACGAGTCGCTGGTCGCCAACCGCACGTTCGCGACCGCCTGCCCGCTCGGCATGTACCGCACCTCGGGTTCCGCACCCAGATTCCCGACGAGAATGACCTTGTTGATACCCCTTGCCATCGTTGTTCCTCCTCACGAAAGGAGACCCGCTGTGCGGGTCGCGTTGGTGGGCTACGGCATGAACGGCATGCCTAGCCCACCCTACATCGACTGCCGACTGCGCCGCCCAGACCTTAGCCCCGCGCCTCGCAGATGTCACGTAATCCCTGCCAGTCGAGCGTGTCCCGGTCCACCTTGAGGAAGGCCACGCCGTCCTCACCGACCACCACGGCTTCGCTCACTCCCGCAACGGCCGCAAGCCTGACGGTGAGCGCCGTGGCCTCGGCGGCCGTGAGCCGGCCGACCTTGACGACATGGCTGCGTAGCGGCCGCGGGAAAACCATCCCGCGGGCGTACAGTAACCAAGAGAACGCCAGCACGGCGCACATCAGGAACACGCCGGTCGCGCCAGCATAACCCGAGAGCAGGCCGCCGAGCGCCCCCCCCGCGAAGGCCCCGAGGAACTGCGACATGGCGTAGACGCCGAGCGCGGTCCCGCGCCGATCGGCCGGCGCCATCTGCGAGACCAGGGTGGGCAGGCTCGCCTCCAGGTAGTTGAACCCCGCGAAGAAGCCCCACAGCATGAGGAACACCCAGGACGCGCTCTCATGTCCCAGGCAGAGACCCAGTTCTGCGACCCCGACGAGCGCCACGGCCCCGAGGAACACGTCGCGCCCACGCCGCTGGGCCGCCCGGATGGCGGGCACCATCAAGACGACGGATAGCCCGAACACGGGCAGATAGACCTGCCAATGCAACGGGCTCGCGAGTCCGAGACCATCGCGCAGCAGCAC
>JBOIDW010000149.1:0-9892 GCA_050740655.1 Gammaproteobacteria bacterium | reverse complement strand
TCAGCACTCGGGAAACGACGCAGGCCGCTCCCTCTGTCCTTCACCTTATGGCGCTTCATCAAGTGGGTTCGCAACCGGTCTTCCGCATGGTTTCTGACCTTGCTCATCGCTAGACTTGAGTTCCGATGGTGGAAGTAGTTTGCCCAGCCTCTCAGGCTACGCTTCACGCTTCCCACGATGTCTCCCAAGGGGATGGCGGTCAGTTTGATATGATCCCCTTATCAGTGGGCATCGCGAAGGGTAGTGAGACCCGCTGTGACGGTCATGAATAACGCCCTTGTTGTGACACGCGCCTGAAGGCGGAGGATGAACCATGGAAAGAATAGAGATCGAGCTCGATACGCAGACGTTCGAGCGCGCCAGGCGGCTGGCGCAAGTTCGCCACTGTACGGTGGAGCAGTTGCTCAGAGAGATGATCGAGAACCTCGAATCGCCTGCGATTGAAGAGGATGTCTTCCTGGGAATGTTTGCCGAGGAGCCTGAAGTGATCGATCAGGTGCTAGAGATGGCCATGCAGGCGCGAGAGCAGCATCCTCTGAGGCAAAGCGGTGGATAGGGCGCTGCTTGATACCGACATCTTCTCCGAGATCCTGAAGGGGCGAAATCAAAACGTCGTTGCCAAGGCCACCCAGTATCGCAGCGCCTACGGTCATTACACCATCTCCGTCATCACCGTCCTCGAGATCGTCAAAGGTTTCCACAAGCTTCAGCGCGAAGACCGGGTCCAGCAATTTCTGGATGGGTTGCCCGGGGTCGAGCTGTTGACCCTGGACCAGCGCAGCGCAGCGCTCGCGGGGCGGATCTATGCGGATCTGGAGCGCGTCGGGCAACCGATCGGCCGTGCCGATCCGATGATCGCTGCCATCGCGCTGGGGCACGGTCTGACGTTGGTCACCGGCAACCTCGCTCATTACCAACGGATCCAAACCCTGGGCCACGGTATAAATCTGGACAACTGGCGCGCGTAGCCAGCCTGACACCTTCGCGCCGACCGGCACCCTTCCGAGTCCTCCCTCCGCGTTTCGCTGATCGCCTGAAACTGGCGGGTTCGGGATCACCGCTGAACCTGTGATCGCCGAAAGCGATCACGACCCCGGCGCGCCAAACCAGCTTTACGAAACCATCACCGTAGTAGGGCGTGAAGTAGGCCTCGAAGTGCGGCAACTGCCGCACGACCGGATGCACCATCCGCGTCCGGTTTATCGATCCACAAATGTATAATGCCCGCATCGGCCCGATTGTCAACGTTAAGAGAGTCAGATCTAAGTACGGACACCCCATGACGGATGCCAATGAGATCGCCCAAGCGATGACGCCGCCGAGCCGCGTGCAGCGCGTGCTCATGTCGCTCTTGTCGCAGGCGCCCCAGGATATATTCCTAAGGACCGGGGCCGGCGTCGGCACGGCCGACAGTGGTTGGCCCGTCTACCGTGAGTACATGGCGACCGGTACGCGCGGTTCGCACGTAGCCGGCGGTCCTTTGCCTCTCTGGTGATTTGCTTCGAGGGGCTTATCCCGGCGGGCCCCGGATTGTGGGCCTGGGATATGCCCCCCGCTTAGGTGCTCCGCCAGCGAACGCGGTATCGATTCGAGCCTAGCCCTGGCACGCCTCCGCTTCCGGCAGGCCGCACATCCGGTTGGCGGGGACTGCCTCGTCGATGCGGCGAGGTCTCGGTAAGTCGAGGTGATGCATGATCTCGATAAACTGCGCGCGCGTCTTGCCGGCCAGGCGCGGGTTGATCGCACGCTCCTGCGCAATACAGCTCACCCGCCGCCCCTGATAATCGTGGCCGGGATAGACCAGGGTCTCGCCCGGGAGGGTGAACAGGCGTTGGGTAATGCTGTCGTAGAGCGCTCCGGCGTTACCGCCCTGAAAGTCGGTACGACCGCAACCGTTGATCAAGAGCGCATCGCCGGTGAACACCCGGTCGCGCCACAGAAACGAGCTGCTACCGGGGGTATGCCCCGGGGTGGCAACGACCTTGATTGGCTCGCCATTACCAACACGTAACACGTCGCCGCCGCGGAGCTGATGATCGGCACAAACGGCGCCGCACAACTGGCCGACACCGGTCTCGGCACCGGTCTTCTGACGCAGTCGCCCGCTAGCGGTGACGTGATCCGCGTGCACGTGGGTCTCAAGCGAATACTTGAGCTTGAGCCCCAGCTCCGCAAGCAGTTTCAGGTAATCGTCCACGTGGCCGTCCACGGGATCGATGATCACCGCCTCCCCGGTCTCGGGATCGCCGATGAGATAGGTATAGGTCGAGGACCCGTCGTCGTAGAGCTGTTTGAATATCATGGTTGTCACCGCGTGATCGCTTTGGAAGGGTTTACGCAGTCCGAGGCTCGAGCACGGCCCTTACCTCCACCCGACTCGCTCCGCGCCATGCCCGGCACACACGTTCGACATGAGCGGCATGACCCGGTTTGCCGGGGCATGTCCGCACGATGGAGGGGGTAGGCCATCGTGGGCCAACATACGGAAGCTACCGGTCTTGCTCCCAGTGGAACTTGTGCATCACACGGTGCACTATCGGCGTGAAGAGAAGGCTTGCCGCGACCAGGAAAACCAAGCCTGCGTAGAGTGCGTACAGGCCAGCAAACAACTTGCCTCCATCCGTTCGTGGCGCGTCTACCGGCCCCATTCCGCCCATGAGCATTGCAGCATTCAAGAATGCATCGCGCCATGGGAGTTGCTCGAAGTACTCGTAGCCCGCCATACCTAGGATGAGTGAGAGCAGCAACAGGGCGAGCGCGGCCGCGGCGTGGAGCAGCACTCGTGGGAGGTATTGGTGGATGTGCTTTGGGTTCGTACACCGGAATTCGACCTACCAGAAATCGAGGCGTCTAACGTCGTGGCTATGAGCCGCGCGTTCTTTTCGCGTCGGTCTCGATCGCCGGGATAGACGAGATCAGGCTTGCGGCTGAAGCCGCCGACTTGGTGCGCGCCCCGGAAGTCCGACCCGGGTACGCGTGTCCCGCAAAGGCGAATCGGTGGATCATCGGGTAATCACACGATCTAGAGGTCCCCTTAAGCCTTTAAGAGCACGATAGTTCATGCCCATCGACGAGCCTACCCCGAACCACTCCTAGCGTCGCTCCGTCGAGGCCAGGCGGTGCGCCCAGCGGGTCGTCTCGGGTAGACGATAACGCCCGGTACAGCGCATAACCCAGTCCACGGCGGTGCCGAGCGTTACGCGGTGTCCAATAGAAATATACAGCGGTTTGACCCCCGCCCGGCTGCGTAGCACGGCACCGATGACCTCATCGGCGGCATACAGCGGCGTCCATTCGCCGCGACCGGAGGGCGCCTCCGCGTGAGCGCCGATGAGCCGGGTCTTGGCAACCCCGATGGTGGCCTTATCGGTCAGTACGCCGAGATGGCAGGCGAGGCCGAAGCGGCGTGGGTGGGCCAGCCCCTGGCCGTCGCAGAGTATCAGGTCAGGCAGCGTGTCGAGCCGCTCCAAGGCCTCGAGGATGGCCGGTACCTCGCGAAAGGACAGCAGCCCCGGCAGGTACGGAAAACAGGCCGGCCTTTCCACAACGACGGACGCTATGAGCACCCGTTCCGGCATGCTCAAGACCGCGATCGCGGCGCGCGTAGTACGGCCGGCGTTGCAGATCCCCACGTCGATGCCGGCCACGTGACGCACCGGGCCGAATCGATCGCGATCGATGACCAGGCCGCGCAGCCGTTCCTGGATGACGATCGCCTCCTGCGGTGTCACGTCCCAGCGGTGTAGCGCCTTTGCTTGCACGGCGGGAAGCGCGCTCATTACATCGCGAAATGTACGCCGTCGACCAGTACGCCGGGCAGACGCATGCTGGCCAGCGAGCGTGCCTCGTAGGTGCCAGGGTCCAGGATATCCTCGCGTTGGCGGGTAAGCCCGAGTAGCCCCTGACCCAAGAGGTGATACAGACTGTCGTCCAAGCGCAGCGTGTTGAGTGGCGCGACGCGCCGGCCGTTTTCCACCTTGAATGAGCCGAAACGGGTGGTGGCCGTGAAGCGGCAGCGAGAGGTATCCGAATAATTCGCATACCAGAGGTTACCGATAAAAAGCCCGTCGCCGAGTTGGGCCAGGGCAGTCTCTTCGGTCACCTCACCGGCCTCCATGGTGAGCGAGCGCGCGACCTCGGCATCGGCATTCACCTCGCTCGCAAACTCGCGCGCGCTGCGCTCATCGGCCAGGCAGTCCCGATACACGCCATGATCGATTAAGGTCACGGCCTCGGGCTTGATGAAACCGCGCGAGGTGAAACGCGGGGTGTAGCCGGCGCTATGCGCCTCGCGCAACGTCACGCGCGGGTCCAACCGTTCACCGTCGCGCAGCATGGCGATCAAGGGCGTTTGCAGGGTCTTGTGCTGCTTGAGGCCGAAGCCACCCTGGCCGAGCAGCCCGAGCAGCTCGGCCAAGGCCTGCGGCGCCAACACCACACGGTAGCGTCCCGGCGCGAGCAGCGCATCGGGACGCGCCAAGACCTCCAGCGCCCGGCGCGCCTCGCCGAGCTTGGCCTGGAACACCTGCGGCTCCCAGCGCCGCGCCGCATAGGCGAGCTTGACGGCATGCGTGCTGTCGAGATGCAGGCTGGCATCGAGATGAAAGCTGTGATCGATGAACCAGTTGCGCTGGCCCAGGCTGTTGCAGAATCCCCGCCATACGCTGCCGCTGCTCCACAGGCCCACCAGGTCCAGCCCCTGCGCCGCGGCGATGACCTCGGTGAGCGCCGCCTGGCTATCCGGGCGGGTATCCAGGCGTTCCTCGACCGAGTCGCAGCGCTGGGTCGCATAGTTGAGATACGGATCGGCCTCGGCCTCGTCGAGCAGTGCTCGCAGGCGTTTCAAGAGCGCCGCAAGTTGGGCGTGATCCTGGCCGGGATCGCCCCCCAGGCAGCACCGGCCCTCGATCTGTTTTGGTCCCCGGATCACTTGCACGCGCGCCTCGTGCTGAAACACGTGGCCCGCCTGGCGCAGGCGAGTGCCGTTGAACCGCACAAACTCACTGGTCTCGCCCGCGTAGTACAGCAACAAGACCTCGTCGCCTTGCACCAGGCGCTCCAGAGATTGCCGCAGCGCCTCCAGCACCGGCCGCGGATCAAGCACGGCCGAATACCTCGACGCCGGTGAACAAACAGGCCGGCGCGGCATGTCCCACGTGCATGGTCTGGTTGGGCTCGCCCTTGCCGCAGCTACCGAGACCCATGACACGCAGGGTGCCGTTATCGCCGACCGCGCCGAGACTACGCCAGAAGGTCGCCGAGATGCCCCGGTAGCCTGGGTTTTTGACTAGCCCGCGGACCTGGCCGTCGCGGATCAGCCAGCCGCACTCGCAACCGAACTGGAACTTGTTGCGCCGGTCATCGATGGACCAGGATCGATTGGTCTCCATCATCACGCCGTTTTCCACCCGGCCGATGATCTCCGCGAGGCTGCTGGTGCCTGGCTCCAAATTGAGATTGGCCATACGGTCTATGGGCGGACGGTTCCAGCGCTCGGCACGGGCGCAGGCGACCCCGGCAATCCCGGAGCGGCGCTGGGATACGGCCCCGCCCAAGGCGCGCTCCAAGACCCCGGCTCGGATCAGCATGCGGCGTTCGGCACGGATGCCGTCATCGTCATAGGCGTAGCTGGCCATCTGCTGCGGGCGGAACGGGTCGAAGCTCACGTTGAGCAGCGCCGACCCATAACGATAGCGCCCGAACATCTCCGGCGTGACGAAGCTGCCGCCCGCGTAATTTCGCTCATCGCCGAGGATGCGGTCCAGTTCCAGAGGATGGCCGATGCTTTCGTGAATCTGCAAGACCATCTGGCCCGGCAGCAGCACCAGATCCATGCTCGCACTGGGGCAGTCCGGGGCCTCGACCAGGCGTAGCGCCTCCTCGGCGACACGCGGCGCGGCGGCCGACACGGCGAGTGCCTCAAGCTGTTCCAGCCCGCCCTGACGGGCATAGTCATGACCGAAGCTGCGGCGTTGCACCTCGCTAGCGCGGCTCGCGACCGCATAGAGATCCGGGGTCAGATCGGAACATCGTTGTTCGAGCATCGAACCCGTACTGCTCAACAAGACCGTACGCTGGAAACGCAGATGCAAGCCCGCACTCCAATCGACGATCCGCGGATGGCACTTCAAGTCTCGGGCGAGCTTCGTCAAGAGCGGCACGAGGACCTTTCCGGAAACGGTCTCGTGGGACCCGTGCTCGCGGGCCTGCCCGCTGTCGATGGGACTATCGGGTGCCACCGGGCAGGCGAGGTGTCGGTGCGCCAGGAAATGCGCCCAACGCAGGGCCTGCTCGGCCGCCGTCCGGATCCCGGATGGGCTCACGTCACAGGTCGCGGCATAGCCGCCACCGGTGCCGTCGAAGACGCTGAGAAAGGCGCCGCTGTCGTGACGGACGCGCGGCGGTTGCACCACGCCCTGCCGCACCTGGAAGACGAATTCGCTGGACTCGACGTAGCGCAGCGACCAGCGCTCGCAAGCGGGTAGATCGGCGCACAGCGCCTTCAGGGTGGCGACCGACGGCATACAGGGGCAGCCGTCTCAACGCTCCGCGGCAACTGCGCGCTCCGCTGCCGGCTGCGCGAAGGCCTCGGCGATCTCGATCGGTCTACCGGTAAAATAACCTTGCGCGTAATCGATCCCGAGGCGCCCCAGCAGGGTAAGCACCTCTTGCGTCTCGACGTGCTCGGCGACGGTCTTCTTACCGAAGGCGTGGGCGATGTCGGCCATGGCGCGTACCAGCGCCTGGTCGTCGGGACGCTGCGTCAGGCCGCGGATGAACGAGCCGTCGATCTTGACATATTCCATGGGCAACTCCTTGAGATAATAGAACGAAGCGAAACCGCGCCCGAAGTCATCCAGCGCAAAGGAGCAACCGAGCGCTCGAATGGCCTCGATGAGGCGGCGTGCGGCGGTGAAATCCGAGACCGCGGCGGTCTCGGTGATCTCCAGGATGAGTTGCGCCGGATCGATGCCGGTTTCGTAAATGACCCGTTGAATAAAGGGCAGCAACGCGGGATTATCGAAGGCATGGGCGGAGAGATTGGCGGAGATGGTCACGCGCCGCCCTCCGCGCTCGAGGCGCGCGATCCACTGCGCACATTGCAACAGCACCAGCCGGTCGATCTCGCCGATGAGGCCGGAGCGTTCCGCAACCTCGATAAAATCCGCGGGGCTGAACAGGCTGCCGTCGCCGGCGCGCATGCGCAACAAGGCCTCGTAATGGCTGGTGACCCCGCTGCGAATATCGACGATCGGCTGTACGCACAGCAGAAACCGCTGTTCCGCCAACGCGCTCTCGACACGTTGTTTCCACAGCACCCGCTCCTGCATCAGGCGATGGCTCTGGTCATCGGGGGAGAACAGATGCCAGCGGCCGCGGCCGGTCTCCTTGGCCCGATACATGGCGAGATCGGCATGGGCCAGCAGGTCTTCCATATTGTCGCCGTGCTGCGGAAACATGGCGATACCGATACTCGCCGAGACCCGATGCACGCGCTCGGCGACGCGCAGCTCCAAGGCGTGGATGTGGTGCAGCACCTTGGTCGCGACGTGGATCGCGTCCTGCTCGCTGGACTGAGCGAGCAGAATGGCAAACTCATCGCCGCCAAGCCGCCCCATGATGTCTACTTCACGCAGTACGCGCGGTAAGGACTCGGCCAGCTGGGCGAGCAGGCGGTCGCCTGCCGGGTGGCCGCTGGTATCGTTGACGTACTTGAATTGATCGATGTCCAGGAACATGAGGGCGCCGGAGCGCCGGTAACGCCTGGCTTGTGCCAGCGACTCGGCGAGCTCCTCTTGCAGGCGGCGGCGGTTGAACAGGCCGGTGAGGGGATCGTGATCGGCCAGCCAGGCGAGCCTCAGCTCGGCCCGTTTGCGCGCCGTGATATCCGTTCCGACGGAGAGCACGGCCGGGCTGCTCGCGTCCGAGCCCCTGAGCAGCGAGTGGTGCCAGATCACGATCAGGGTGCTGCCGTCCTTGCAGCGCAGCTCGCGTTCTTCCTTGAAGTGCTGCACCTCACCGGAGATGAGCTGCGCGTAGCGCCCCGGATCGTCCGGCGCGTTGGCGGCGACCAGCAGGCCGCTGAACGTGCGGCCTTGGATCTCGCCGGGGGTATAACCGGTGATGCTCGCCGTGTAGGGGTTGACCATGACGATGCCTTGGTCACGATCCTGGGTGAGGATGATGATCTGGGCCGTGTATAAGACCTGGGTCACGAAATCCCGCTCGTGTGCCAGCTCCGTGACGCGCTCGGCGAGTTCATGGCCGCGCTGTGCCAACTCGCCGTGCAGGGTCTCGAGTTGGGTGGAGAGTTGAATGGCGGCCGTATTGAGGACGTCCACCTCATCTTGCGGTCCGCGCCGTGAGCCGCTCGCGGCGAGCCCCGCTCGCGCCTGCGCGAAGGCCGAGCGGGCCAGCAAGGGCAGGCTGGTGGAGGCGCGGCGCAGGCGGCTGACCGGTCGCCACAGGATCAGCAACAGCAGGGTCTCCGAGATCAGCAGACTGGCCACGCCGATGGCGAGGTTGCCGCGCGTCATGTCGCGGATCTCGCGCACCGCCTCGGTGACGTCGGCCACCACGACGAGATGCGCTTCGTGGGCCGTATTGGCGCCGGCAAGCGGGACCAGCGCCACCTCGAATGTGCGTCCCTCGACGGTTTCATAGTGCGGTCCGCTTGCTTGCGCCAGCGCCGGGTTACGCCCGGCCATGGTGCGCAGCACGGCGAGATTTCGACGGAGATTGCTGAGTGCAATTACACGCTGGCCCCAAGCGGACAGCACGCGATCCTCCCCCTCCGGATCAGCGCTGCCGGCGGACGGCAGTGGTGCGATGAGGCCCATATCGGCCCCCGAGACGCGTTGGAAGTCCAGAATCACATCGGCCAGCGAGACCCCCAATACGATGGCGCCGGCCTGGCCGGCCATGCCCAGCACCGGTGTAACACTGAGTTGCAAACACAGCTCTGAGCAGTCGTAAAGCGTTTGCGGGACCTCGGCGCGCAGGCTCTCCGCCACCACGCGCTCAATCGCGGCGGCACGCAGATGCTGAGGTTCCCAGCCTCGCACGGCGAGTGGTTCGAGGCGGGCCGAGTAAATGGCTATCCCGTGCAGGCCGAGGTCGATGGCTAGACCGCTGGCCAGTGCGTCGAACGGCCGGGCCGCGCCGGCGGGGCCGTTCGCGTCGATGTGGCGCCGGATCTCGGGCAGGGAGGCCAGCGCGGCGGCCAGTTGTTGCATGCGCTTGGAGGACCGGTCGAGCAGCCCCTGCATGATCTGGGCATAGCGCGCCTGGTCGGCGGTGCGGCGCTGCTCGAACCGGCGCTTGAGCCCCCAATCGTTGACCAGTGTATAAGACCCGGTAACGGTCAGTAGCACGAGGGTCGTCGAGACCAGCGCCTTCCATTTCAGGCTTAGAAAACGCTTAGGAGGCGGGTCCTGATCCACCACACGCGGGCTCCAGGGCGCGAAAGAAATCAGGAGGCGTGCCCATCGTCGATACCCCGGCGGCGGCTGGGAAACAATGCGAACGCGCACGCCGGAGGACCTAGCGGAAGCCGAGGGTCCAATCGGCCTCGTTACCTCCGATCACCGTGTTGGTCGCATAGCCGATGGCACCCGGGTCGCCATCGATCCGATTACGCATTTCCACGGGATCGCCCACCTGCAGCGGCGCTTGGCCGGTCCCCGAATCAACCAATCGGTCCCAGGCACTGCGCAGCTGGTACGGGAACAGCCCTAACACTTCGTTACAAAATCGCACGTGCACGGGGTAATCGTCGGGGAGCACCTAGCAGCCTGTCGGACTTAGCGAAATTGGGCAGCGAAATCATAGAACTTTCGGGGTGAAACCGCGCAATGATGGTCATCTAACGCCATACGGTAGCCCGCATTCG
>JBOIDW010000148.1:0-3888 GCA_050740655.1 Gammaproteobacteria bacterium | reverse complement strand
TTGAGGGTCTGATTCACGCTCACCATCAGATTGGCGGGCTTGATATCCCGGTGGATGATCCCCTGCCGGTGGGCGTGGTCGATGCCGTGCAGCGCGTCCATGAACAAGGCCAGGGCATAGCGCCAGGGGAGTCCATGCGGGTGCTCGGCAATGACGTCGTCGAGGGTGCGTCCATGCGCGAACTCCATCACCATGAAATACACGTTGTCATGCTGTAGGAAGTTGTAGAGCGTGGCGATATTGGGGTGATTGAGCCGCGCCAGTACCCGCGCCTCCTGGACAAAGCGCTCGAGGATCTGCGGCTTGCGCGCCAACTCCGGGCGCAGGACCTTGATGGCGACCTCCCGGTTGAGCATCTGATCGACGCCCTTGAAGACCTCGCCCATGCCGCCTTCCCCAATCAACTCGAGGATCTTGTAGCCGCCGACGACTTGATTGAGCATGGCCGCTATCCGATGGGACAGACCCGGAACAGTCCGACGCTGATGTTGTCGTGACCGCCGCGTGCCTTGGCGAGATCGATCATCCGCCCGCAGGCCGCGGCGGGCGGCCCGGCCAGGGCTAGCTCGCGGATCTCGTCATCGACTAGCGGATCGTAGAGGCCGTCCGAGCACAACACGAAGCAGTCCCCCGCACACAGGGCCAGCGGCTCCTGCCAGCTATAGATCTCGACCTCGGGACGCAGCCCCAGCGAGCGCGACACGCGGTGGCGGTCCGGGTGGCGGCGCGCCTGTTCGCGCGTGAGGATGCCGGCCTTGACCATCTCGCCGACCATCGAATGGTCTTCGGTCATCAGACGCAGCTCACCGCCCCGGATGAGATACAAGCGCGTGTCCCCGACATGGGCGCAATAGGCCGTGCTCGCGTCGAACAGGCACGCCGTGCAGGTCGCGCCCATGCCCTTGTACTCGTCGCTGGAGAACGACAGACGATGGATCTCGTCATTGGCTACAACGAAGGCCCGGCGCAGCGCCGCCACCCTGTCCCCGGCCTGCGCATAGTACGCGCTTAAAACCCGATCGACGGCGACCCGGCTGGCATAAGCACCGCCCATATGGCCACCCATCCCGTCCGCCAACACGGCACAGGCGCCCTGGCGGGCACGCTGGACCGGGTCTTCGGGCTCGAAGTAGACCATGCGGTCCTCGTTCTCCGTGCGCTCGCAGCCCACGTCGCTCGCCACGCCGGCCTCGATCCGATATCCGGGGGCCGTGCCGGAGGCAATGTATCTGTTCACCTGCATGGGGAGCTGTAATCTAAATACCGTTAACCTGCTTTGCGAAGGACCTGCGAGCCTCTCTTGTAAGGCTTTTTTCCACTGGAGGCAAGTAACGTGCACGGGGCCGCGGGTGCTTCCGGTGCCGGCTACGCGTTCACGTCATTGGTCCAGGAGAGGGGGGCGCGCTACCGTTTCGATATCGTCCTATCCGCGGGCCCGCTCGGAACCGAAACCGAAACCCGGAAAATTACAACGGATTTGAAGGTCGGGGCCTTGCATACCCGGCCCCATCCCGCGGTAAGGCGGAATCGGTCGGGTCATGGCGGGCACCGTGTATTGGCTTCGCACGCCATGCTGCGCAGCTTCATCAAGTCCGCGCCAGTCAGATTGAATACCCAGCCGCATTCGGCGACGCAGCGCGCAGGTAAGGCGAGGATGTCGAGGGTGTGTTGGACCAGACGGCTCATGTGGATGTGGAGCGCGGCGGGCATGTGGCGCCGGGAATCGGGGTCCAAGGCCGGTCTCCAGTTTTTTCGGGCCATCTCAACGAGGTACTCCTCGGCAGAGTTTTTTTCAAAAAAGCCGATATAATCCTCTGGGTTGCAGATAAAATCGGGAGGCGCACTGGAGCGGGCGACAGCGGAGAGGGCTAGGCTGAGGGGATCAGGAAAGGGCGAATTGTGACCGTGCTTGGTATGGCACCTGCACCCGACCCGCCGAGAACAGCGGACCATGAGCGCCACATGCGGCGGGCGATTGCCCTTGCCAAGCGGGTTCCGACGTTCCCGTTTGGCGCGGTGATCGTGCGGCGGGCCACAGGCGTCATTGTCGCCGAAGGACATAACCAATCTTCCGAGAGCCCAAGCTTTCATGGCGAGATCGTCGTGATCAACCGCTGTGCCGCCGACCACCCGTCGATCGATTGGACGGAACTGGATCTGTACACCACCGCCGAACCCTGCCCAATGTGTCAGGGCGCCATCGAATGGGCGGGGATCCCCACCGTCTACTACGGTACATCGATCCCTCATCTGCAACGCCTGGGTTGGCATCAAATCGAGATCCGCGCGGCAGAGGTCGCGCGGCGAACGCCCTTCCGGCAATGCCGGGTGATCGGCGGAATTCTCGCTGAAGAATGCAATGCCCTGTTCGAGGCGGCCCCCGCGAGCAAGTATAAGCGGTAATTATAAGGAGGCGACGCATGGCGTGGCGATTGATTCGTTGCTCGCCATGGTATCGTTACAGCAATATACGCATGATTCCGGTTGCTTTTGCAAGATCGCCCTGCTGGCTTCCATTGCCCTGTACGCGAATTTGGTCGTCTTCGACAACGTCACCGATTTCGGCTCGAACTTGCCGGTGCTACACCATGCAGCCTAATATCGCGCTCATCTTGGTCGAGGCGATGATTGCGTTTTTCTTCCGGGCCGTGGCAACAGCCCTGCGCAAGGCGATTCGTCAGGACGAATCCGCATTCCATAAGGCAAAAAGCATGGCTATCGGCAGCGTTCACGTGGAATGGGCGGCAGAACGCGCTTAGAGACCGACCACCTCCAGGTCTTGACCCGACGACTATCGTATTTGACAGCAGGCTGGCTTTTCAGTATTTTCCCTATTCAGCAAAAAAAGGAGTTTATTTCCTCTAGCGCGGCCTCCGGCCGCAACTAAATGCCGGACGAAACTTCTTTGCCAAAGGCAAAGAAGTCACGGTGGTAAGAAACTATACGCTACGTTTTACGTAAAACTACTTACCCTTACGGGCATTCGCCTCTCGATCGCCGTGCCAACAACCAAACCGGCTAGCCATGAGCGAGATGTGCCTGACAGATGGTCGCAGAGTGAAAACGGATTCGATCCACGGTCACGCATCGAGCATCAGGCGGGGAGGCCGAAGTGCGCAAATCCGCTGCTGCGTGTGCTTGGCGGGCACTGGAAACGTGACTAGGGGAACCGGACGATGGCTAAGACGCATGCCTTAGAGCTCCCAATGGACCTCGATATCGGCGCTCTGGTATAGCGGACTCCGTGAATACGGTCTGATTTTCCTATCCTTTGCCGAACGGGGGGGTTCGATGAAGAAGCGTAATCTCGTCATTGCCTGCTTGACCGTCGGCCTGTCGGCCTGCGATAAACTTCCTGATTACCAGCCGGTAGACGAGGTCTATTGGCCGAGACAAAACTGGTCCGAAGACCAGAGACAGCGGTTTTATCACACTGCCCAGGGCACCCAGCTAATGCCTTATCGCTGGTTTATGGCCCTGGAGCAACCCCGTATATCTCTTTTCGGTGCGCCCTTGTTTCGAGAGGACGATTACATCGCTCGGTTCGGATTTCTGCCTGACCCCAATCGCAAGCACAATCCCGATGCGTTGCCGGTCGGGTTTGCGGTCGATCCGGATTTCGTGGATCCCAACACGGGCCGGGCATGGCCGGTCCTCGGTATCACATGTGCCGGTTGTCACACGGGGCAGGTGGAGTATGAAAAGGACGGCACCCGTTATGGTATTAGGATCGAAGGCGGGCCGGCCAACGCGGATCTCGATAAATTTTCACGCACCCTGGGCTTCGCCGTCGCAATGACGTATTACGATCCGCTGCGTTTTCGCCGCTTTGCCCGTGAGGTGCTCGGCGAGAATTATAGCTCCGAGGCCAAATCAGCCTTGAAGGAG
>JBOIDW010000147.1:0-1681 GCA_050740655.1 Gammaproteobacteria bacterium | reverse complement strand
CGGTGAAGTCGAGGGCGGCGCGCGCTATCGCGGCAGCAGCGACGATCCGCTCACCGCCGAGGGCTGGGCGCAGATGTGGGCGGCCCTCCCCGAAGACGCCCGTTGGGACCGCATCGTCAGCTCGCCCCTCGCACGCTGCGCCGGTTTCGCCCGTGAGCTTTCGCGGCGCCGCTCGCTGCTGGTCGAGGTGAACCAGGGCTTGCGGGAAATGCACTTCGGCGCCTGGGAAGGACGCACGGCCGCTGACCTCGCGGTAATCGACGGCGAGGCGCTGACCCGTTTTTGGCAGGACCCGCTTAAATATACACCTCCCGGAGCGGAAACCCTGGCCCAACTCCAGTCACGCACGCTCGGCACCCTGAAAGGCGTGATAACGCAATATCGCCATCAGCACCTGCTGCTTATCACCCACGGCGGACCGATCCGCATCCTGCTGTGCCAGGCATCGGGAAAACCGCTCGAGAAATCGTTGCAGATCGAGGTCCAGCCCGCCTCGCTGCACCGGCTCTGCGGCCACGTTGATGCCGACGGTACGCTGCAGGTGCGATCGCGGGACCCTGTGACGCCGTGAAGCGCTTGCAAGCCTTCCTCATCGCACTCCAGTTTCTGACCCGGCTGCCGGTGCGCTTGCCGGACGCGCCCGGCGAACGAGACACCGGCCGCTCCCTGCTCTATTACCCGCTGGTCGGTCTCCTGATCGGATTCACGCTGGGCGCGTTAGCCTGGACGCTGGGAGAGGGCAGCACCCTGTTGCACGCCGCGATCCTGCTCGCCGCCTGGGTATTGATGAGCGGTGCGCTGCACCTCGACGGGCTGGCCGACAGCGCCGACGCCTGGGCCGGGGGCCAGGGGGATCGCGAACGCAGCCTGGCGATCATGAAGGATCCGGCCTGCGGTCCGGCGGGCGCGGTGGCGCTTATACTAGTCTTAATCGTCAAGCTTAGCGCGTTGGAAGCGCTGGCCGCTCAACCGTTACCGCTGGTGCTTGCGCCCATGCTCGGCCGGGCGGCGTTGCTGGCTTTGTTTCTTACCACGCCCTACGTCCGGCCCGGTGGCTTGGGGGAGGTGTACGCCCGAGCGCTTCCACGTCGGCCGGCGGTCATCGTCGTCCTCATTATCGCGGCCGCCATCCCGATGACCCTAGGCAGTGATGGCTTGTGGATGCTGGTAGCCGTATTCACTGCGTTCATGCTAGTGCGCGCCGCCATGCTGCGGCGCCTCGGTGGCACGACCGGTGATACGGCGGGAGCGGTGGTCGAGATCACCGAGGCGGCCGTGCTTATCACCGCCGCGATGGTTTTAAGTAAATAACCCGCGTGCTCCTTGCACAGCCGGCGCGCGATGTGGCAGACTTTGCTGCTAACGCACAGTCCTGGCTGACATCGAGAGAGCCGCGTGAAACGTCGGGCCTCTATGGCCAAGGGGGTGTCATGAATGGTCTCAACGTCGTCGTTGCGGACCCGCTAAGCATGTAGTGGACGCGAAAACACTCGATCGCATTGAAGCGTTCTCCGGCTGTGATTCCTTGGATACGCTGTACGCGGCGACCAAGAGTATCGTAGCGGATATGGGCTTCGACTATTTCATCTACGGCGTACGCGTCGCGACCTCCCTGACGAATCCTTATCAATTCGTGTTCAGCGGCTATCCCCCCGAGTGGCGCCGCCATTACGTGCAGGCC
>JBOIDW010000146.1:0-3400 GCA_050740655.1 Gammaproteobacteria bacterium | reverse complement strand
GAGCGGGGTCGAGCACCGGTTGCAACAGGGCGGTACGCACCTGCTCCATGGATAGATAGACCGCCATCGCCTCAGGCTGGGCCCGGAGCGACGGCCAGCCGCTCGAACACCACCGGGGGCGGGCCGTGGAGCAGCCCGAGCTCGGCCGGATGGCGTCTGACGCAGGCCTCCAGCGCCTCGACGCTCTGCGCGAGCCGCTGCGCCGCCTCCTCGACGCGCAGCACGCGCCTGGACTGTACCAGCTCCAGCAACTCGTCATAGAGCGTATCGCGGTGCATGCCGAGTTCGCTCGGCAGCATCTGGCCCAGCAACGCGCTCAGGGCCTCGGGTAGGTGCTGTGCCAGCCAGTCTTGCACGCACTCGGGGCTCACCGCCTCGCCGCGCCGGGCCAGATCGCCGGACTTGGCATCCGAGAGCAGGCTGCGAAACGCCTCCAGCGCCGCGATCCCGGCCGCCTCGGGGCGCACCAGAGGCACCCCCGCGTGTTCCAGGACCTCGAGGTGCTCCTGGGCCTTCTTGGCATACTTCGAGATTGGCAGGCGGCTGTCGCGCACCAGCAGCAGATTGGGCAGGGTGCCCTGCTCGACGCGCTCGCGCAGCTTGCCCAGCCGCACGGTAAACGGGTTGCCCACCTGGTTGCAATAGCTGATATAGCGGCGCCCGGCGGGTAGCTCGATGCACAGATCGATGTGCCTTTGATCGCGTTCCATCACGGCCCGGCCTTGCTTCAAGACCTGGACCAGGAGCGGCAGACCGTGCGCCAGCGTGTCGTCGGTGCGCGCCGGGAGGCTGTCGCGCAAGGCCTGATCCAACTCGATCCGGAATTGCAGGGCCAGGAACTCCTCCAGCGACGCGGCCGGTTGTGTCTGTCCTTGCCGCCACTTCTCGAATTCTTCCCCGCAATAAGCGATGAGCTGGCGCGGTGTACAGCTACCGGCCGCATCCATCAGCTCGCTGATGCGATGCGGTTTGAGCGGCCACAGCTTGCCGGCCTGGTTGCGGCGCATGCCGGCGAGCTCCGGCGAGCTGTCGAGCCGGACCGCCACCAAGCGTTCCGCTTGGTCTTTCGAGAGGGGCTTCAATAGGCCCTCCTGCTCCGTCAACCGATCGAGGTCAGCACCGCGGATGATCTCACCGAGCTGGTCCAGGAACGCGGTCTGTACGCAGGAGATGAGCAGGGTATTGCGGGTCTTGTCGCGCAGCGTGCTGACCATGCGGCCAAAGGCGTGCAATCCCTCCATGTCCTCCGGGGCCGTCTGTAACGCCTCGACCTGATCGAAGCACAGCACCAGTGGAACGCTGGCGTCGGCGAGCCGGCTCAGCGCACAGACCATATCCAGTGCCTGCTCCTCCGGGTCCTCCTCATCCGGCGGCGCCACCAGCCCCAGCTCTTGCAGGCTGGCCTCGGGCAGCGCCCCGTCATGCAGCCAGTCGCGCACGCTGCGGCGCTGACTGCCAAGCGCCAGGTGTTTCAACAACGCGTTCAGATTGCGCCCCAGCGCCAACTGATCATCCAGCCGGTCGACCATCGCCTCGACCTCACGCCGCGCCGCGCCGCGCTCGTCATTCCTCCACCACTGCCACCAGCGCCGTTCGGGAGCGGGCTGGCGCAGCGCCAGCCACCAGGCCTGGGCCTGCTTGCGGTCCTTCAGGTGCTGTGCATAGCGATACACCAGCAACTGCTCGAGTTGCGACATGCCGAGGCGCGTGGGGCGAAACACGTCGGTCGCCAGCGTGCGCCGCAGGTGCCGGCACAGCATGCGCGCCCCGGCCCGCAAGCGCACGGCGATGAACAAGGCATTGGGCGGGAGTGCCACCGGTAGCGGGCTCGCCGCCTCCGGCGCCGCACCCGTCAACGAGGTGCGAAACCGCGCGAGCAGATGGGTCTTGCCGCTCCCCGGCAGGCCGTGCAGCACCAGCGAGCGGCTGCCGCCCGATTGCCGTACCTGCTCCAGCACCGAGCAACACAGCTCGAACATGTCCGCGTGTATGATCGGGACGTCCGACTCTGCCGCCTGCCAGGCATCGGTGACGATGGAATGGGTGAAGGGATTGATCAATTCCATGCGCGCCGCTCCTTTCTACTCTCGCACGGAGATCCCGTTGTAGAAATTCCGCCCGTCGCTCACCAGGGCCTCGCGCTCACCCTGCGTAAGGCTGGCTGGATAATCATGCCGATACAGCCATACCCGCCCCTGCCGGGCCAGTTCCAGCACGGCCTGATCGAAGCCCGGCTTGTCCTCGGCTGCCAGCTTCAATGTCTGGCGCAGCTCGCGCACCGATACCAGACCGCCGCGTTTCTTATCGCGCAGGCGGATCTCGCTGAGGATGGCCTCGGCCATCGCCGGCGGCGCCGGGCCTGTGGAAGCCACAACCTGGTCCGCACCGTTCAAGCGTGCGCTGAGCCAGGCACCGGCCGCAGCTCGCGTGGTCTCGACCGCGACGCCGTAGCCGGCGAGGCGCTCCGCCTCCTTTGCGAGACCCTTTAAAAAGGTGTCGAGCAAGCGTTGCAGATACGCTCCGGGCTCGGGTGGCTGCGCACTGTAGCGTAAGGTGCGTCCACCGCGCGGCGGCGGCAGGCGAAACACCCGCCCGGCGCGCTCCAGTTCGTCCAACCGTGCTTGCAGCTCACCCGAACCCGGATCGATGGGCTGGCGCCGGAGCGCCCTGGCCAAGTGCTGGAGGGAGACGGGCCGTACAGCCACTTGGCGCAGGATGAGGGCCTTGCAATAGGCCGCCGGGTCCTGAAGGCTGTAACGGCCCTGGCTGCCACGCAACGGCGCATACTCGAATATCCGGCCTGCTGCGACCAGGCCTTGGAGCAAGCGCCCCACCGCATCACGTTTGATCCCATATCGACTGCGCAACACCGGATCGACGCGCGAGCGCGGCACCGGCTCTTGCGCATCGCGCAAGACGCCGAGGATCGCTTCCAGGACCTCGGGCTGCGCCTCGGGCAACGGGTCCTGCATCAGAATAAAGTGGCGGCCGGCATCGGGGCGATAAGATCGCCCACGGCGCCCGCCGCGTCAATGCGCCGGAAGGATTGCCGGAGCTAGCCCCGTAACGCGGCTCACGCCGCGACCGATGACGTATACAGAGAAACCCCGGCCGGTATCCAAGCGCAAGGGAACGAGCGGACGCCGCACCCTACGCATAACTCTGCTCCGTACGGAGGCTATAATGCGTCAAACGCAGGCGCTCGCGGACCTGGCCCAACAAGGCGCTCAACCCGGACGCGCCAAAGGCGGCGCGCCGGTTAGCTTTCGCGTTGTTGTGCCAAGCGAAGCTTGGCGTATCTTGCGGGGTGTGAGTCCCCGTCGGGTAAGGGCTAACCACCCACCCGTATCGAGTGTTGCGCCTGCGGCGGAGCGCCCGAAGGGTAAGGAGACTGTGAGGA